>NZ_JBEYJD010000011.1:0-188131 GCF_040636125.1 Streptomyces sp. NPDC006733 | reverse complement strand
CGGAGCACGATGCCGGTCTTGGCGGCCAGCCGCTCGACGGCCTCGGAGAAGGAGAGGTGGTCGAGCTTCATGACGAAGTCGAGCGAGGGCGTCCCTGAGTTCGCGTGCGGCGGCGGCGTCCGCGTCGGTGACGAGCGACGCGGAGTCGATCAGCTCCTCCTGCCGCAGCCACCGCGCGAAGGCCGCGCCGTCGAGAAGTTCCTCCCGGCTGCCGTCGATCGCGCGGGTGTTGACGAAGGTGAGGACGACCTCGGCCGCCGCAGAAGGGCTCAGCGTCGTCGTCCCGTTCGCATCCATGGCCATGGGCCCACTGTACTCGACGCCGGATAGGCGCCAGGGCCCTAAGGGCATAGACGTTGCGCTCCCATACGGCTTGCTAGTTATGAGCTACATGCCTATGGTCATCACCATGACAACAAACAGCAACACCACGAACCCTGCCCGCACTTGGTTCATCACCGGCGCCTCCCAGGGCCTCGGCCACGCCCTCGCTATCGCCGCCCTCGACCGCGGCGACCGGGTCGCGGCCACCGCCCGCCGCACGGAGTCGGTCGCCGACTTCGTCGACCGCTATCCCGACCAGGTCGTGGCGGTCGAACTCGACGTCCGTGACGAAGGTGCGGCCCACCGGGCCGTGGAGCTGACCCTCGACGCCTTCGGACGCATCGACGTGGTCGCCAACATCGCGGGATACGGACTGTTCGGCGCGGTCGAGGAGGCCACCGACGCACAGTCCAAGGCCATCTTCGACACCAACGTCTTCGGCCCACTGAACGTGCTGCGCGCGACGCTGCCCGTCCTGCGCCGGCAGCGATCGGGCCACGTACTGCAGGGATCCTCGCTCTACGGGCAGTCGGCGCACCCGGGCGTCGGTCTGCTCGCCGCCAGCAAGTACGCCCTGGAAGGGCTCTCCGACGCCCTGGCGGCCGAACTCGCGCCCCTGGGCATCCATCTCACCCTGATCGAGCCGGGCTACATGGGCACCGGCTTCCTGTCCCATCTGGCGTTCACCGCACCCGTCCCCGACTACGACCGGACCGTGCGCGCCGTCCAGAGCTCACTGGGCGAGCTGTCCGCCGACGCGTTCGCCGACCCCGCCCGCGTCGCCTCGGCCGTCCTCACCGCCGTCGACGCCAAGCAGCCGCCCCTGCGCCTGGCGTTGGGGCGTGCGGCCGAGGACGGTCTGCGCACTGCCCTCACGGCGCGCCTGCGTGAGTTGGACGACTGGTCCGACGTCACCCGAGTCGTGGACGCCGTGCACGCGTAGTGCGGGGAGCCTGCGCCTGCCGGCGCGGGCTCGCGCCGGTCATCCCGCCGGTACGAGGGTTCTGTGGTCCTCGGCGCGCCCGTGGCGCGGGCACGGCTGCCCGGGCTCCCGGGGACACAGGACCCACAGCTCCGTCAGGATGGCCCGGTAGAGGCGGTAGGCGGCCGGCGCGGAGACCTCATCGCGGGAGAACGAGGTCACGCCCGCACCGCCCGGCCGCGGATACGCCTTCAGTGCGCGGTCGACGTCGCTGCCCGTCACCTGGCGCGCCTCGCCGACCGCGTACAGCGCGCGGCCGTGGTACGGCGCGACGGTGGAGTCGAAGACGACGAGGCTCACGTGCGGGCGTTCGGCGAGGTGGCGGGAGTGCTGGGCGTCGGTGGCGGAGAGCCAGTAGAACTCCCGGTCGCCCGCAGGGGCGAAGTAGACCGGGGAGGTCCACGGATGGCCGTCCTGATCGGTCGTACCCAGGACCAGGTAGAGGTTGGCGTCGATGAGGGCTCGCGCGTGGGCGGCCAAGTCGTCGTCAGTCACGAAACGAAATCCTCCGCGCGCTCGTGCGGTCCCGGTCCCGGTCCGGATCCCGCTCCCGGTTCTGATCCCGTACATCCTCCACCGGAGGAGGTGATCGAGCCAGGCCCGCACCCTCGGAGAGATCCCACCCGCATCAGAGCCAGAAGACGACCGCGAGGGCGATCAGGGTGCCGAGGGCCACGACGCCCCCGACGACGCCGAAGCCGAGTGCGACCTTCGTGCTGACCGGCCGCAGCTCCCGCCAGCCCAGGGCTTCGGCCGCGCCCCGGATCAGGCGGTGGCCCTCGGCGGACGAGAAGTGCTGCTGCTCGGAGCCGTCCACAGCGCGGCCCCAGGTCCGGTACCGGCTTCGCCCGGTGGTCACCGTCCTGCGCGGCAGACCGTCCCGGCCACGCTCCTGGGTGCGGACGACATCCGTCATGGTGAAGGTCCCCTCCCGCGGACGCAGCTCCACGCGGTAGGTGTGCATCTGGGTGATGCGGCCCCGGTCCGACGGAGGTTGCGGGACATCCGCCGTCAGGTTGAACCCCTGCTCCGTCCGCTGCAACCGGTAGGTCGAGCCGGCGGTGGCGGCCTGGACACGGGCGTACAACTCCGCGGGATCGCCGCCGCCGGTGGCTTCACTCATGGGCGCGATCGTAACTTCCCGCCGGCGAACGACCCACCCCAGGGCGGCGCAGCGCGCCGGCTGCGTAGAGTCGGGCCATGCCCGAGCTGCAGCAGCTGCGTCCCCGCCATGCCCCGGCGGTCCTGGCCTTCGAGCTGGCGAACCGCGAGTACTTCGCCGCGACGATCACCGACCGCGGCGACGACTACTTCGCCCACTTCGCCGACCGGCACGCCGCGCTGCTGGCCGAGCAGGCCGCGGGCGTCTGCGCCTTCTACGTGCTCGTCGCCGAGGACGGCTCGGTCCTCGGCAGGTTCAACCTGGTCGACCTCGAGGACGGCACCGCCGAACTCGGCTACCGCGTCGCGCGGCATGCCGCCGGGCGTGGCCTGGCGACCGCGACCGTGCGCGACCTGTGCCGGCTGGCGGCGGCCCGGCACGGACTGCGGACGCTGCGCGCGGCGACCTCCCACGCGAACGTCGCGTCCCAGAGGGTCCTGAGCAAGGCGGGATTCGTTCCGATCGGCCCGGCCGATCTGGGCGGGCAGCCGGGCACCTGGTACCAGTGCGACCTCGCTGCCGCGTCGGCAGGCCACGACCGTGCCGGTGGGCGTGACGGACATGAGGCGACAGACTGAGCGCTCAGTACCCCCGCACCCACAGCTGCCAGCCGCCCAGGACCCGGCTGCACACATAGGACGCGTAGGGGCCGCGGTTCACGAGGTTGTGACCCACCTGCGAGCACTCC
This sequence comes from Streptomyces sp. NPDC006733, assembly GCF_040636125.1. Taxonomy (NCBI): domain Bacteria; kingdom Bacillati; phylum Actinomycetota; class Actinomycetes; order Kitasatosporales; family Streptomycetaceae; genus Streptomyces; species Streptomyces sp. NPDC006733. Next base: position 184,975 of record NZ_JBEYJD010000011.1, on the reverse strand, counting down.
AGCTGGGTGTCGTAAGTGGCCCACCAGAAGAACGGTGAATCGGCGGCGACCTGTGCCGTCGCTGCGGTGGGGACGGACGCCGCAGCGACGGCGCTCGGGGTGGCCGCGCCCGGCGTCGTCACCAGTGTGACAACGGCTCCGGCTACGCTGAGCAGCGTGGCGACGCGGTTCGTCCTGCTCATGGGTGGCTCCTCGGCTGTGTAGGGGGTCCCAGCGGGCCCAACCCCCGTCAGTCTGCCGGTGGACAGCCGGTGCGGTCATTGACGGTGCGCGCACGGATGCTTGTCGTTGCGCGCAGGGCCTGACGATCCCTTCGAGCGCGGATCACCGGGGTGGGGCATGGTCCGCGGGTCCCGCCGTGCCGCTCTGGGTGCGAACGGTCCTTCGGTACTCGGCCGGCGGCAGGCCGTACGCCTGGCGGAAGCTGCGGCTGAATCCCGCCGGATCCTCCAGCCCGTTGCGGGAGGCGACGGCGTGCACCGGCAGATGGTCCAGTCGTGGGTCGGCCAGATCGTAGCGGCACCGCTCCAGCCGCCGGCGGCGGATCGTCGCCGACACCGTCTCCTCCCGTTGCCGGAAGAGCTGGTGCACCGTCCGGACGGACACGTGGTGGCCGGCGGCGACGGCGTGCGGGGACAGGTGCGGGTCCGCGAGGTGCTCGTCGATGAAGGCATCGATGCGCGCCAGGAGCACGGCGCCGCGGGCCTCGGGCTCCAAGGAGGCGTGCGCGTCGAGGTGTTGGGCCAGCAGGGCGTACGCCAGCTGCAGGGTCGCCGCGCCCAGCCGGGCGCTTTCCGGTTCTCCCAGCCGGGGGGCCTCCTGGAACACGGTGCGCAGATGGTGGGCGAGGATCGCCCCGATGCCCTGGGAGGCGGACATCGGGGTGGCCAGGAGGTGGCGGATCCGGTCCTCGGAGAAGGGGAGGAGGTTTCTGCGCAGATGCAGCACGATGCCCTGGGACAGGCCGGCGTCCGCGCTGCTGCTGACCCGGCCGGTGTACGGCTGCGAGGAGCTCCACATGACGAATTCCCCGGCGGACAGCACCGCTTCCCGCCGTGCCTGCGCGACGCTCATCTCCCCGCCCGCGATCAGCGTCAGCTCGTAGCTCTCGGGATCGGACTGTTTGATCAGGGCCGGGGTGCGCTCCGAGAGCAGCGTGGGAAACGACATGCTGGTCGCCTCCAGCGGCCCTGCCGACAGCATTTCCACCCTGCCGACGAAGTCGGCGGCGTGGTCACTGCTGATGCGGGTCGGTGCCGCGCCGCGGCTGACGGTCTCGCACCACCAGTCGAACCGGTGCGCCGGGGGCAGGGCCAACGTGTCCACGACGCCGAACACCTGCTGCCTCCCGGATGACCTGCCGCCTACGGGTTCTCTCGGAGGCTACGCAGATCCGTTCGAAGGTATGCCCGCCCGCCGCGTCATTGGCTGAATCCTCCTGGGCGGGGTCCGGTCTCAGTCGACCAGGGCGCCGGCGGACAGGTTGGCGACGGTTCCGGTCATGGCTCCCGCCCGGTCCGACGCCAGGAACGCGGCCGTCTCCGCGATCTCGCAGAGCGTGGGAAGCCGCTTGAGGAGCGTGCCCTGCGCCATCCCTCCGCCGTCCGCGAGCAGTTCGCGGACCGACTGTCCGGCCGCCGCCGCGGTGGGCTCGAACAGTTCCCGGGTGTAGGAGCCCGCTGCCGGAGCGTCGACGACCGCGTGCGGGCGGATGCAGATCACCCGGATGTTGCCGGGCGCCAGCTCCGCGGCCAGGACCCGGGAGAAGGCCTCCTTGCCGGCCGCGCTGACGCTGTGCCCCAGGATCCCGCCCACCGCCAGTTTGGAACCCGGCTCGGACAGCGTCAGCAGGACGCCGGGCCGCTTGTGGCCCATGTGGCGTGCCGCGGCCTTGCTCGTGATGAACAGCGTCCGCAGGAAGCCGTCGATGGGCCGCATGAACTCCTCCAGGGAGAGGTCGGCCAGCACCGTCCCCTGGTCGTGCATGACGCTCACGGCGTTGAGGGCGATGTCGATGCCGCCGGCCGTCGTCGCGATCGCCTCGGCGTGCCGGTCGACCGCCTCCTGGTCGAATACGTCGACGAGGGCGGTCTCGACCCGCCCGCCCGCGGCGGTGATGTCGCGTGCCACGGCGTCGAGCTTCGCCTGCGTCCGTCCGGCGAGGAAGACCCGGGCGCCTTCCCGGGCGAACACCCGCGCGACCGCGCCGCCGATGGCGCCTCCGCCGCCGTAGATCACGGCGTTCCTGTCCTCGAGCAGCAGTCCGTTCACAGCAGTCCTCCAGAAGTTCGCGTTGTTGTGGCCTCGGCGGGGGCGCCGGTCAGCCGTTCGTCCGACGCTGGATCTCTTCCGCGATGCGCTTGATGCGGTTCAGCCGTGCGTCCCAGGACCGGCCGACCTCGTTCAGCTGCCGCACGGCGCGGGAGAGTTGCGCCTCGTCGACTTCGTAGCGCCGCTCGCGGCCCGCGGGCGTCGCGTGGACGAGGCCCGCGCGGTCGAGGACGCCCAGGTGCTTGGTGACCGCCTGGCGGGTGATCGGGAGACGATCGCTCAAGGTGGTGGGCGTTCCGACACCCTCCGCGAGCAGCAGGTCGAGCAGGCGGCGTCTGATCGGGTCGCCGATCGCCGACCAGAGGTCGTCGTCCACGGCGAGGGTCATCGCGCCACCACGGAGGCGGCGTAGCTGCGCAGCCTGGGCAGGAACAGGTCCCAGCCGCGCTCATGGTCGCGGAAGGACTCCTCGAGCACGGCGGCCTCCCAGCCCTTCTGCCGCCAGCCGCTCTCGGTCAGGCGCAGGATCGTGCCGGCACCGGAGGGCTCGAGCTCGAAGGTGATCAGGAGGGAGTTGTCCGCGTCGGGCCGCTGGCCCTCGGGAGCGATCCAGCGGATCGCGAACCGGCGGGGCGGGTCCACGTCGACCACCGTGAACGGCTCGACCGTCGCACGGTCCCCCCACACCAGCTCCCCGACCGCGCCGGGCACGGGCTCGAAGGACGCATCGTCGGGCCACCACATCCTGATGTGCTCGGGGCGGCTCACCACGTCGAACACGATTTCCGGCGCGGCGTCGATGCGCATCTCGCGCTCCAGTTTTCCGAACTCCACCAGGGGCCTCCCATAAGCAACCATCGGTTGCGTATGACCTTAGCCCTCATGCTGAGAACGTGCAACCTTCTGTTGCGTATGAGGTGCGGTCCCGCGCAGGGAGCAACGTCCGGAACAAGGGGGTCGATCCACCCGGTACGCGGCTGGGTCAGATCCACCCGTTGCGGACGGCGTACAGCGCGAGTTGGAAGCGCGTGACGGTGCCGGCCCGCTGGTTCAACTGCTCGAGGTTGCGGGACAAGGTGCGGCGGCTGACGCCGAGCAGCTCCGCGATGGCATCGTCGGTGACACCTGCGCCGAGCAGTTCCAGGATCCGGACATGGATCGTGCGCAGCGCGGGTGGGACGCGGTCGCTGAAGTGCATGGGGAACGCCGAGCGCCAGGACGTCTCGAACAGCCCGGTCAGCGCGGACAGCAGACTGGAGGGACGCACCAGCAGCAAGGAGTTGTTGACCTCGGCTTCGACGAAGGACATCGAGACGATGGCGAGTCGTCGGTCGAAGATCTCGCCGACAGCACCCGCTGGACGCTCACGCGCCCCGGAGCCCGCCTGGCCGACCCCGCCGTGCCGGGTCACTCAACCCGGCAGGGCTGACCGCGTCTTCCGAGCCCCGGCGGGGAACGCCTCCGCCGCGGCGCGGGCGACGGACTGGGCGACGGCGTCGAGCGCCGCCGCGCGTTCCTGGCCGGTCAGGTGGGCCGGGCCGTAGGTGATCACGGGGTCGAGGACCCGGTAGCCGACGAACTCGAGCATCCCGCGGTGGATGTGGAACAGGAAGTCGTCCATCGGGCCGAAGGCTCCGCCGGGGCGGAACGACGCGCTGGACCCGCCCGTCGTGAACAGCAGCATCGCCCGCTTCCCGGCGAGCGCCGCGTCGCCGAACAGGCCGTGGTCCCCGCCGAAGACCCCGCCCATCACGAAGACCCGGTCCACCCACCCCTTGAGGATCGCGGGCAGCGAGAACCACCACATCGGGAACGACAGCACGAGCAGGTCGGCGGCGAGCAGCCGGTCGAGATGCCCGCCGACCGCCGCGTCGAGCGTCCCGTCCGCGACGGCGCGCATCTGCTCCGCCTGGGGCTTGAAGGGTCCGTCGGCGGGCGCGAACTCCGCGCGGGCGAGCACCGGATCCCAGGCCTCGGCGTAGAGGTCGAGGATGTCGACCCGGTACCCCGCATCGCGCAGGGTCTGCGCCGCGGTGGCCATCTGGGCGGAGCCGAAGGAGGCGGGCTCGGGGTGGGCGTGGACGATCAGGGCGATGGGGGCAGCATCGAAGGTCGACATGAAGAGATCATATCGACGTATCGCGATTTGTCAATCAGATGGTGGTGTCCAGTGCCCGCGCCACCTGGGCCAGCCGCTCGGGATCCCGCCGGTAGTGGGTCCACTTGCCCACCCGGGTCGGATGCACGAGCCCCGCACGTTCCAGCGTGCTCATGTAGGTGGAGACAGTGGACTGGGCGAGACCCGACTTCGCCTGGATGTGCGTGACGCACACGCCCACCGCCTGCCGGTCCGCGATCGGCTCGTACTCGGCGAAATGCGCCTCGGGATCCTTCAGCCACTGCATGATCTGCAGGCGGGCGGGGTTGCCGAGGGCCTTGAACACCTCGATCAACTCGCCCGGATCCGATCCTGCCGCCACGGCCATGCGCCACCTCTCCCGCTGAACACTCCGACACATCACGATATCTCGATCCCGGGCGGCGGCGGACGAGCGCCGCCCTGCACAATGTCGATGTTGGACCGGCACCCTCGTCAGCCGGACCGGAAGGCAGAGAAGATGACGCCCCAGGCCGACCCCGTCGACCACGAACTGATCGAGGCCGCGGCGCACGTCGCGGCAACGCGCTGCCGCGGCGACAACCACACCATGGCGGCCGCGGCCCGCGCCCGCGACGGCCGGATCATCACCGCGGTGAACGCGTACCACTTCACCGGCGGCCCCTGCGCGGAACTGGTCGCCATCGGCACCGCGGCCGCTCAGGGCGCGTACGAACTGGACACCATCGTCGCTGTCGGAGACCGCGACCGCGGCGTCGTGCCGCCCTGCGGCCGCTGCCGCCAGGTCCTGCTCGACTACTTCCCCGCCATCAACGTCATCGTCGGCACGGGCAACGGCCCGCGAACACTCCCGATCACCGCCCTGCTGCCCGAAAGCTACATCTGGTCGGACCACCAACTCGACGACGCATAGAGCGCGCCCAGCGTCAGGCGGTCGGTGGTTCACGAGTGCCGGGCGCGGTGGTGACGGGAACATTTCGCCGAGCCGTCTCGTTTGGTCTGCGCCTGTCCCATACTTCTGCTGCTGGGAGCATCGTGCCGGAAACCGTGCCCACCACCACTGCTACCGCACTCCGCGTACTTCCGGGCCTGCGTGCGCAGGCCGAGCGACTGATCGAGCTGGGGGTGCACGAGATCGCCGGCCTGACCGCGGCCGAGGTCCGTGCATACGCCGCGGCTGCCGTGACACCCACCGGTGACGGCGCCCTGCTCGCCGTGCACCCCGAGCGCGCTCCGGCGTCCGCGCTCGCGCCGCTGCTGCGCCGCGACGACAAGCCCGGCTTCGTCGTCACCGACATGACGGACGTCGACCGCTTCACCCCGATCGACACGGTCGTGCTGCCCGACGCCCCGCTCTACCTCCTCAGCGGCGTCGATCGCGGCGACCAGATGGCCAACTGGACCCCGGACGAGGCCCTGCCGGCCCTCACCGAGCAGGCGCGCACCCCGCTGGTGCTCACCGAAGGCATCCACTGGGTGCTGCAGCGGCCCGACGCCTTGGAGCGCGATCACTGCTTCATGACCATCGGCTCCCGCCTGCGCAAGCCCAAGGGCACCCTGGACGCCCGCACCCCGGCCATCTGGATCAGCAACGGCACCGGCCGCGACGGCCGGGAGCGCCGCAACGCCCCAAAGGTCGGCTGGTGCTGGGCCGGCAACCGACACACGTGGCTGGGCTTCGCGTCCGCAACAGCCCGTCAGGGGTAGGCGCGGCGGGCATCCACGCCCACCGGGGCCTTCCGGCACGGTTGCGGCGATCGAACCCTTCGGAGTCTTCGTAGCGCTCGACGACGGCCCTGCCCACCGGGTTCGCCGACACCGTGGCGGTGGGGCGCTACAGCACGACCAAGGATGTTCGGCCGCCCCGAACATCACACGCACCGCACCTGTTGCAACAGGCCCGCTCGATGAGAGGGCTTCCTAGCTCGGCGCCCCGGTCTTGACCAGCGGCGCGTCGCGGGTGAGCTCTCGGAAGCCCACGCCGTGGAACAGGCCCCGCGCCGCGGGGTACCCGGGGGCTCCCAGGCAGGGGACGGTCATGCGTGTGGCGCCGGCTGCGCGCGACAGGTGCATTCCCTGCAGGAGCATCGCCCGGGCCAGGCCCAGGCGGCGGTAGTTCGGGTGCGTTCCGACCGGCTCGAACTCGGCAGTGCGGTTCGCCTCGTCGAGCCACATGATGGTCGAGGCCGCCATCGTGCCGTCCGGCGCCTCCACCAGCAGGTGCAGATCGCCCCGGTACCCCCTCGTGCGGCGGACGCCCTGGTAGCTCTCGGCGGTGTAGGAGGAGGGACTCCACGCGTCCAGGTGGGCCTGGACCGCGGCCTGCGGGCCGACCTCGTCGGCGGTGCGGAAGCGGAATCCGTCGGGCAGGACCGGCAGTTCCACGTCGGTGAGGTCCCGCTCGTTGAGCTGCGTCCAGGATCCGTGGTCGCCGAGCGAGGACGGGTCGGTCTCGTAGCCGTGCGCCGCCCATCGCTGCAGGGCGAACCCATCGGCGGCGCTCGGCACCACCGTCCGCTCCACGTCCGCCGCCGTACGGTCGTACCAGTCGATCACCTCGGCGATCAGCCCGGCATGGTCGGGATGGACCTGGTAACTCAGGTAGGCGTCGGTGACGTCCTTGACCGATCCGTCGTTCCGCTTGACCTGGTGCGGAAGGAAGGCCCAGGCCCACGCCACCAGATCCCCCTCGGAGAACCACAGTCGACGCGGCCACGTGGCGCCGTGGGCGGTGTGCCCCTTGCCCCAGACCCAGGCCAGTTCGCCGAAGGACGCATCGGCGTTGATCAGTTCCGGGTGAGTGGCGGTGACGTGCTGCGCGAGCTGCTGCATGAGTTCCACGTCCGCGGCGGTCAGCCGGCCGAGAGAGGTCATAGTGCGCCACCGTGTCAGGGATTTGCACCGCGGTCGAGCCGATATCGGCCAGCGCGCGCAGCGAGCGCGTGAGCCGCGGTCAGGACGGCCATCAGGCAGGAGGCCGCCGCGGCGATGGCGAAGCCGCCGTGAGCGCCGTGGGCGTCCACCGCGCGTCCGGACAGGGCTGCCGAACCGGCCGAACCGGCGGCGCTGGCGGAGTTCAGCCAGGTGAACGCCTGTGTGAGGGGGGCGCGGTGCACCGACGCCGTGGTGAGCAGGGACGAGAGGACCAGGGTCGGGGGGATCGCCAGACCGGTGGCAGCGAGTGCGAGCGCCATCGCCGGCATCGAGGCGGCAGCGAGCAACGGGAGGCAGCTGAGCGCCAACCAGACTGTTGCCAGGGAGAGCTGGACCCGCGGAGTGCCGGGCCACTGGCGTAGACCGTAGAGCCAGCCGGCCAGCAGGCCGGCGCAGTTCGACACCGCGTACAGCGGCGCGGCCTGCTCCGGCGCGCCCTGCACGACCGCGAAGGCCGTCACCGAGACCTGCATGGCGTCGAAGAACAGGCCCAGGGTGAGGTTGATGCCGGCCTGCGCCGGGAAGCCGGGCCGCAGCAGCGAGTGACCCGCGCGCTTGCGTTCGGTCGGGCCGGCCGTCGCCGGCGCGGTGCGGCGCTGGGCGGCGAGGGCCAGTCCGCCGCCGACCACGAGGGACGCCGCCAGCAGCGTGCCCGGGGCCGGACCGGCACTGCTCACCCCGACCGCGGTGACCAGTGCCGGTCCGGCCAGGTAGCACAGCCCGTTGCCGAGGGATTCCAGGGCGAAGGCCGTGGACAGCCCTGTGGCCCGTTCGCCGCGCAGCAGTGCCGACCAGTGCGCGGACGACAGCGCTCCGAGTTGCGGGATGGTCGCGCCCGCGAGCGCTCCGGCCGCCGTCGTCAGCCACGGCGGACTGCCGTGGTCGACCAGGAGCAGGAGAAGGACGACGGCGGTGGTGTGGGCGAGGAGGGCCGGCGGCAGCACGCGGGTCTGGCCGAAGCGGTCGATGAGCCGGGCGAGTTGTGGCCCGGCCAGCGCCTCGGCGACGGCGAAGCCGCCGGTGACCAACCCGGCCCCGGCGTAGGAGCCGGTCCGGTCGTGGACCAGCCAGATGATGCCGAGGCCGGTCATGGCGATGCCGAGGCGGCCGATGGTGGCGCTGAGGAAGAAGGATGCGGCACCGGGGGTGCGGAGCAGGGTGCGGTAGGTCGCCGAGGGCACGGCGCGTGCCTTTCGCTGCCCGGCGGGGCGGACCACACGGGGTCGTCGGCGTCCTGAGGTGCCGACCCGTGGTCATCGCCTGGAACCGTCCAGTGCTGGCGTGGGGCAGGGACGCGTGTCCCACGCCGACTCCGTCACCGGGCAGATGTCTTTCCTGTGCGTTCGGAGGGATCAATGCTGGGATCGATCAGTGGGCCGAGCGTAAGCGGGCGATCGAGCCGCGTCCAGGCCGCCCGGCAACCTCCTCTATTCTCGGTCTGCAGCAAACGCACACGTTTCCCCGGCCGCGGAGGGTGGTTCATGCGGGCTTCAGCAGGTCGCGGGCCGGACGACCGGGCGAGAGTCGTGGAGCGCTTCCAGCGTGACTGGGGCCTGGAACTGCCCGACTCCGTCCTCCGGTTCTGGGAGTTCTGCGCCGCTGCCGGGCCGGCCGAGCGGCAGGCCCTGGCGGACATCTCGGTGGGCCCGGCCGGGATTCTGGATCTGTTCGCGGAGGATCCGCAGCCGCGCGCGGGCATCGACGTCCGGGTGCACGGCCGTTTCTACCGCGATCCGCCGGAGTTCCTGACCTTCATGTACGGCCACTCCGACGGTCTGCACTACGGGCTGTGGACCGACGACGGGCGCACGTGCGACGCGGTCGCGTCGTACTACACCCGCGACGGCGGCGGGATCGACCGGCGGGTCGAGACGCCCCTGCAGACGGTCCGCGCGATCTTGGAGCGCTGCTGGACCGACGTGGCGGACGACGACCAGGACGATCCGGACGTGGCGGCGAAGCTGGTGCGGCTGGGGCTGCTGCGCCAGGCGCTGGACGGGTACGAGACCGAGCGCCGCCCGGAGATCGGCAGCGCCTACTCCTACCGCTACGACTTCGTCCGCCGACCCCTCGACGCGAACCGCCTCACGACCCTGGACGAGGCCGGCGCCCTGGTCTGCGGAGCGGCCGCTGTCGGCGGGCCGGCGCCCGACGCAGCCCGCTTCGCCGCCAACCCCTGCGAGGCGTTGGAGGACCCGGCCGCCCTGGAGCGCAGCGCCGCGGAGGCGCGGCGGCGCTGCGCGGCGGGAGATCCCGCGCAGGCATTGGTGCTGGGGCGCGATCTGCACTGGGCCTCGGGCGGCGACCGCGCCCGGGAGGGGCTGGCCGCCCAACTTCTCAACGCCGCCTATCTCGAACTCGACCGGCCGTCCCTGGCCGCGATCGCGGCCGCTCATCACCGGCATCGCCACCTGCGCGACGTGGAGGTCCTGCGGCGCGGCACGGCGTGAGGCGGGCCGTCGGTGCGCGGTGCGCCATCCGCATCAGCCGTGCGCCATCCGCGTCAGCGAGGCACCAGGGGCGTCCGGCCGCGCGGTTCACTTCCGGCGGGGCACGGTGAAGTAGTGGGGGCTGAGGTGGAGGGTGAGGGTCAGGATCGTGCCGTACCGGGCCCGCGCGGCCGCAACGCTGATCGGTTCCGGCGGCACGGTTGAGCAGCGCGAGTAGATTCCTGCGGTGTCGTCCGCGGCGCAAGGGGCGGGCTCCGCGATGACGTTGCGGAGCGGCAGGTCAGGCCGGTCCCAGTCGATCTGCAGGCCCGGCACTTCGAGGGTGGGCGCGGACATGAGGCTGCCGTCCGGATACGTGCCGCGCGCCCGGTGGTACTCGAGCGCGTACGTCACCGTGCCGGCCGCGCCCGGTACATCCCGGCCCTGATCGTCCTGTGGCCCCCATGCCGCGAGGCGGGCTGCCCCGATGCGCGTGAGCGCGGTGCCGATGTCTCCCGGGACGCCGAAGTAGGCGACGGCCTGCATCTGGCACGTGAGGGCGTCCGGCGACCGGTTGCTCTCGAAGACCGAGCTCCTGGAGGGTCTGCCACACGCATCGGTGAGGCGGGTGCGGACGTGCTCCACGCCCGCGACCGCGCTCAGCCGCGCGATCAGGGCGCGGATCTTCTGCTCCTCCGCCACCCGCAGGACCTCGGTCCCCGGCGAGGCGGCCTGCTCCCGCAGGTACTTCTCCGACAGCTCACGGGAGCAGGCCGTCGACAGCCCGATCAAGGCGAGCGCCAGCAGCAATCCACCTGCCTGGGCGCACCGCTCACGCCCTCGGCGCCATCGGCCTGCCACGGTCTCGTTCATCTGCGCACCTCCTCCCTCAGCCTGCCGCCCGGGACGGGCGTGCCGCATGAGCCCGCGTACTCATCCGGGTTCCGGTGGGGCCGTGCATGCGAGGAGAGGTCGCCCGCTGCAACGCGGGCGGAGGGTCGGCGCACTGAAAGGGTGGAGGCCCGTGTGCGCGGGCCCGGGGGGAGAACCGGGATGAGTCCGTTCGGAAGCGGCCGCGAACGCGAACAGCTCTTTGAGATCATCCTCGCGAACGTGGACCGGGTACATGAGGCCATCTGCGAGTGGATCATGGACGGGCCCCGTCCGCCGGGCCTGCCGGAGGGGGAGTTCCCCATACCCGACCGGGAGTGGGTCGCCCGGCGCACGGAGCTGACGGAAGGCATGGTGCTCACGGCGCTGGCCACGATCGCGGCGACCGGGGCCGTGAGCGTCCCCGCTCCCGGTATCTGGCGCTTCAACCCGGGCAGCGACGGCCTCGACGCGGAGGACGCCCGGGAGCGGGCGACGACGGTCATCGACCTGTTCATCGCGTACGGCATCCCCGCCCGGATACCCCGCCAGGCAGGTCCCGGCCACTGACACGAACGGACGGTCCCAGCGGGCGCGACCGACCGCGTCCCCCAACAATGGGGGATTCGGCCGAGGTGTCCGCACTGGCAGAGGGACTGATGACGTGGCAGATCCGACCCGGCGCCGGTCCCGGGGCGTGCGCGCGGCAGGGCAGCGACCGCAGTCCCACCCCGCGACGGACCGCATGGTGCGCACGCTCCTGCGGCGGCGCAAGAAGGCGCTCAGCGAGCAGGACGTGACGGTCTCCGACCAGCCGCAGGTACGCCGCGCGGTGACCGCCGCCGCCCTGGGCAACACCATGGAGTGGTTCGACTTCGGGGTCTACGCCTACCTCGCGGGCACCATGGGCAAGGTCTTCTTCCCCTCCAGCTCGCCCGGTGCGCAGGTCGTGTCGACGTTCGCCACGTTCGCCGCCGCCTTCCTCGTGCGGCCGCTCGGCGGGCTGGTCTTCGGCCCGCTGGGCGACCGGATCGGGCGGCAGAAGGTGCTCGCCGCCACGATGATCATGATGGCGCTCAGTACGTTCGCGGTCGGCTTCCTGCCGACCTACGCGTCCGTCGGCTTCGTCGCCCCGCTGCTGCTGCTCGTCTGCCGGCTGGTGCAGGGGTTCTCCACCGGCGGCGAGTACGCCGGCGCCACCACCTACATCGCCGAGTACGCGCCCGACAAACGGCGCGGGTTCCTCGGCAGCTGGCTCGACTTCGGCACCTTCGTCGGATACGCGCTCGGCTCCGGGCTGGTCACCGTGCTCACCCTGGCCGTGGGTTCGGACGGGTTGGAGAGCTGGGCGTGGCGGATCCCGTTCTTCGTCGCGGGCCCGCTCGGACTGATCGGCCTGTACATGCGGCTGAAGCTGGAGGAGACACCCGCGTTCAAGCGGGAGGCCGCCTACGCGGCCTCGCAGCAGGAGTCCGCGGAGGACGACCCGGTCGAGGACGCCCGCCAGTCCGGCCACCAGCGGCTGAAGGAGATCTTCACGCAGCACTGGCAGGCCGTCCTCATCTGCATGGGCCTGGTCCTGCTCTACAACGTCACCAACTACATGGTCACCTCGTACCTGCCGACGTACATGACCGTCACGCTCGACCAGAGCGAGACCACCGCCCAGGTGCTGGTGCTCTGCACCATGCTGCTGGTGGTGCTGACCATCACGGCGGTCGGCCGCAGCTCGGACCGCTGGGGGCGGCGGCCGCTGTTCACCCTCGGCAGCGTGGCGCTGATGGTGCTGGCCTATCCCGCGTTCCTGCTGATCCGCGAGGGAGGCATCCTGCTGCCCGCGTTCGGCTGCGCCATCCTCGGGCTGCTGCTGGTCTGCTTCGCCGGCACCGCCGCCGCGACCCTGCCGGCGCTGTTCCCCACGCGCCTGCGCTACGGGGCCCTGTCGATCGCCTACAACCTCTCCGTGTCCCTGTTCGGGGGGACGACGCCGCTGTTCGCGTCCGCGTTGGTGGAGAAGACCGGCAACACCATGGTCCCGGCGTACTACCTGATGGTCGCCGGGGCAGTGGGTCTGGTGTCGACGTTCTTCCTGCGCGAGACGGCGGGCCGGCCGCTGCCCGGCTCCGGGCCGATGGTCGAGACCGCCGGCGAGGCCCAGCAAGCGGTGGCCCGCAGCCGCACGGCGGCCGGCCGGCAGGCCCGCGACCTGTGGATCCGCCTGCGCTCGCACCGCCACCGCTAGCGCGGGGGCGTGCCGGGGGTGCTGCGGTAGGGTCGCTGCGGCCGTGGCAGGGGAGAGGCAGGGACGATGGGGCCCGTCGCAGAGGATTTCGATCAGCGGATCAACGAGCACCGGTCGGAGCTCCTGGCGCACTGCTACCGGATGCTGGGATCGGTCCACGATGCCGAGGACCTGGTCCAGGAGACCTACCTGCGGGCGTGGCGGGCCAGGGACAGTTATGACCAGGGGCGGGCGTCGGTCCGCACCTGGCTGTACCGCATCGCGACGAACGCCTGCCTGACCGCGCTCGAGGGCCGGAGCCGGCGCCCTTTGCCGTCGGGCCTGGTGGCCCCCAGCGAGGACCCGTCCCTGCCGCTGGTGCGCGGCGAGGTGACCTGGCTGCAACCCCTGCCGGACGCGCTGCTCGGGGCGGACCCGGCGGGGGCGGCGGTGGACCGCGGCTCGCTCCGGCTGGCGTTCGTCGCGGCGATCCAGCATCTGTCGGCCCGTCAGCGGGCCACGCTGATCCTGCGCGATGTGCTGGCCTTCTCCGCGGCGGAGTCGGCGGAGATCCTCGGCATGTCGACCGCGGCGGTCAACAGCGCCCTGCAGCGCGCCCGGGGGCAGCTGCGCGAGGCGGGGGTGCCGGAGGAGGAGGTCGCCGAACCGTCCGAGCGGGAGGTGCGCGCGCGGATCGACCGCTTCGTCGAGGCCTTCGAGCGTGCCGACGTGGCTGCGATCAAGCAACTGCTGACCCATGACGTGCTGCTGGAGATGCCGCCGATGGTCAACTGGTTCTCCGGCCGCGAGCATTACGGCGCGTTCATGGACTGGGTCTTCTCGATGTGCAAGGACTGGAGGATGGTGCGGACGGCCGCCAACGGCCAGCCCGCGCTGGCGGCCTACTGGCGGGTGGAGGGCGGCGGCTACCACCTGCACACCCTGCAGGTGTTCAGCGTCACCGCGGCCGGGATCAGCCGCAACACGGTGTTCCAGGACGCGGAGATCTTCGCTGCCTTCGGGCTGCCGGAGGAACTGGACGAGGGACAGACGCGGTAGCCGGGGTGGCAGGGGGCGGCTGTGCCCGCAGCACAGCCCACCGAGGCCGAGGGGAGAGTGCGCCCCGTCCCGGCCGGACGGGGCGCAGCGCCCGCAGGGCGACTCCGTGGGGGCAGGCGTCAGCTCGGCACGACGGCGGGGCTGTTGTGGTAGGCCACGACCAGCCAGGCGCCGTCCCGCTTCTCCAGCACCCACGTCGCGTACGCGAGGCGGTCGGCGGGGATCGCGGTCTCGCCCGGGAACTTGATGCCGCCCTCACTCACCACGACCGCGGCCGTCTCGCCGAGGAAGCGGATGCTGTCCAGCTTGTTGATGCTGGTGGTGCCCTGGAGGAAGGACGCGAAGCCGGCGGCCATGCTCGCGCGGACATCCGCCTTCGTCCTGCGGTAGGAGCCGGGCAGGATCGCGGTGGCGTCGTCCCGGTACTCCGCGACGAACGCGTCGGCGTCGCCCGCGTCCCAGGCCTGGTAGACGCCGTCCAGGACGCTTTGGATGGCGGTCTCGTCGAGTGATCGGGTCACGGTCATGGTGCGCTCCTCGTGGTTCGGAATCCTCAGGGCCGTGATCGGGCCCGTCAGTACATACCGGCGGGGAACGCGAAACTCATCGCACGGGGCAGCGGCACTGGGCTGACGTCCGGCGGGGCCCGGGGCCGGGCATGGTGAGGGGCCCGACGGTTGTCCGTCGGGCCCCTCACCATGCGCGTTTCGCCGGCTGTTGCCGACTACCAGCGGTACCAGCGGTGGCGACCGCCGGAGTGCGTGCCCCGCATGACGAAGCCGAGCAGCCAGACCACCAGGACGACGACCGCGACCCACCAAAGGATCTTGAGGGCGAAGCCGGCACCGAACAGGATGAGCGCGAGCAGTAGAACCAAAAGCAGTGGACCCATGGTTATCAACCTCCTGACCAGCGCATTCCCTGAGTCGAACTGATCATGCCTGCGGGTTTTACATCTTCCTTACAGCAGGCACGGGCACCCAGGGGCAGGCACGGCCAGCCAGGGGCGGCCCGCTCAGGGGGCCTTCGGGTCAGGCCGCGCCGTCGAGGCGGTCGCGCTGCTCGGCCGTCAGCCGCAGGGCCGCGCCCGCGGCCGCCTCGTCGAGCTGCTCGACGGAGCTGACGCCGACGATCGGGGTGGCGGCCGGGGTTCCGCCGGTCAGCCAGGCCAGCACCACCCGGTTGCGGTTGGCACCGGTCTCGGCGGCGATCTCGTCGAGGACCTGGAGGCGCCGGGTGGTGCCGGGGTGCTCGTACTCGGGCGGCAGCGGCTTGTCCGCGCGGGTGTAGCCGCCGCTCAGCAGCGGCGTGTAGGCCCACAGGACCATGTCCGGGTGCTGCTCGAGGTAGTGCAGTACCTCGTCGGTGACCGCACCGAAGCGGTGCACCACGGAAGGCCGGGTCGCCGGGCGCGGCCGCAGGTAGGAGTACTGCTGCTGGATCGCGGTGAAACCGGTGGCGCCCTGGTCCTGCGCGATCCGCCGGGCCCGCTCGATCTGCCAGGTGGCGTAGTTGGAGCAGCCCAGGCGGCCGACCGTGCCCGCGGCGACCAACTCGTCGAAGGCGGCGACCGTCTCCTCGAGCGGTGTGACGGGGTCGGGCTTGTGCGCCCAGTACAACTCGACATGGTCGGTGCCCAGCCGCCGCAGGCTGGCCTCGATCCCGTTCTTGACGACCTCCGCCGACAGGCCCTCGGCCGTCTCCGGGTAGCGCCCGGCCTCGAGCGGCTCGCACCCCACCTTGGTACTGATCCGCACCCGGTCGCGGACGCCCGGGCGGCGAGCCAGCCAGCGCCCGAGCACGAGCTCGCTCTGCCCGCCGAATCCGGACGGATCGGCCCAGAACGAGTAGCAGTTGGCCGTGTCGATCCACACGCCCCCGGCGTCGACGAAACGGTCGAGGAGCTCGAACGAGCGACGTTCGTCGTGCGCCGTGCCGAACAGCATGGCCCCCAGGGCCAGGTTCTCCATCATGATGATCACGGTAGGCGGATTCGGATCGACGGTACGCTCCAATCCCATGGCGGATTCCCAGACCAATTTCGCGTGGGCCACGCTGCTCGACATCGCCGCGCCCGACGGCCGGCGGCGGCTGCACGACCGCCTGGCGCACGCCCTGCGCACGGCGATCCGCACCGGCCGGCTGACGCTCGGCGCCGCCGTGCCACCGAGCCGGGCACTGGCCGAAGACCTCGGCTGCTCGCGGTGGGTCGTCACCCAGGCCTACGGGCAACTCGTCGCGGAGGGCTACCTCGTCGCCCGCGTGGGCTCCGCGACGCGGGTGTCGTGGACCCCGCACACCGCGCCACCGCGCTCCAGCGCGCCGCGGACGCCGGTGCGCGCACCGATCCGCTACGACCTCGCGCCCGGCCTGCCGGACCTGCGGGCGTTCCCGCGCCGCCGCTGGGCGGACGCCGTCCGCACGGTCACCGGCTCGGCGGTCCACTACGACCTCGGCCTGCCCGACCCGGCCGGGCACCCGGTCCTGCGGACCACCCTCGCGCAGTACCTGCAGCGCTCGCGCGGCGCGGACGCGCCCGTGCACTGTGTGTCGGTGTGCGCGGGCGTCACCGACGGCCTGGTCCGCACCTGCCGGGCCCTGCACGCCGAGGGGATCACCGACGTCGCCCTGGAGGAGCCGGGCTGGGGGCGGTTGCGGGACGCGGCGAGCAGCGCCGGCCTGCGCGTGCACGCGGTGCCCGCGGACCACGACGGCCTGCGCGTCGAGGAACTGGTGCGCACCCCCGCGCGGGCCGTCGTGGTCGGCGCGGCCCACCAGTTCCCCACCGGCACGGTGCTCTCCCCGGCCCGCCGGGCCGAACTGGTGCGGTGGGCCCGCTCCGTGGACGGCTTCGTCATCGAGGACGACTACGACGCGGAGTTCCGCTACGACCACCACCCGGTCGCCGTCCTGCAGGGCATGGATCCCGGCCGGGTCTTCCTCCTCGGCTCCGTCAGTAAGACCCTGTCGCCGGCCCTGGGCCTGGGCTGGCTGCTCGCGCCCGCCGCGCTGACGCAGGCGCTGCGGGCCGCGAACCCCGTCGCCGCCGCGCCCCCGGTACTGGACCAACTCGCCCTCGCCACCTTCATCGACCGCGGCTGGTACGACGCCCACCTGCGCGCGGCCCGCCGCCGCTTCCGCTCCCGCCGCGACCTGCTGGTCCACACCCTCGCCACCCACCTGCCGCACAGCCGGGTCTCCGGCACCGCGGCGGGACTGCACCTCCTGCTCCACCTGCCGGACGGCACCGACGCCCGCGCGGCGGTCCAGGCCGCGACCGCCGCCGGGCTGCGCCTGGCGGACCTCGACACCTACCGCACCGCCCCCTCCCCGCAGCGCGCCCTCGTCCTCGGCTACGGCAACATCAACGACACGGAGATCCCCCCGGCCGTGGCCCTCCTGACCGAGGCGCTGCGCTCAACCGCACCGCACCCACGGGCCGATACCGGCCGTTAGAGGATGCGCGGGCCCCAAGGGGAGTCGACGGAAGGGAAGTTGCTCCAACCGGCTGCGACCTGAGGAACAGTGCCGGGCGACATCCCCGCTCGACCGACGCCTCGCCGATGGGGAGCGCACCGCCAGCTCGGGCACCATCGCATCAGGACACCGCTTCAACCGGCTGCTGGCCGTCTGCGGCGCTCTCGGGACCCTGGCTTCCGTCGTGCTGACCCTGCACAGCTTCACCGTTCTCGACTCTGGTACCTGAGTGTGCACAGCATCGCGCACGGTCTCGTGCGGGTCCCGGACCGAGCGCGCGCCGTGGTCCTGGCGACTGGACGGTTCCTGCGCGTCGGTACGGCATCAGCGCGGAGCTGACGCACCGGGCCGCGCTGTTCGCGCAGGACCGGCCGCGTTTCAGGACGGGACGGCGCCCAGCTGGCGCAGTTGCGCCAGCACGTCGACGACGCCGCGGATCTCGGCGATCTGACCGCCGGCGAAGCGGAAGATGAAGATCTCGCTGTAGCTGACGGGCCTGCCGGTGGGCGGCAGGCCCTGGTACTCGCCCCGGTGGGTTCCCGTCACGGTGTTCCGGGAGACGACCCGGTCTCCTTCCGCGACCGTCTCCTCGACGGTGACCTGGATGTCGGGAAACGCGCGCAGGAGGACGTCCCACACCTGCTTCAGAGCTTCGGCTCCCGTCGCGCCCATCGGTACCGGCGCGTGGAAGAGCACGTCCGGTGCGACGAACTCGTCGATGGCCCGGGCGATGGTGTCCCGGTCGCCGCTGTTGACCGCGGAGTGGAAGCGGTGGAGCGTTGCCGTGGGGGTCGTCGCCCCGGTTGTCGATGCCATGCGGTGTCACCTCGGGTCTCGGCTGTCGCCGCCCGGTGGGCGGCGTCCGTGCAGTAAGACAACACAGCCGCCGGGATTGTGACGCGGCGCGCGGCTGGAGGCGGCCGGCAGCGCGGCTGGGCGACGGTCACGACGGGCCCTCGGCGCGGCAGGGGAGGCGGCCCGCGGCCTCCCGCCGGGTCAGGCGGGCGTGCTCGCGCTCCGCCCAGCGGCGTACCCGGCCGGGCTCCAGCGCGGTGCCGTGGCCGACGTGCAGTGCGGTGGGATCGAGGGCGAGCATCGCGCGCAGGCTGGCGAGGTTCTGCCGGGCGTCGTCGTGGAAGGGCAGGTTCGCCGGGCGGCCGGGGATCAGGCCCATGAAGGAGTTGGCGATCAGGTCGCCGGCGACGAGGTCCCCGTCGTCGGTGAGGACGGAGATCGATCCGGCGGTGTGCCCGGGGGTGGGCATGACGCGGCCGGCGATGCCGAAGTCCTCCAGGCGCGTCTCGCCGGTGATCAGTACGCCGGGTTCGACGGGTTCGGCCCGGACGTGCAGGTTTCTGTTCCGGTTCATCAGGCGTCCCATCGGGCCCGTGGGCAGATACGGTTCGCGGACCTTGCCGGTGCGGAACGGTCCGAGGTCCTTCACGTGGCCGGCCACGGGCGCACCGGTCAGGCGGTGCAACTCGGCGGCGGAGCCGAAGTGGTCGATGTGGCCGTGGGTGAGGACGATCAGCGCGATGTCGGCGGGGTCGACGCCCTGCTCGGCGACCTGCTCGTAGATCCGCCGGCCGCTGCCGGGCGTGCCGGCGTCGACGATGACGGGTCGCCGGCCGAGCAGCAGGTACGCGTTGATGGCGTGCCGGCCCATGACCGGAATCGGGACGACTTTCGTACGGGGCATGGTTCTCCTCCTGGTGGCTGGTGGTTGCGCGGGCATGGCGAGGAACCGCCGGGCGGCGGTGGGTGAGTCAGGGGGGATGAGCAGGTGGGCCGCGGGCGGTCAGAAGCGGCGGCGGTACTCCGCGGGTGTGGTGCCCAGGCGTCGCTGGAAGGCGCGGTGCAAGGTCTCCACCGAGCCCAGACCGCTGGCGGCGGCGATGTCCGGCAGGCTCCGGTCGCTCTCCTCCAGCAGGCGGCGGGCGGCTTCCAGCCGGGCGGACTCCACGTAGGCGGCCGGCGTGGTGTCGGTGCGCCGGCGGAACAGCCGGGAGAAGTGACGCACGCTCAGGTGCAGGCGCGCGGCGAGGGTTTCGGCCGAGAGGTCGTCGGTCAGGTGCTCGGCGATCCAGACCCGCAGGTCGTCGATGCGGTCCCCGGCGGTCGCCTGGACGGACAGCGGCACGCTGAACTGGCTCTGCCCGCCGCAGCGTTTCACGTACATGACCATCATCCGGGCGGTGGCCAGCGCGAGCGGCTGGCCGTGGTCCTCGGCGACCATCGCCAGCGCCATGTCCAGCCCTGACGTGACGCCGGCACAGGTCCAGACGTTCCCGGAGCGGATGAAGATCGGGTCGGGATCGACCGCGACCTGCGGATGCTCGGCCGCCAGTTGGGCGGCGGTGAGCCAGTGGGTCGTGGCGGGCCTGCCGTCGAGCAAACCCGCCGCGGCCAGCAGGTGCGCACCCGCGCAGATCGACCCGACCCGGCCGGCCCGGGGGGCCGCGGTGCGCAGCCACGCGGTGACCTCCCGGTCGATCACCGGCTCCACCCGGTCGTCCACCAGGCTGATCGCGCCGGCCATCAGCAGGGTGTCCGCCTGGTCGCCGACCGCGTCGAAGGTGAGGTCGGCCATCAGGCGGACGCCGCTGGAGGTGGCCACCGGGCCGCCGTCCGGCGTCGCGATCCGTACCGCGTAGCCGGCCCGGTGGGGTCCGGCGACCCGGGTGGCGACCGAGAAGACCTCCGCGGGTCCGGTGACGTCGAGGAGTTCGACGCCGGGGAAGGCGGCGATGACGACGCGGTGGGATGGCTGGGACATGGGCTGATCATGTCGTCCGGCCGGCGACGGCCGCAATGACGAGCTTCTGGCGGATCCGGCCATGGCCGTCGACCCGCCGGCCGCCCCCGCCAGGCGGGCACCGCGCCCTTGGCCGTACGGGGCCTGGCGGGGGAGTGACGGCGACGCGGCGCTCGGAAGCGGGCGTGAGCGTGGGTGCTGTGCGGGTGGCGCGGGGTGCTCAGCGCGTGAACTTCGCGATGGCGGCCGGGGTGACCGGGGTGAAGAAGTTGACGAGGTTGCCGTCGGGGTCGCGGAAGAGCAGGGCGCGGTTGCCCCAGGGCATCGTGGTGGGTTCGTTGACGAACTCCTCCACGAAGCCGCTCAGGTTCTTGTAGACGCTGTCCACGTCGTCGACGAGGAACTCGAGGATGACGCTGTGGTTGTCAGCCGGGTGGGCGGAGCCGGGTGCGAACAGCGGGACGGTGCGTGTGCTGCCGATCGCGAGGGTGGCCGAGGCGGTCCGGAGTTCGGCGAAGTCCTCGGTGGACCAGGTCGCGGCGACGTCGGTGGCGCGCTCGTAGAAGGCCACGAGGCGGGCGACGTCGCTGGTGATGATGCGGAGGGAGACGAAGTTCATGGGACTTTCCTGTCAGTCGGTGGCGGTGGCCCCACGCTACGACTGATACCGGGCGGAACTCGCCCGGTATATGCGGGAGACTTTCGCTGTGACCCGCCCCCTCGCCCGCGTGCTGACCCTGCTGGAGCTCCTGCAATCCGGCGGCCTGCGGACCGTGACCGAACTCGCCGACCGGCTGGAGGTCGACGAACGCACCGTGCGGCGCTACGCCCAGCAGCTGCTCGACCTCGACGTGCCCGTGGAGTCGGTGCGCGGCCGCTACGGCGGCTACCGGATCGCCGCCGGCTACCGCATGCCGCCGCTGATGCTGAGCGACGACGAGGCCCTGGCCGTGCTGCTGGGCCTGATCGCGGGCCGGCGCTCGGGCCTGACGACGGCCACGGACACGGCGCGCGAGACCGCGGCGGCCAAGATCCGGCGGGTGCTGCCCGAGCGGCTGAGCCGCCGGCTCGACGCCGTCCTGGCCTCCCTCGCCTTCACCGACCCGCCCGGCACGGCCGCCGCGCCGGAGCCCGCGGTCCTGCTCCCGATCGCCGACGCGGTGCACCACCAGCGACCCGTGTCGATCCGGTACACCGCCGCCGACGGCCGCCGCAGCGAGCGCGTCCTGCACCCGTACGGGGTCGTCGCCCACTCGGGCAGGTGGTACGTGACGGCGGCGGATCCCTCGGCGGGCGAGGAGCGGACGCTGCGCCTGGATCGCATCAGCGAGGTGCGGGTCCTGCCCGGCTCGTTCGAGCGGCCCGAGGAACTCGATCCGGCCGAGCGCGTCCTGACCGCACTCGCCACGGTGCCGTACCGGCACGAGGTGGCCCTGCGAATCCAGGCGACGGCCGCGTACATCCACACCCGGCTGCCCGCCGGTCTCGCGCTCGTGACGGAGCTGCCGCTTGCGGACGGCGCTCCGGCGGGGGCCGAGCGCTGCTGCCGCGTCGAGCTGCGGGTTGAGCGGCTGGACTGGCTGCCGGCCGTACTCGCCTCGCTGGACCGGCCCTTCGTCATCGAAGGCCCGGACGAGCTCCACGGCCTGGTCGAAGCCTTCGCCGAGCGGCTGGCCCGCTGCGCCCGGCGCAGCCCGCTGCGCCCGGCGCAGCCCGCCGCGGGACTAGCCAGGAGCGCTCCGGGCCGCGGGGGGACGGAGAAGTGGCGCAATGTCGGCCCTTGATAATCGATTATCGTGCGGATCATCTATGATGTCAGCATGAACCCGACGATCGACCCTCCGAGCCCGGCGGGCAAGCCCATGCTGTCCGAGCAGGTCTACGCCCACCTGCGCGACGCGATCATGCGGGGGGACCACGCCCCCGGCGAGGCCCTCAAGCCGCAGGACCTCGCGAAGGAGCGGGGCGTGAGCCTGGCCGTCGTGCGTGAGGCGCTCGTACGGGTGGTCGGCGAGGGCCTCGCCGACCGGCTGCCCAACCGCGGCTTCGCCGTCCCGGCCTTCACCGACCGCCGCTGGCAGGAGATCGCGGAGGCCCGCCGCACCATCGAACCGGTCGTGCTGCGCCTGTCGGTCGAACGCGGCGACGTCGACTGGGAGGCCCGGGTGCGCGCCGCCCACCACCGGCTGACCCGCACCGCGCCCTACGTGCCGGAAGAGGGCGCGTACTACAGCAGCGCGTGGTCCGAAGCCCACCGGGTCTTCCACCGCACCCTTCTGGAGGGGTGCGGCAATCCCGTCCTGCTCGCGACGTTCGACCGGATGTGGACCGCGAGCGAGCTGGCGCGCCGCTGGTCGGCCCACCGCGACCCCGACCGGGACGGCGCCGCCGAACACCGGCAGCTGGAGGAGGCGGCGTTGGCCCGCGACGCCGACACCGCCGCGGAGGTACTGACCCACCACCTCACCCAGACCGCGGACGCCCTGACGAGCTGCCCGCACCACCAACCCCCGAAGGAGTCCTGATGCCCCCCGCCCACCTGGCCGGACGACCCACCCTCATAACCGACACCGGAGCCGCAGCATGACGACCTTCGAGCCGACTACGGGCCGACTGTGCCACCACGCCCTGTCCCCCCTGCACGGCTGCGTGTACTTCGCGCCGGAGCACGCGGACGAACTCGCGGCCCTCGGGCTGGAGCGCGGCGCCATGATCTACTTCGCGGGCCGCGCGGCCCCCCTCGGGGCGGTCGGCGCGGGCACCGTCGCCGCGACGTTCTACAACTTCAACCCCGAGCACGTGGGCCGGGTCATCCCCGCCGCATGGACCGTCACCACCCCCGACGCGGTGATCGCCGCCCGGCTGCGCGGCGTCGACAAGATGCTGCGGCGGCTGCTCGGCGAAGAGGCCCTCGCGTCCCAGGAGTTGAGCGAGACGGCCGAGCTGGCACTGCGGGCGACCGAGGCCTGCCGCCGCGAGGCGCGGCCGCTGTACGCCGCCAACGCCGACCTCCCCGTGCCCGAGGAACCCCACCTGGCGCTGTGGTACGCCGCGACGCTGCTGCGCGAGCACCGCGGTGACGGCCACCTCGCCGCCCTGGCGCTCGCGGGCCTGTCCGGCATCGAGGCGCTGGTCATGCACAACGCCACCGGCACGGCGCCGAAAGCGGCCCTGTTCATGCAGACCCGCGGGTGGTCGGCGGAGCAGTGGGCCGCCGCGCAGGACCAGTTGCGGGCGCGCGGCCTGCTGGACGCGGCCGGCGACCTCACGGAGTCGGGCACGGCGCTGCGCGGCGAGGCCGAGGCGCTCACCGACCGGCTCGACGCCGCCCCGTACAACCACCTCGGCCCGGCCGCCACCGCCCGCCTCACCGAACTGGGCGGCGGCTTCACCGCCGCCATCCGGGCCGCGGGCGCCTTCCCGGCCGTGCTCTTCGGCAGGGGCTGAGCTCCGCAGGTTCTCAGTGCGGCCGTGATCCGTCGTGCGGCAGCGGGGCAGACTCCGCGCGTCTGCCCCGCGCGGGGAAGCCGTGGACGCGGGCGGCCACGGCGACCAGCAGGACGGGCGCCAGCAGGACCAGGACGCTCCAGGGCAGCGCCGTGGAGCCGACCGTGTCGAGCAGGACGCCGCCGGCGACGCCGCCGCCGGCCATGGCCACGTTCCACAAGGTGACGAGCATGGCCTGCGCGGCATCCGCCGACTCGCCTCCCGCGTCGCCCGCCGCGGTCTGCAGCAAGGTGGGGACACCGCCCCATCCCAGCCCCCACAGGACCACCGCCAGGTAGACCAGGACGGGGGTGTCGGCCAGGACCGCCAGCACCGCGGCCGCCACGGCGACCAGGACGGTACTGGCGAGGGTGAGGGCGCGCAGCCGCCGGTGGATGTGTATGCCGACGATCCAGATGCTCACCAGGCAGGCGGCGCCGAAGAGCAGCAGCACCAGGTCGGTCGAGCCGCTCATGCCGAGCCGGTCGAGGAACGGGGCGATGTAGGTGTAGAGCAGGGTGTGGGCCAGCACGAAGACCAGGGTGACGAACAGCACCGGTGCCACCCCGGGGACGGTCAGGGCGCGCAGCATCGGCGTCCGGCCTTCGGGCCGCTGCCCGGGGTGGTCCGGCACCGTGGCGGTGATCCAGGCGAGCAGGACGACGGTGAGCACCGTCATGACCCCGAACGCCGCCCGCCAGTCCAGGGCGTGGCCGAGGAAGGTCCCGGCGGGCACCCCCACCGACAGGGCGATTGGAATGCCGGCCATGGCGACCGCGATCGCCTTGCCCTGCAGATGGACGGGCGCCATGCGGCGGGCGTAGCCCGCCAGCAGCGCCCAGGCCAGGCCCGCGGCGACCCCGGCGCCGAAGCGGGCCACCATGGTCAGGGGATAGTTCGTCGACACGGCGGTGACCGTGTTGGCGACGGCGAACCCCGCCATCGCGCTCAGCAGCAGCCGCTTGCGCCGCCACCCCGCGGTGGCCGCGGTCAGGGGGATCGCGGTGAGGGCGGTGCCGATCGCGTAGATCGTCACCGTCTGCCCGGCGGCCGATTCGCCGACACCGAGGTCGGCACTCATCGCCGGCAGCAGGCCGGCGGGCAGGGTCTCGGTGAGGCTGGTGATGAACACGGCCGTCGCCAGCGCCAGCAGCGCGGGCCACGGCAGCGTCCGGCCGCTCGGGTCGCCGGATTCGCCGCGGGAGTCGGGCAGTTGGGTGGTATCGCTTGTCATGGTGCGTATGCTCGAACCTTCACATCCATGTGAAGGTCAAGCCGGGCGGGAGTGAGGCGGCGCACATGCGCATCGGAGAACTGTCGGAGCGCACGGCCACCCCGCGCCGGCTGCTGCGCTACTACGAGGAGCAGGGGCTGATCGTCGCAGGCCGCGCCCCGAACGGCTACCGCGCGTACGACGAGTACACCGTGGACCGGGTGCTGCAGATCCGCGGGCTGCTCGATGCCGGACTGCCGACCCGGATCATCAAGCAGATCCTCCCGTGCCTGAACAAACCCCGGATCATCCACTTCCCCGACGCGACCCCGGAGATGCTCGCCACGCTGGAGTTCGAACGGGACCGGCTGACCGAGCGCATCGAGTGCCTGACCCGCAACCGCGACGCCGTCGCCGAGTACCTCGCCATCGTGCGCGCCAACCGCCACCCCGTCGCCGCCGCGGAGACCGCCCCGACGCCCTGACCGGCCACCCACAGCGGCCTCTCCCAGCGGCCCGCGGCGTCACGACGCGGTCAGGGTGCCGGTCCGCAGCAGGGCCAGCCCCAGCGGGGTGATGGCGTGCAGCACGGAGCCGCCGCGCCGGTTGGTGGTGATCAGGTCCGTGTTCCGCAGCACCGTCGCGTGCTGACTGGCGGCCGCGGCCGAGACGTTGAGGCGGCGCGCCAGCTCCGTCGTCGTGCAGCCCTCCGCGGTCACCCGCAGTGCGGCAGCGCGCGTGCGGCCGAGCAAGGACTCCAGGCTCCGCGCGGGGGAGCCGTCCGGCCCGGCCGGGGCATCGGCCAGCGGCTCGTGCAGGACCGGTACGGTCAGCCGCGGCGGCTGGGCGGTGTCGAGGGGGTCCCACAGCAGACTCACCGTGCCCGTGGTGAAGACCGTGGGGGTGATGACCAGACCTCGGCCCCGCAGATGCACGTCGGTCCGGCGCGGGTAGGGCGCTTCCAGCACCGGTGGACGCCAGCGGACCAACGGGGCGCACAGCGAGCGCAGCAGCAGGTCGACGCCGCCCTCCAGGACCAGGTTCGCGCAGCGGGTGGACAGCGCGACCAAGGCTGCCCGCCCCCTGTGCCAGTAGGGCTCGACGGTCAGCCGATGGCAGGCCCGCACCGCCTGGGCGACCTCCCGCCGCGCCTCGCGGTCCCCCTCGGCCACCCGCCGGGCCCATCCCAGGTGTCCGGGATGGAAGTCGAGGCTGTCGAACTCGCGGCGCAGCCGGGACGCCGGCGCGTGCAGCAGATGGTCCACCGCGTGGTCCAACGACGGCGCGTCACCCATCAGCGCCAGCAGGTCCAGCCCCGGGCCGCGCACCGGAACCAGGGACGTCAGCGGGCGGGTGTCCGCTCCCAACCGGCCCGCGACCGCCGACCGCCACGAGCGGAAGTGCGCCAGGTCCCGCCGGTCCCGCAGCAGCTCCAGGCTGTAGTAGACCTCCGCGGCGACGCCGATCGTCGCGGCGACCCGGGTGCGCGCCAGGTCCTCCGCCGTGAAGTGGATGCGTAACACCGACCGGCCCCCTGCCCCCGCGATGGAGCGCGTACGCGCATCCCCAGCCTGCCCAGCCTAGAGTTCGGCATCCCACCGGGCACGCAGGGACGCCCCACCGGCGAGGGTGCCGTCGAGGAAGTCCGACAGGGCGGACAGCGCCTCCAGGGCCCGCTGCAGTTCCGTGCGGCGGTCGCCGCCCGCGATGGCGAGGTGGAAGTGGATCAGGGGATTGGCCCAGGCGCGGCGTTCCGGCTCGGCGAGCACGGTGCAGAACTCGCGGTAGCTGCGGAGCCGGCCCTCGGGCTCGAGCAGGGCGTCGGTGCCGATGCTCGACTGCGTCGCGTACAGGACCCCGCAGGCCGCGAAGGCCACATGGACCTTCATGATCGAGGTGATCAGCTCGGTGTCGTCCTTGTTGGACAGGCGCAGGAACGGTACGTCATGGCGGGCGCGGGTCATCTGGGCGAACAGGCACGCGGTGATCCACACGCTGGACACCAGGGCGCATCCGGTGCCCGCGAACCAGGCCGCGTCCTTGCCGTCGAGGTCCTGCGGGTCGCCGATGACCTGCGCGGGCCGGTAGGCGCCGTGCCGGTCGACGCGCACGGCGTACAACGACAGCCGGTGGTGGGTCTCCGCGGCGTGCCAGCGCAGGGGATTGAGGTACGTCATGTTCTGCGTCTCCCGTTGCGCGCGGCTGCCGTCTCGCCGTTGCTGGCGGTTGGCCAGCAGTACCAGGCTCAGCGAGATGGCGCCCGAGGTGAGCGCCGAGACGACGGCAGTGGAGACGGCGTCCATGGCGGCAGTACCCTTCGTGTCGCCCGATGGGGTGATCGGCGCCGGTGGGCGCCGCGGGTGGCGCGGGGCGTCAGGCGTAGACGGTGGCGCGGACCCGGTCCAGGTCGGCGAGGAGGGTGTCCAGGCGCGTCGGGTCGTCGGCGTAGGACAGGACGGCCTGGTGGAACGAGCTCTGCAGTGCGGTGGGCATCAGGTCGGAGGCGTCGAAGCGCACGGTGCGGGCGTCGAGCAGCAGTTGGCGCAGATGGCGGGAGAGCGCGTCGGGGTAGGCGCCGGCGGCCACGTCGCGGTTGGGGCTGATCGCCCCGCCGCGGGCCACCCAGATCTGCTGCGCGGCCGGTGTGGTGAGGTAGGCGACCAGCCGGCGGGCGGCCGGGGTGGGGTGGAACATTCCGAGCAGGTCCCCGGCCACCTCGGCGCTGCCCTGGAACCGGGGATCGATGGTCGGGAACGGGACGGCGTCGAAGTCCCGGCCGGGCGTCAGGCGGGTGCCGGAGCGCTGGTAGTAGCCGGTGATGAAGGACGCCGCATGGTCGAAATAGCATCCCGGGGTGGGGCTGAACAACGACGTGCCCGCGGCGCCGAAGTTGCTGAGCAGCATGCCGCGGGCGTCCCCGCGGACCAGGCCTTTGGCGCCGACGATGCTGCCCCAGGTCTGCCAGGCCAGTTTGATCTGCGGCGAGCTCCACGCCAGCTGCCCGCTCGCCCACCGGTCGTAGACGTCCGGCCCCGACTGGGCCAGGACGATGTCCTCGAGCCAGTCGGTGCCCGGCCAGCCGGAGGTGGAGCTGGACTCCAGGCCGATGCACCACGGGGGCACGCCGGATCCGGCGATCGTCCGGTTCAGCGCCTGGAGTTGCTCCCAGGTGCCGGGAGGCCTCCAGCCGTGCGCGGTCAGGGCGGTGGGGGAGAACCACAGCAGGCTCTTCATGGACGCCTTGACGAACACCGCGTACTGCTTGCCGTCCACGGCGCCCAACCGCACCCAGCTCGCCCCGTACTGCCGGGTCATGCCCGGCAGGTCCAGCGCGTCGTCCAGCGGGGTCAGCCGGCCGGCGCGGGCGTACTGCACGAGCTGTCCGGGACTGGACAGCACGGCCAGGTCGGGCGGGGCGCCGTTGCTGACGCGGTCGGCCAGGATGGTGTCCGAGTCCCGGGACCCCTGGTAGTCCACCGTGATCCCGGTCTGCTCCTCGAACGGTCGGACCATCGCCCGGAACGCGTCCTGTTCGCTGCCGGTCCATGTGCCCAGTACGTGCACCACCCGGTCCGAGTCGCTTGAGCTGCATGCCGCGAGGGCGGACAGGGCGACGAGCATCAGCGCGAGACCGGCCCGGGCCCAGACGGGGCGGGTGCGCCGGGTCCTGGCGGTGGGCCGGCTCATCGGGCCGCCCGGTACTCGTCGATGCGGGGCCAGAGCCCCGCCACGCACAGCGCCGCGATCGCGGCGCACAGCAGGGGAAGGGCCAGGCGCAGTCCCAGATCGGAGCGCGCGGAGACCTCGGCGTCGGCCAGCCGCTGACGGTGCCGGTCGGTGAGGCGGGCGAGGTCGGTGTCGAGGGCGGTGCCGGCCCCGCCCAGTTGGGTGGCGCCGGGGCCCACGGCGGTCGCCACCATAGCGGGGTCCGTCGTGGCGGCCGCCGCGAAGTCGTGCCGGGCGGCCTGCTGCCGCAGGTCGGCGTCGGCCGCGGTGAAGTGCTGGAAGTCCTGCAAGGTGCGCACGGCGGTATCCCGTCGCTCGGGGCTGTCGGAGCTGTCGGGGGCACCGGGGCCGAGGTCGCCGCGCAGCAGGTCGGCGAGGAGTCCCCGGAACGCCTGGGCGTCGGTGCGGGCGGCCTGGATCACGGCCGGGGTCATCGGACGGTCCGCGAGCGGGGCGGTGTAGGTGCTGAAGCCGGGGGAGAAGCCCTGCCCGGGGCCGGTCTGGACGACGGCCAGCGCGTCGCTGCCCGCGGCCTGCCGGGCGAGGGTGCGGGCCTGCCAGGCGGCGGTCAGTGAGGGCAGCGCCTCGTCGCAGGCGGTGGTGAACGCCCGGTCGCTGTGGGACGTCGCCACGACCGTCCATCCGGCCAGCGTGATCAGCAGGGCCGAGGCGGCGAGCAGGTACGGGTTGATCCGGCGGTGGAAGTGGCCGCTCAGAAAGCGCTGGGTCGCCACGAGCAGGACCAGGGCCGCCGCGGCCGGGGAGAGCACGCCGTACAGCATGGCCGGCGCCAGCCACCGCGTGTGCCGCTGCCGGCTCAGCTCCTGCTGGTTCGCGACCTGGAGCGTCCGCACCTGCGCGAGGATTCCGTCGGCGGGCTTGTGCATCAGGTTCGAGGCGTAACTCAGATAGGCGGTGGCGAGGGCCCCCTGGCCCGCGGCGGCATGCGCCTGTTCGATCAGGCTGGTGTACTCGACGAGCAGGCCCTCGATGGCCTGCAACTGCCCGCTGCCGGCGGTCCCGGCCGCATCGTGCTCGGCGGCCCGCGCCAGCGCCTGGTGCGCCGACTTGAGATCGTCCTGGTAGCGCTGCCCGGGGCCGCTGAGGCGGACCGTCCCGGACGCGAAGCTGCCGGCGGCGACGCGGTCCGCGTCGGCCAGGTAGTAGGCCACCTGCGAGGTGTCGACGATCGCGGGAACGCTGTGGGCCGCGGCGGAGGCGATGGTCGTGTGGGCGCCGCTCAGAGCCAACTGCAGTGCTCCCCATAACGCCACCGTGCACAGGAGCAGCGCGATGAGGGCCCGGCGTAACCGGCGGGGGGTCGTGGGTGGGGAGGGTGCGCGGAGGAGGCGCCGCGAGCGGGGGCGCACCGCGACCGGAGCCGCCATCGGTCAGGGCCGTCCGTTTCCTGCGGCCGTACTCGCCATCATCCCGCTCCGCCCTCGACCTGTCGTGCTGTCGTGATCACGACTGATTGCGCCTCACCCTAGCGGGGGCGCGCAGTGGTGTCTGCGAAAATACCAATATGAGCCCAGGCGGGGGGCCTCCCAAGGGGTCACGTCGGGCCCGCGGCTCCGTGCCGCAGGCGTCCGGTTCCCCGCGCCCTCGTTCCACCCGATCCTGCTGCGTCGACCGGCCCTGTGCGCTGCTAACGTCTGCCTGTCTTTGACACGACACATGAAGGCGCCGGAGCGCGCCAGAAGATCGAGGCAGGTCGTTGACTCGTACACACCGCCGGTCGGGAAAAGTCCTTCCGATCAGCATCGCGGCGACGCTCATCGCGGGCACCGTGGCGGCCATAGGGACGTTCGCGCTGGCGGACACGTCCGGCGGCACCGCGCCCGCACCGGATCCGGCCACGGCCCTGCAGCGGGAGTTCGCTGACGCCGCGCAGGAGTTCGACGTGCCGCAGAGCGTGCTGATGGGCGTGTCGTACCACCTGACCCGGTGGGAGACGCACCAGGGCCAGCCGAGCACGGCCGGGAACTACAACGTCATGGGCCTGACCCAGGTGACGGCGAAGGACGTCGAGGAGCCCACTCGGGCGGAGCGGTTGTCGCACCTGAACCTGAGCGGCGATCCGGCCCGGATGAAGAAGTTCAACCCCACGCGTGCGCTGAAGGGCGATGCGGACCTGGCGGACACCTCCGATCCCCGGCTGCACACGCTGGACGCGGCCGCGAAGCTGACGGATGAGCCTGCCGCGTCGCTGCGCACCGATCGTGCGGAGAGCATCCGGGGTGGGGCGGCGCTGCTGGCGCAGTACGAGAAGGAAGCGACCGGTTCGCTGCCCGAGGACGCGGGCCAGTGGTACGCGGCCGTCGCGCGCTACAGCCAGGCCCCCGACACCAAGGGCGCCGACCTGTTCACGCAGCGGGTCTTCCAGACCATCCACCGCGGCAACAGCCGGGTCACCGCGGACGGGCAGCGGGTCACGCTGCCCGCCGACCCGTCGGTCACCGCCGTCAAACCGGCGAAGATGAAGCTGGCGGCGACGTTCGCCAGCACGACCGCTGTTCCGACGCCCGAGTGCCCGTCGGGTCTGAACTGCGACTTCCGGCCCGCGGCGTTCAAGCAGAACAGCACGGACCCGGCGGACTACGGCAACTACGACGTGACGAACCGGCCGGCCGACGGGGTCGACATCCGTTCCATCGTCATCCATGACACCGAGGGCGGCTACGAGGGTTCGCTGGCCACCTTCCAGAACCCGGCGACGTCCGCCTCCGCGCACTACCTGATCCGCGCGTCGGACGGTCTGGTCACCCAGATGGTGCCGACGAAGGACACCGCCTGGCAGGCGGGTAACAAGACCCTGAACATGCACTCGATCGGTATCGAGCACGAGGGCTTCGCGATCAAGGCGGGGTCCTGGTACAGCGAGTCGCAGTACGAGTCGTCGGCGGCGTTGGTGAAGTACCTCGCCGGCCGGTTCAACATCCCGCTGGACCGTGAGCACATCATCGGCCATGACGAGGTGCCCGGCCCGATCGACGCCAATGTGGCGGGCATGCACTGGGACCCGGGACCGTACTGGGACTGGAACCACTACTTCGCCCTGATGGGCGCGCCGATCGGTGACGGCGGCGGGGGCAGCCCGGTCCTGGCAGGCCAGGAGATCACGATCGCGCCGCCGTTCACCACGGCCAACCAGCCCGCCATCGTGTACTGCTCGCCGACCTGCGCGACCCAGACCCCGCGCCCGGCGAACTTCCTCTACCTGTACTCCGACGCCTCCACCACCTCCCCGCTGATCGCGGACGCGTATCTGCGCGGCGGTGCGGCGGGCAGCACCCAGGGCCCGGACTGGGCCGCCAAGGCCGTCACCGGCGGCCGCTATGTGGTCGCGGCGGTGAGGGGCGACTGGACGGCGATCTGGTACGGCGGCAAGCAGGGCTGGTTCTACAACCCCGGCGGCCAGCGCACCGCCCCGGTCGGCACGACCGGGCAGCAGGTCATCACTGCCAAGGCCGGGCTCGCCTCGATCCCCGTCTACGGCCGGGCCTACCCGCAGACGGCCGACTACGCGGGCACCCAGGTGCCCGTCCAGGCGGACACCGACAAGGCGCTGACGAAGTACACCCTCAAGGCGGGCCAGGTCTACGTGCCCGGTGGCCCGGCCGTGGCCGGCGACTACTTCTACGCCATGAACTACGACAACAGCGCGCCGGGCGACCACAAACTGGTCACCGGGACGACGAAGTTCCTCCCGATCCGCTACAACCACCGTATGGCGTGGGTGCGGGCCGACGACGTGCAGCAGATCAGCAGCACTCGCCCGTCCAGCGGCACCACCCGCTCCGATCTGCTCGCCCGGGACACCGCCGGCGTGCTGTGGCAGTACCAGGGCAGCGGCACGGCCGGCGTGCCGTTCCTGTACCGCTACCGGCTCAGCGCCGGCTGGCAGGGGTACAACGCGCTGATCGACCTGTCCGGGTTCCGGGCCAACGGGACCGGCGACCTGATCGCCCGCGAGCCCTCGGGCACCTTGTGGTACTACAAGGGCACCGGTAACGTCGCGGCGCCCTTCGCCCCGCGGGTCAAGGCCGGGACCGGCTACCAGATCTACAACGGGCTGATCGGCGTGGGCGACGTCTCCGCGGACGGCAAGCCGGACCTGATCGCCCGGGACACCGCGGGCGTGCTGTGGCTCCTGCGCGGCACCGGCAACCCCGCCGCGCCCTTCACCGCCCGCGTCAAGATCGGCACCGGCTGGCAGATGCACAACATGCTCGTCGGCGGGGGCGATCTGACCGGTGACGGGAAGGTCGACCTGATCGCCCGGGACACCTCGGGCAACCTGTGGCTCTACCGCGGCACCGGCAACGTCGCGGCGCCGTGGGCGGCGCGGCTCAAGGTCGGCACCGGCTGGCAGATGCACAACCTCATCGTCGGCACGTCCGACCTGAGCGGCGACGGCAAGGCGGACCTGCTGGCCCGCGACACCACCGGCAAGCTGTGGCTCTACCGGGGCACCGGCAACGCGGCCGCGCCCTTCGCCGCCCGCACGCTCGTCACCTCCGGCTGGCAGATGTACAACGCCCTCATAGGCTGACCCGCCGGTTGACGGCGCCGGCACCACCGGCCGGCCGTCCGTGTTCCGTGCCCGCCGTGCGGCCCGCATCCCGAGACCGGGGTGCGGGCCGCACGGCGGAATGCGTTGTGCCGCCTCTGACCTGCTCCGGTGCGGACAGCGGGTGGATGCGCCTGGTCAAGGGAAGATCCAATCCGGCATATTCCTGGAGTCGTATTCTCAGCTGGTTCTCATATGAAACAGGTTCACCACATGGAGATGGCCCGTATCTCGGCGATCGCCGCCGCTGTCGCCATCGCGCCGGCCGTGCTGTTCTCCTCCGCGGCGGTCGCAGCCGACGGCACGCAGCCGGTCCCCACCTCGGCACCGGACACGGTGGCGGACGCGAAGCCGGTCAAGGGCCGCCCGGCGGACGACGTCCGGGTGGCGATCTCCAGGATCCTCGCCGACAAGAACACCGGCCGGCGCGTGTACGAGCTGGCGCAGAAGGCGCTCGACGGTACGGAGGAGGACCAGCGGTACTTCCTCGAAGTCGGCCAGTACAAGGCCCGCCTGACGGACGACCGCGTCCGCGTCTCGCAGATCATCAACACCGGTGGTCCCGAGGTGCGCAAGGCCGGCAAGGGAGCCCTGCGGATCGGCACGGCGGAGAGCATCAAGCAGTTCCTGGAAGTCGGCCAGTACACGGCCCGCGCCATGGACAAGGCGGCCGAGGACGCGGCCCACAACAAGCCCACTCCCACCCCGGGCACGGGCGGCAAGCCGACCACCGGAAACCAGCCGAAGCCGGCAACCGGCAGCGACGGCAAGCCCGCCGTCGTCGTCACCGACCCGCCGAGCAGCGTCGCCCCTGCGGGGAGCAACGGTACGGAGCTGGCTTCCACCGGTGCCGGCGACACCCCGCGGTGGGCCGTCGGGGGCGCCGTCGTCGCCCTGGGCGCGGGTGCGGGCCTGGTGCTCGTCAACCGCCGCCGTTCGTCCGTGGAGCGCTGAGGCAGGACACCGGCGGGCGTACGCCGAGCGCCTTGGACGCCCGTGCGGCCTCAGGGAGGCCGCACGGGTCACAGGGCCTGCAACCGGGTGCGCAGCAGGCAGAACTCGTTGCCTTCCGGGTCGGTCAGGACGTGCCAGCTCTCGCTGCCGCTCTGGCCGACGTCCGCGGGCCGGGCACCGAGCGCCAGCAGCCGCTCCAGCTCGGCGTCCTGGTCGCGGTCGGTGGCGTTGACGTCGAGGTGCAGTGGCAGCTTTCCGCGCCGCGGGTCGCTGCTCGGGCTGAGGATGAGGGTGGGCTGCGCACCGCCGAAGCCGGCGCCGGGCGGCCCGATCTCGATGCTGCCGTCGTCCTCCCGGCCGAGTTCGACGTAGCCGAGGACCGCGCTCCAGAACGCGGCGAGCCGCTCGGGATCGGCGCAGTCGAGGACCAGTTCACTGATGCGGCATGCCATGCCCGTCAGTGTAGGCAGACCACCCGGGGCGGCGCCGGGCCCGCTACCGGCCTGCCGCCTCACCGACCTCCGGCGCCGCCCGGAGGTCGGTGAGGAAGTCCTGCGGCTGCTGGTAGCGGAGATCGGGATCGCGGACCAGGCACCGGCGCAGGACGTCGCGCAGGGCGGCTGAGGCCGGGATGCCGTCCACGGACACGTCCTCATGGGCGACGGCGTAGAGGATGCTGGCCGCGTCGGTGTACTCGTGGGGCAGCCGTCCGGTGAGGCACTGGTAGAGCACGGTGCCCAGGGCGTACAGGTCGGATCGGATGTCCACCTGGCCGCGCACCTGCTCGGGTGCCATGTACAGCGGCGACCCGATGATGACGCCCGTCAGGGTCAGCTGCCCGCCCGCTTCCTCCAGGGCGCGGGCGACCCCGAGGTCGATGATGACCGCGCCGCGGGTCGGGTGGAGGACGACGTTCGCCGGTTTGATGTCGATCCGGTACAGGCCCAGGGAGTGCAGGTACTGCAGCGCCTCGCCGAGGTCGTTGCCGATCCGCGCGGCTTCCTGGGGGGTCAGCGCCCCGTGGGCGCTGAGGACGTGGGTGAGGACGGACCCCTCGATCAGCTCGATGATCAGCGCGTGCTCGGGGGTGTCGACGACGTCGATCGTGTGCGCGATGTTGGGGTGCCGCATGCGCATGCCGATCTGCGCCTCGCGGCGGAATCGGGCGACCATGGTCTCGTCCGTCGTCAGGCCGCGGTGCAGCAGCTTGATCGCCACGTCCTCCCCGGTGCGCAGGTCGCGCCCGCGATAGACGACGCCCATCCCGCCCGCCCCGATCGGACTGAGCGCCTCGTAGCGGTCGCCGAGGCGGACCACCGGGGACACGGCCGGTTCGGGAACCACCGCCGGGGCGGCCAAGGCTCCCGTCACGGACGGATCGGCCGCCGGTGGCGGGCGGCGGGTGAGCGTGGTGTCCCAGGGGCCGCGCAGCGGGGGCGTCGTCAGGTGCAGATCGGCGCGCTCGCTCTCGCTGCGCCAGGCGAAGCCGGCCAGTTGCCGGGAGTACGCGTCGGTGAGTCGGTAGTACGTGATGCGGGCGTCGGCCGGGTTGCCGTAGTCGGTGGCATCGGGTCGGCTGCCCTCACTCACCACGTCGAGCACGTCCCGGTGGACGAGATGCCGCAGCAGCCGCTCCACGGTCGGGGCGTCCATCCGCAGCAGCGGATCCAGCTGCCCGTCGCGCGCCACGTCCGTGGCCGTGAACACCCGGCCCCGGCTGCGCAGGGCCCAGTCCACGACGTGGTATCCGCCCAGGCGCCAGCGGTCGTTGTCGATCGGCAGGGGGGCCGCTGTGGTCGTGGTGCCCGCGGAGATCGCGTCGGAGACCACCGATTGCAGGTAGCCGTAGAACAGCATCCGCGGCCAGTCCTCGTCCGGCACGCGCAGCAGGGGGTGGCCCGAGGTGTCCCAGGCGACCAGGGCGTTGAACTCCTGGAGCAGGCGGCGCGGGACGCCGCGCGATTTGAAGCGCAGGTACTCGACGAGGGTGTCGAGGCCTGCGGGTTCCTCGTCCGGCGCGTCGTCGGGCCGGCTCCCGGGGTCCCGTCCGTCCCAGGTCCGGCCAGGCGGCCAGTTCCTCGGCGGAGGGCGCAGCGGGGGCCGTGAGCGCAGGTGCTCCACCTGGTGGGCTTCGTGCAGCCCCCGCACCAGCCGTTCGGGGGCCGACCACAGGCACGGCACGTACATCCGCCAGCTGAAGACACTCTCGTAGACGCCGTTGCCCCGGTCGGCGTCCCTGAGGGCCTGGTCGTGCAGGTCGGGTCCGGCGACCAGGATGAAGTGGGCGCCGCGTGCGGTCAGTACGTTCTTGAGGGTGCCCAGCAGGGTTTCGAGATAGGGGAGGGCGTCCGCGGAGCTGTCGGTCAGTTTGTCGACTTCGTCGAGCACGATGACGGGGTGTACGCGTAACCGGCCCGGCTGTCGCCGGCGGCGCGGCCAGCGGCGTCGGCGGGGGGCGGGGTGCTCCTGGATGTCGCCGAGCAGCTGGATGATCCGCAGGAGGTCGTGCTCGACGTCGGTCTCGGAGTAGGCCAGGAAGGCGGCCTCGGTCGCCCGGTTGCTCGTCCGCCGGCCCGTGATGCTCAGTGCGGGCGCCAGTGAGGCGAGAGGGCCGATCTGCGGGCCGACGCCCAGGGTGCCGCCGTGCTCGCTGCCTTCGGCCTGGGTCTGTTTGAAGGACAGCGAGGTGCGGGTGTAGGCGAGCAGCAAGGACTCCTGGACGTCGTGCGGCAGCTGCCGCAGCAGGCCCTCGTCGCCGAGCGTTTCGAAGATCCGCCGGACGACGGCGAACAGCAGTTGGTCCGCCTCCATCTTGCGGGCGAAGTTGAGATGCACGGTCAGGAGGCGGTAGCCGCCGACCTGGTGGGCCTGGTCTGCGGCGGCGGACAGGGCGCGCAGCACGAGTGTCGACTTGCCGACGCCCCGGAATCCGGTGACCAGGAAGGTGCCGCCGTGCGAGTAGGTCAGCCGCTCCCGCAGGCTGGTGACGAGTTCGTGGTGGCCGAGGACGGGGATCGCGTCGTCGTCGACGGGCAGTGGCTCGTGGATGTAGCGGAATTGCCGGTGCAGCGGCATGTGAAGCACCGCGATCCCCCTTCGCCCTGGGCAAGGCCAGGGTAGATGCTCGGGGCTGCGCAGCGCCGTGGTTTCCGCCGACGGCCGGAAGTGGACGGGCCCTGTTTCAGGCGCGTTCGGGAAGGCCGGTGGCCTGCCAGGCGGCCTCGATCATCGGGAAGATCTCGTCCACCGCGGCGTCCGGGTCGGGGGCCTCGCGGGCCAGGGTGTAGGCGTCGATGGCGAACCGGGCGATCGTCCGGCAGGCGGTGGTGGCCGGGGGCAGGCCGAGGTCGGCGGCGATGGCCGTGGCCAGGGAGTCCGCGTGCCGCAGCCGCATCGACTCCTCGTACTCCCGCAGGGCGGGTGAGGCGTCGATCAGGTGCCACAGCGGGGCGGCGCCGGCGGCCGTGCAGTGCCGCACCAGGGCGTGGATCTCGCGGCGCAGGGCGGGGATGAGCGGCTCGTGCGGGCCCCGGTCGGTGACCGCCCGGACGAGGCGCTGCTCGAAGTCGTCGTCCCGCTCGAAGACCAGGGCCTCTTTGGAGGCGAAGTGGGAGAACAGCGTGGTGACGGCGACATCGGCCTCGGCGGCCACGTCCCGGATGCCCACCGCGTCGTAGCCGCGGTCCAGGAACATCCGCAGGGCCGTGTCGGCGATCTTCTGGCGGGTCGCGGCCTTCTTGCGCTCTCGGCGTCCGGGCGGCGTGGTCATAACGTGACGCTAGCAGATGCGAATCCGTATTCGTTCCAAAACACTAACTGTTAGTGTTACGGTCGCGGCATGAAGAAGGTGACCTTCGCCGAGTTCGGCGGCCCGGATGTACTGCACTACGGAGACGCCGAGGAGCCCCACGCGGGCCCCGGCCGGATACGCATCGCCGTGCGGGCGGCGGGGGTGAACCCCGTCGACTGGAGGCTGCGTGAGGGCCAGGTCCTGGGAGCCCATCCGATCGCATTGCCCGCCGGCGTCGGGCTGGACGCCGCCGGCGTGGTGGACGAGATCGGCGACGGCGTGGACGGCGTCACGGTCGGCGACCGGGTGTTCGGCGAGGGCGCGAGCACCTATGCCGAGCTGGCGGTGCTGTCCGCGTGGGCCCCCATGCCCGAAGGGCTGTCCTTCGCAGAGGCGGCGGGATACCCCTCCGTGGTGGAGACCGCGCTGCGCATCCTGCGGCAGGTCGGTGTGCGGGCCGGGCAGAC
The DNA here is from genome assembly GCF_040636125.1 of Streptomyces sp. NPDC006733. Taxonomy (NCBI): domain Bacteria; kingdom Bacillati; phylum Actinomycetota; class Actinomycetes; order Kitasatosporales; family Streptomycetaceae; genus Streptomyces; species Streptomyces sp. NPDC006733. Next base: position 146,631 of record NZ_JBEYJD010000011.1, on the reverse strand, counting down.
GTTGCTGGTCAGCGGGGCGGCCGGGGGAGTGGGCTCGGCGGTGCTGCAGATCGCCCGCCACCGCGGCATCACGGTCATCGGCACGGCCGGGGCCACGAACCAGGAGTACCTGCGCAGCCTGGGCGCCCTCGCCACCCCGTACGGCGCGGGCTGGGTCGAACGGGTGCGGCGGCTCGGCCGAGTCGACGCGGCCCTCGACCTGGCCGGCGCGGGCGTGATCCGCGAACTCGTCGAGCTGACCGGGGACCCGCAGAAGGTGATCTCCATCGCCGATCTCGCCGCGCCGGAGCTCGGGGTCCGCTTCTCCGGCGTGGCCGGGAGCGTGCCGGACGCCCTCGCCGAGGCCGCCGACCTCATCGCACGGGGCAAGCTCCATATCCCGGTCGAGAAGTCCTACCCCCTCGCCGAGGCCGCCGCGGCGCACACCGACAGCCAAGCCGGTCACACGCGGGGGCGCCGGGTCATCGTCATCTGAGCCCGCTGAGCCCGCTGAGCCCGCCGGGCGGGTCGCAGGTCGTCAGCCTGGTGCGCTCACGTCGCGCCCCCGGGCAGGGCGTGCGGCCAGGTACGGGGTGCCGCCGGCAGCTCCACCGTGATGCGCAGCCCGCCGGACGGGCGCGGGGCGAGGGTGAGGGTCCCGTCGTGGGCCTCGGTGATGGTCTTGACGATGGCCAGGCCGAGGCCCACGCCCGCGTGGTCGGAGTGGACGCGTTCGGTACCGCGCTGGAACGGTTCCGTGAGTGTCGCGACCAACGCGGGGGTGAGCGGGTCGCCGGTGTTCTCGACGGAGAGCAGCACGCTGCCGGGACCGAGGCCGGTGTGCACCCGGATGCTGCCGTGCGCGGGCAGGTTGTGGACGATCGCGTTGTGCACGAGGTTCATGGTCAGCTGCAGCAGGAGCGCGGGCGAGCCGGTGGTGGGCGCGATGTCCCCGCGGGTGTCGATGGTGACGCCCTGCTTCTCCGCCAGGGGGAGCAGGGTTTCGGTGGCTTCCTCCGCCAGGAGGGACAGGTCGACGGGTTCGCGGGTGAAGGACCGCTGGTTGGCGCGGCTGAGCACGAGCAGGGCCTCGGTGAGGTCGATCGCCCGGGTGTTGACGGCCTGCAGGCGCTCGACGAGTGCGCCGCAGTCGTGGTCCGGATCATTCCGGGCCACGTCGAGCAGGGTCTTGGAGATCGCCAGCGGGGTGCGCAGCTCGTGCGAGGCGTTGGCGGCGAATCGCTGCTGCTGCGCGACGTGTGTTTCGAGCTGCGCGAGCATCATGTCGAAGGCGTCGGCCAGTTCGCGGAACTCGTCCTTGCGGCCCGGCAGGCAGATCCGGTGGGACAGCGAGCCGGCCGCGGCCGTGCGGGTGGCGAGGGTGATCCGGTCCAGGGGGGCGAGCATGCGTCCGGCGAGGATCCAACCGCCCAGGAGGCCGAAGACCAGCAGGAACACCATGGCCGCGGCGGCGGTCGGGGCGAAGCCGCGCACGAACATGGTGCCGGGCGTCTCGCGCACCGCCCCCGTCTCGTTGGTCTGCAACCACCCCTGTCGCACGAGGAACACTCCCACGGCGACCAGCAGCAGGGCTCCGGCGAGCACCAGGAAGCCCGCGTAGCTGAGGGTGAGTTTGAGGCGCACGCTGGGCCCGGGGGTTCTATCCACGGTCTGCTGCCTCACGCCCGGCGGCGGGTGCCACATCGATGCGGTAGCCGACGCCCGGCACGGTGGCGATGACCCAGGGCTCGCCGAGGCGTTTGCGCAGCGCCGAGACGGTGATGCGGACGGCGTTGGTGAACGGGTCCGCGTTCTCGTCCCACGCCCGCGCCAGGAGGTCCTCGGCGCTGACGACCCCACCCTGGGCGCCGACCAGGACTTCCAGGACGGCGAACTGCTTGCGGGTCAGCGCCACGTAGCGGCCGTCGCGGTAGACCTCCCGGCGGAACGGGTCCACCCGCAGCCCGGCGAGCTCCCGCACCGGAGGCCTGCTGTGGGCCCGTCGGCGGTCCAGGGCCCGGAGCCGGAGCGCGAGCTCGCGCAGTTCGAACGGTTTCGTGAGGTAGTCGTCGGCGCCGAGTTCGAACCCGGACGCCTTGTCGTCGAGGCGGTCGGCGGCGGTGAGCATGAGGATGGGCATGCCGCTGCCGGACGCGATGATGCTCTTGGCGATCTCGTCACCGGACGGTCCGGGCACGTCGCGGTCGAGGACGGCGATGTCGTAGACGTTGAGGCGCAGCAGCTCCAGCGCGCTGTCGCCGTCCCCCGCGATGTCGGCGGCGATCGCCTCCCGGCGCAGGCCGTCACGGATGGCTTCCGCCATGAAGGGCTCGTCCTCGACGATCAGCACACGCATGTCCCCGATGCTACGAGTCGGGACATATCGTCGGCGTAACAGAAACGGCATACGCGCCGGCAACGCCGCGCTGCTTTGACTCGGCGCATGCCCCCCAGTGAACGAGCACGACCAGCAGCCCGGCGTCCGGCGTCCTCGACGGGTCTGACCGTCGGGCGGATCAGCGCGGCCGAGCATCTGGCGTTCGTGCGGACGCAGCGGTCGGCCAGCTTCCTGCAGACCCCGGCCTGGGGCCGCGTCAAGACCGAGTGGCGCAGCGAGTCCCTCGGCTGGTTCGACGGCCCGGAGCTGGTCGGCGCGGGGCTCGTGCTGCACCGGCCGGTGCCGCGGCTCGAGCGCTACACCCTGGCCTACCTGCCCGAAGGACCCGTCATCGACTGGAGCGGCGAGCTCGACGCGTGGCTGGACCCGCTGGCGGCCCACCTCAAGGCACACGGCGCGTTCGCCGTCCGGCTCGGCCCGCCCGTGCGCACCGACACCTGGAGCGCCGACCAGGTCAAGGCGGGCATCGCCGACCCGGGCGTCCGGCGGCTGACCGAGCTGCCCAGCCGGCGCGACGACGCGGTCGGCGACCGGGTGAGCGACCGGCTCCGGGCGGCCGGCTGGTTGCCGCAGAGTCCCGAGGACGGTTTCGGGGTCGGGCATCCGCAGTTCAAGTACGAGCTTGCGCTGGCCGGCAGGACGGAGGACGAGCTGCTGCGGGGCATGAACCAGCTGTGGCGCCGCAACATCAGGAAGGCGGCGCAGCAGGGGGTCGAGGTCAGCGTCGGGACGGACCTGCAAGCGTTCCACGAGCTGTACGTCCACACCGCCGCGCGCGACCGCTTCACGCCGCGGCCGCTGGGCTACTTCGAGACCATGGTCGCCGCGCTGAGCGCCGAGGACCCCGATCGGATCCGCCTCTACCTGGCCCGCCACCAGGGCGACCTGGTCGCCGCCGCCCTCCTGGTCCGCGTCGGCGCGCACGCCTGGTACGCCTACGGCGCCTCCTCCACCGACAAGCGCGACGTGCGCGGCTCGAACGCCTGCCAGTGGGCGATGATCCGCGACGCGCGGGCGGCCGGCTGCGACGTCTACGACCTGCGCGGCATCACCCCGACCCTGGATGCCGACGACCCGCACGTGGGCCTGGTCCAGTTCAAGGCCGGCACCGGCGGTCAGGCGGTGCGGTACGTCGGAGAGTGGGACCTGCCCCTGCGGCCGATGGTCTACCGGGCCTTCGACCTCTACATGAAGCGGCGCGGGCGCTGACCCGCGGTGCCCTGACGGGGGCCGCTACGCGAGGGCGGCGGCGATCTCGTCGAGGCGTGCCCCGCGGGAGGCCTTGACGAGCACCACGTCGCCCGCGGTGAGGTGCCGGCGCAGCCAGGCCGCGGCCGCGGCGTTGTCGGCCGGCGCCAGGGCCAGCTCCCGTGCCCGCGGCTCCGCGCCGTCGGCGATCGGGCGGGCGGCCGCACCGACCGCGAGGACCACGTCGGCCCGGGCGGCGGCGTACGCCCCGATCGCGCGGTGTTCGGCCGGGCCGGTCTCCCCGAGCTCGAGCATCGGGCCGAGGACGGCGATACGGCGCCGGCCCCGGATCGCCACCAGCGCGTCCAGGGCGGCGCGGGTCGAGTCGGGGTTGGCGTTGTAGGAGTCGTTGAGGAGCGTCGCGCCGCAGGCGAGGGTGCGCCGCTCCAGGCGCCACGGTGACAGCGCGGCAGTGGGCAGGGCCGCCGCCGCCCGGTCGAGGGGCACACCGGCCGCCAGTCCCGCGGCCGCGGCGGCGGCCGCGTTGAGCGCCTGGTGGGCGCCCACGAGCGGCAGCGTGACCGGAACGGAGGCGTGGGCGGTGCGCAGCGTGCAGGACGGCCGGCCGAGCCGGTCCAACGCCAGGTCGCGTATCCGTACGTCGGCGTGGTCCGCCCGGCCGAAGGTCAGGACCGGGCCGTCGGTGGGGGAGCGCATCGTGACCACCCGCGGATCGTCGGCGTTCAGGACGGCGGTGCCGCCGGGCGCCAGCCCCCGCACCAGCTCGCCCTTGGTCCGGGCGATGGCCGCGCGCGACCCGAAGGAGCCGAGGTGGGCCTGGCCGACGTTGAGGACGACACCGATGTCGGGCGCGACCAGGGCGGTGAGCGCGGCGATGTCGCCGAGGTGGCGGGCGCCCATCTCCAGGACGAGGAACCGGGTGGCCGCGTCGGCGCGCAGCATGGTCAGCGGCACGCCGAGTTCGTTGTTGTACGAGCCGAGCGTGGCGATGGTGGGTGCGGTGCCCGCGAGCACGGCCGCCAGCAGGTCCTTGGTGCTGGTCTTGCCCTGGGAGCCGGTCAGTGCGACCACGGTCAGCCCGTCGCGCAGGCGGGCCACGACATGGGCGGCGAGAAGTTGCAGTGCGGCGCGGGCGTCCGCGACGACGACGGTGGGCAGCACGGTGGGCCGCGAGCCGAGCACGGCGACCGCGCCGGCCCGAGCGGCCTGGTAGGCGTAGGCGTGGCCGTCGACCCGTTCACCGGCGAGGGCGACGAACAGCCCGCCCGGCGTGGCCCGGCGACTGTCGAGCACGGCCGGCGCGGTCACCGTCACGGCGGCGTCGCCCTCGACCCTGCCGCCGACGACCGCGGCGATCTCCTCCAGAGCGAGCGGGATCATGCGCGGGCTGTGTGCGGGCCGGCGGGCGAAGGCAGGGGGGCGCGGCCGGTGTCGGCGGCTGGTGCGGTACTGGTCATGCCGTCAGTCAAGACACCGAGGTGTTGCCGGCCCGTATGCGCGGCGCGATACGCCGACAATATGCCCCCGGTCCTTACCGGTATCGCCGGTATATCGAAAACCGGATACGCCCCGGCAACACCCCGGCCTTTTGACTGGAGGCATGACCTCCAGCGAACCAGGCCGACCAGCGGCCCGCGGCACCCGATCGCCAACACCCGTGTCCTGCGGGTCCGTTCCGGCCATGGGGCTCACCGTCTATGGATGCGAGCGGGACGAGGCCGTTCTGTTCCGCGCGATGGCGCCTCGTTTCGGGGTGCGGCTGACCCTCACCGAAGCGGCGGTTTCCGACGCTTCGGTTGCCCTGGCATCGGGAAACCGCTGCATCAGCGTCGGGCACAAAACGGAAGTCGCGCATTCCACGCTGCGGGCACTGAGCCAGGTCGGCGTCACCTATATCTCCACGCGCAGCGTCGGGTACAACCACATCGACGTGGAATACGCGGCCGGTGTCGGGATCCGTGTCGAGAATGTCGCCTATTCGCCCGACAGCGTGGCCGACTACACGGTCATGCTGATGCTGATGGCCGTGCGCCACGCCAAGGCCGTCATCCGGCGCGCGGAGGTGCACGACTACCGGCTGCACGAGGTGCGTGGCCGGGAGTTGCGCGACCTGACCATCGGGGTCGTCGGGGCCGGGCGCATCGGCACAGCGGTCATGGACCGGCTGCGGGGGTTCGGCTGCCGCGTGCTGGCCTACGACAATCGTCCGGCGGCCGAGGGTGCCTTCGTGCCGCTGGAGGAACTGCTGCGGGTGAGCGACATCGTCACGCTCCACACGCCGCTCACCGCGGACACGCACCATCTCCTCGACCGCCGGCGCATCGCGCAGCTGAAACACGGCGCGTTCGTCATCAATACGGGCCGCGGGGCCCTGCTCGACACCGAGGCCCTGGTGTGCGCCCTGGAAAGCGGCCAGTTGGGCGGTGCGGCGCTGGACGTCCTCGAAGGCGAGGAAGGCGTCTTCTACGCGGACCGCAGGAATCGCCCGGTCGAGAGCAAGACGCTGCTGCGGCTGCAGGAACTGCCCCATGTGCTGATCAGCCCGCACACCGCGTACTACACGGACCACGCGCTGAGCGACACCGTCGAGAACTCCCTCAGCAACTGCCGGATATTCGAAAGCAGGAAGCAGCATGGATAAGTTGAGGATCGGCATCATCTTCGGGGGCTGTTCCGAGGAGCATCCCGTCTCCGTCAAATCCGCGCGCGAGATCGCCCGGAGCCTCGATACCGACACGTACGAGCCGTTCTACATCGGCATCACGCCCAGCGGCGCGTGGAAGCTCTGCGACAGCCCGGCGGCGGACTGGGAGAACGGCCCGTCCCGGCCGGTACTGCTGTCACCCGACCGGACCGTGCACGGGCTGCTCGTCCTGGAGCCGGGACGCTACGACACGATCCGCCTGGACGTCGTGCTGCCCGTGCTGCACGGCAAGCTCGGCGAGGACGGTGCGATCCAGGGGCTGCTGGAGCTGTCGGGAATCCCCTACGTGGGGTGCGACGTCGCCAGCTCGGCGCTGTGCATGGACAAATCCCTCACCTATCTCGTCGCCGCCGCCGCGGGCATCGCCACCCCCACGTTCTGGACCGTCACCGCGCACGAGGACCTCGATCCCGGCCGGTTCACCTACCCCGTCTTCGTGAAGCCGGCCCGTTCCGGGTCGTCGTTCGGCGTCAGCAAGGTGGCCGGGCAGGACGACCTGCTGCGCGCGGTCAAGACCGCCCGGCAGTACGACGCGAAGGTGCTGATCGAAGAGGCGGTCGCCGGCAGTGAGATCGGGTGCGCCATCCTGGGCAACGACGGGGAGTTGCTCGCCGGCGAGGTCGATCAGATCGTCCTGTCCCACGGTTTCTTCAAAATCCACCAGGAGGCGGATCCCGAGAGCGGTTCGGAGAACGCGACCCCGCTCGTTCCCGCCCCGATCTCCGCGCAGTCGCGGGCGCGCGTCCAGGAGACGGCCAAGACCGTCTACCGCGCCTTGGGGTGCCGGGGGCTGGCCCGGGTGGACCTGTTCCTCACGGACGGCGGGGACATCGTCCTCAACGAGGTCAACACGCTGCCCGGCATGACCTCCTACAGCCGCTATCCGCGCATGATGCGCGCCGCGGGCGTCCCGCTGGCGGACGTGATCGACCGGACGGTGGCGTTGGCCCTGACGGGAGCCCGGCGATGAACGACGGCTTCTGCTTCCTGGACGAGCTGGTGCCGGGCCTGCGGTGGGATGCCAAGTACGCCACCTGGGACAACTTCACCGGCAAACCGGTCGACGGATACCTGGCCAACCGCGTCGTCGGCACGACAGCGCTGGGCGCGGCCCTGCGCCGGGCGCAGGACCGGGCCGCCTCCCTGGGGTTCGGCCTGGTGCTGTGGGACGGCTACCGCCCGCAGCGGGCGGTGGACTGCTTCCTGCGCTGGGCGCGACAGGCGGAGGACGGACGCACCAAGCCCCGGCACTATCCGAACATCGACCGGTCCGAGATGTTCACCCAGGGCTACGTGGCCGCGAAGTCGGGCCACAGCCGGGGCAGCACCGTGGACCTGACGCTGTACCGCCTGGATTCGGGCGAACTCGCCCCCATGGGTGGTGGCCACGACTTGATGGACTCGCGCTCGCACCACGGCGCGGAGGGGATCACCCCGGAGGAGGCGCAGCACCGGCAGCTCCTGCGCTCCCTCATGGAGGCCTGCGACTTCAGCGCGTACGCCGGGGAGTGGTGGCACTACACCCTGCGGGGCGAACCGTACGCGGACACCTATTTCGACTTCCCCATCACCTAGCGGTCGGGCGCCGGCCCCGGCCGCGGGCCGGACGGCGCCGTGACACGGTGACGGGGGACCGGGACATCATGAGGCGGCAGGGGCCGCCCAGGAACGAGGACAGGCGATGACGCAGGTGGACACGGCGCGGACCGAACCAGGTGGCGCCGAGCGCGAGCAGGACGGCTCGGGCGCCCGGCGCACGGGCGTCCGCCGGGCGCTCGACCGCGCCCGCCGGCCGGAGCCGTGGAAGCGCGGCCCGATCCTCACCGCACTGGCGCTGCTGCTGGGCCTGGTCCTGCTGTTGCACGCGCAGATCCCGAACCGGGTCGGGAACGTCGGCAGCCTGGTGGAGACCTTCCTGCCCTGGTACGGCGCTGCCGTGCCGGTGCTGCTGGCCGGGGCCCTGTGGCGGCGCTCCGCCGCCGCGCTGGTCGCGCTGCTGCTGCCCGCCGTGGTGTGGCTGAGCCTGTTCGGCGGGCTGCTCAGCGACAAGTCCCACCCGGGCGGCGACCTGACCGTGGCCAGCCACAACGTCGGAGCCGACAACCCCGATCCGGCCGGTACCGCCCGCGACCTGGCCGCCTCCGGGGCCGACGTGCTGGCCCTGGAGGAAGTGACCGCCAAGGCCCGGGGCACGTACGAGAAGGAGCTGGCGGCGGCGTACCCGTACTTCACGGTGCAGGGCACGGTCGGGCTGTGGAGCCGGCTGCCGCTGTCGGACGCCCGGCCCGTGGACATCAAGATGGACGTCGGGCCGCTGGGGGACAGCAAACCGGCCGGTGCCACGCGGTCCTACACCCGGGCGCTGCGGGCCACGGTGGCCACCGGCCACGGGCCGCTGGCGGTGTACGTGGCGCACCTGGGATCCGTCCGGGTCAATCCGCGGGCCGGCTTCTGGACGGTCTCGCGGGACCGGAACGCGCAGGCGCTCGGCGAGGCCGTCGCCGCCGAGCCGAATCGGCGGGTGGTGGTGCTGGGCGATCTGAACGGCACCCTGGACGACCGCGCGTTCGCCACCCTCACCTCGCAGCTGCGCTCGGCCCAGGACGCGGCCGGCAACGGCTTCGGCTTCACCTGGCCGGCGACGTTCCCGGTGGCGCGGATCGACCAGATCCTCATCCGGGGCGTCACGGCGCAGAGCGCACGGGTGCTGGCGGCCACCGGAAGCGACCACCTGCCGGTCGCCGCCGCCGTCAACTGGTGAACCGTGCGTCCCTCGTGGGTCGGTCGCTGGGTGAACCGGTAGTGTCGCCGCTGCGCAGAGCGAGCTGACGCACACGGGGAGAGCGGGGCACGGATGCACGTCCTGGAGCCGGGGGATCCGCGGCGTATGGGGGACTTCACGCTGGTCGGCAGGTTGGGCGCCGGCGGTATGGGCCAGGTCTTCCTGGGCCGGTCCGCGGGCGGGCGGGCCGCGGCGGTGAAGGTGGTCAGGCCCGCGCTGGCAGACATCCCCGAGTTCCGGGCCCGGTTCCGTCAGGAGGTCGCCGCGCTGCACCGGGTGGGCGGGGAGGGGACGGCACCGGTCCTCGGCGCCGACACCGAGGCCGCGGCGCCCTGGGTGGCCACCGAGTACGTGCCCGGACCGTCGCTGCACCAGGTCGTCGGGACGGACTACGGGCCGTTGCCCGAGGCCACCGTGCACGCGCTGGCCGGGCGGCTCGCCCGGGCGCTGCTCTCCATCCACCGCGCGGGCCTGGTGCACCGCGACCTCAAGCCGTCCAACATCCTGCTGACCGTCGACGGCCCGCGCATCATCGACTTCGGGATCGCCCGGGCCCTGGACACCGCCGTGGGCGACGTGCGGACCTCCACCGGCGTCGTGCTCGGCTCGCCCGGATTCCTCTCCCCCGAGCAGGTGCGCGGACAGCCGGTGACGCCCGCCACGGACGTGTTCAGCCTCGGCTGCGTGCTGGTGTACGCGGCGACGGGGCGGCTGCCGTTCGGCTCCGCCGACACGGGGCCGCACGCGCTGATGTTCCGCGCGGCCGAGGAGGAGCCGGACCTCGACGGGGTGCCGGCGGCCCTGACCGGCCTGGTCACCGCGTGCCTGGCCAAGGATCCGCAGGAGCGGCCCACCGCCGAGCAGCTCGCCGAGCGCACCGGCGCCGACGCGGCCGGGCCGTGGCTGCCCGCGGAACTGCTGGCGGACCTGGGGCGGCTGGCCGCCCGGATCCTCACCGCGGAGGGCCCGCCGCACGAGTCCCCCGCCGCGGCGACCCCGCACGACCTCACCGCCGGGGCACCGGCGCCGAGTGCGCCGCCGCCACGGGCCGGGCGCGGGCGGCGGTGGCGGCCGGCCCTGGCCGCGGCGGTGGCGCTCGCCGCGATCGCCACGGGGGTGGCGCTGGTCCTGCAGGAGCGCGGGGATGCGGACCGCGCGACGGGCGGCGCACCCACCTCGACCGCGTCGGCCTCGCGCAACGCGGCACCCAGCGCCGGCTCGCGGATCGCGGACGCGTTCCTCGGCGCCTGGGAAGGCGTGGTCGAGGGCGGCTCCGAGCTGCCCAAGCGGATCCTGCGGGTGGAGATCGCGCCGGGCAGGCCGGGCGACAAGGCCGTCGCCTACATCGACACCGGCCGGGACCTGCAGTGCACGGGGCGCGGCCGGCTGCTGTCCACCGACGCCGACACCATGGTCGTCGGCCCCGGGCAGGTGACCGCGGGGGTGCCGCAGGGGCGGTGCGCGCCGCTGCCCCAGCAGACCCTCACGGTGCGGTCGCGGGACGTGCTGGTGTGGAAGTCCGGCGGCCTGACGGCCGACTTCTACCGGTCCTCCGGCGGACAGAACGCGGTGCCCGCCCAGTACGTCGGGGTCTGGGTGCCGGCCAACGTGACCTATCGGGAGAAGGAGTTGCTGCGCGTCTCCCAGGGCCCGGTCGGCGGCCGGCTGGTGCGGATGTCGGCCACGGCCGGCATGGACGACGGCACGGAGCAGTACTGCGACAGCACCTTCGCCATCGGGGCGGTCTCCCCGGTGCTGGCGCTGAGCCCGGCGACCTACAGCGCGGCATCCGGCAAGGACTGCCGCGAGCCCTCCGCGGTCTTCTTCACAGTCGGCAGCGACGGCCACCTGCTGCTGTACAGCATGGCCGCGGACGCGGAGCCGGCGGAGTACGTCCGCAAGACCTGACCGCGGGTCCCGGGCCCCGGGCCCCGGGCGCAGCGGGTGCGCCCGGGGCCCGGGGCCGGGCGGCGGGCTCAGCCCAGGCGGAAGCGCTGGGCGGCGGTGCCGTTGCAGTCGTAGAGCTGCAGCGGGTCGCCGGACTGGCCGGCGCCGCCGCGGTCGTCGAGGCAGCGGCCGGAGACGGGGTTGAGCACGGACCCGTCGGCGCGCGTCACCCAGCTCTGCGCGCCGGTCCCGTTGCAGTCCCACAACTGGACGGCGGTGCCGTTGCCGGTCGCGCCGCCGGCGGCGTCCAGGCACTTGCCGAAGGCGCGCAGACTCAGGTCGCCCGGTGCCGACCAGCGCTGGGCGTCGGTGCCGTTGCAGGTGGACAGCTGCACCGCGGTGGGTGAGGAGGGGTCGGCGTTGGCCACGTCCCCGCACAGCCCGGCCGGTCCGGTGATCGGCCCCGGGGGCAGCTTCCACAGCTGGGCGGTGGTGCCGTTGCAGTCGTAGAGCTGCAGCTGGACCGCGCCCGGTGTCGTGTTCGCGTCGGGGACGTCCAGGCAGCGGCCCGACACCGGGTTGACCAGGGCGCCGTTGGAGCGGTGCGACCAGCTCTGGGCGGCGGTGCCCGCGCAGCCGGCGAGGGCGACAGGGGTGTTGTTCCCGGTGCCGCCGCCGGCGACGGTCAGGCATTTGCCGAGCACGCGCACGGTGTTGTCGCTCGGGGCGGAGACCTGCTGGGCGGCGGTGTGGTTGCAGCCCCACAACTGCAGGGCCGTGCCGTCGTCCGGCAGGCCGCCGCGCACGTCCAAACACAACCCGCCGGCGCCCAGGACCTCGCCCGCGGTGGGGTTGGCCGTGGCGCTGCCGGACAGGGTGACGGTGTGCGCCGAGCCCAGCGGCAGCGCCGCGGTGGTCACCGTGACGGTGCGCCGGTTGACGTTCCACGACCAGGCCGTCTCGGGCACCTGGACGCCGTCGATGAACACCGCGGTGGGGGCCGCCGCGTTCGCCAGCCGCAGCGTGTACGCCCGCGCGGTCGGCGCGCCGCCGAAGCTGCCGCTCTGCGCGCCCACGGTGAGGGTGCGGGTGGCGTCGTTCCAGCTCAACGGTGCTGAGGTGGACTGCCCGCTCTGGTAGCCGGTGCCTTCCCCGGCGTCCTGGTAGAGCGCGAAGCTGCCGTTGGCCCCGGCGGCGACGTTCACGGTCAGCTGTGTCAGCGGGCGCTGCGCCTGGTGGTCGACGTAGTCGGTCCGGGTCGGCAGGATGCCCCCGGCCTTGATCAGCACCGGCATCCGGGACAGGGGGGCGGTGATGGTGACGGTGGCCGGGCCGGTGTAGCTGCGGCCGGTGAAGTAGTCCGTCCAGCTGCCCGGGGGCACCCACACCGCGGCCGAGCCGTTGCCGGACGCGTCGTTGGGCGTGGTGATCGGGGCGACCAGGACGTTGTCGCCGTACAGGTACTCGCCGGGGCTGCTGTACGCGGCGGCCTGGGTGGGATAGTTCAGGTACAGCGGCTGGACGATGGGCACGCCGGTGGTGTGGGCCTGCTGCGCCAGCGTGTAGGTGTAGGGCAGCAGGGACTCCCGCAGCCGCAGCGAGGACGCGGCGCTGGCCGCGGCCGCGCCGGTGTAGTTCCACGGCAGCCGGTCGCCGTGGTCCGAGTGCAGCCGGTCGATCGGCTGGAACGCGCCGAACTGCAGCCAGCGCGCGTAGAGGTCGTCGGGCAGGTGCCCGCCGTGGAAGCTGCCGATGTCGTGGCTGATGTTCGACAGGCCCGCCGCGGCCTCGTCGGCGGTGAAGCGCGTCTCGAAGGCCAGCATGTCCCAGGTGGCGGGGGTGTCCCCGGTGAACTGCATCGTGTTGCGCCGCTCGGACCAGGGGCCGGCCGCGTAGTTGCTGTCGTCGCCGCCCTGTTCGGAGCCGCCGATGCGGGCGAAGGAGAATCCGCGCAGGCCCTTGGCCGCCGCGTCGTCTGCGTAGGCCTGGTTGATGAGATTGTCCGGTGCTACGTGCGGGTCGGAGGCGGTGGAACCGCCGCAGTTGGTGCAGTAGTCGAGCCACCACGTGCGGACGCCCTGCTGCTCGAAGGGCTGGTGCAGGGCGAGGTAGGAGGCCAGGTGGGCGGGCCGGGACCAGTCGAAGGCGTAGGTGTTGCCGCCGTCCGGGAGCAGGCCACCGGCCTGGCTGTTGGCGGCGGCGAACTTGGGGTCGCCGCTGTCGATGGTGGGGTGGATGTTGAGCGAGAGGGCGAGGCCCTGCTGCTTGGTCCAGTCGAGGAAGGCCTGCGGGTTCGGGAACAGCGCCGGGTTCCAGTTCCACCCGTTCCACTGGGTCGGCGCCTTCCAGTCGGTGTCGGTGACCAGCCAGTCGATCGGGGTGTTGGTGCTGCGGAAGGCCGGCAGCAGGGTGTTCTGGTAGTCGGCGAAGGAGTAGCCGTAGTAGCGCGAGTACCACACGCCGTAGGCGGACTGGGGCAGCAGGGCGATGCCGCCGGTCAGGGTGTTGAGGTCGGCCAGGCCCTGCTTGTAGTTCTGTCCGTAGCCGAAGAAGTAGCCGTCCTGGTAGGGCTGCGCGCCGTGCGAGGGGCGGTCGGTGACGGTGTGTCCGGTGCCGGCGGTACTCAGCAGCGCGGTGCGGGTGTCGTCCAGCAGGTACCAGCCGTCCCGGCTGAGGATGCCGGGGTGCTCGGGCACCGGCAGCGTCCGGGGGTTGTCCAGGGTCCGGGACCAGCCCCCGAGGGCGTTGGTCGGGCCGGCGCCGTAGCCGGTGGTGGTCAGCGCGGTCGACGCGGCAGGGTAGGTGGTGGTGGACAGCGGGGTGACGGCGATGCTGTCGATGTTGACCTTGCCCGTGTTCTGGGCGCTCTGCAGCAGGCCGACGGTGTCGGTGCCGGCGGTCAGGTTCACCGTGGCCGAGGCGGTGGACCAGGCGTTCCACGACGCGGTGGCCGGCAGGTTGAGGGTCGGCCCGGCGGCGCCGTTGATCCGGGTGGACAGGCTCCCGGTGCTGCCGGTGGCGTTGGCGTAGCGCACCGCCAGCCGGTAGCTGCCGGTGGCCGGGATCTGGGAGACGTCCTGCGCGACCCCGCTGCCGGTGCCCTCGAAGCCGGCGACGAAGCCGGAACCGGTGTTCCCGGTGTGGTCGTAGGCCGTGGCCGCGCGCCCGCTGAACAGACCGTTCTCCGCCTCGCAGGCGGAGTTCACGGTGCAGTACGAGGGGAAGGCGGGCGCGGCCTGGACGCCGCTGCCGGTGAGGGTGACGGAGAGATTGGCCGCGGTGAACGGCCCGCTGTTCTGCCGGTAGCGCAGCGTCAGCCCACTGGTGCGGATCTCGCGGTAGCCGTCCGCGCTGACGGTGGTGGTGAACGCGGGGATGGGGAAAGCGCGGTTGACGGCGGTGAAGGTGGTCGCGTCCTGGAAGACGCCGTCCCCGGCGTACTCGAGGCGCAGCAGGGTCGGGCCGAGCACCTCGAAGCGGGCGTTGCCGTCGAGGACGGCATTGCTCGCGGCCCGGGCGGGCGGCGCGGCCGCGCCGCCGGTCACCAGCAGGGCGAGCAGCAGCGTCAGACAGCTGACGGCCGACAGGGCCGACGAGCCGCGGGACAACCGATGGGTCCAGTGGAGCCGGCCGAGCTGCATGGGTCCTCCGAACGGGATGGAGCGGAGTGTGCCATTACCGGCCGACAGTGTGTTGTCATGTCCCTTTAAGTGTCAATGCCTCGAACAAAGGGACAGAAGCCGACACAGTGGATCAGGCCGCCGGGGCCTCGCCGCGTTCCGCGCCGCCGCGGTGCTGGACGACGCGCCGTGACCGCGCGGTTGTAGTGGCGGGTGCGGTCAGCCGGTGTGCAGGACGCGCAGGCGGTCGGGGGCTGCGGGGTCGCGGTCCACGACCTGGAGGGGCGGCCAGGTCCACTGCCAGACGCCGATGCCGGGAGGGCGGGAGAACCGGATGGGCCCGCGGGTTCCGTCGACCGCGAGCCGCGCCCAGGATCCGGCCAGGCGGGCCCGGTCGGTGCCGTGCGTCCGCAGGGCCGCGGCGAGGACGGTGATCGTGTCGTAGCCCTCGAAGGCGACGAAGGAGGGGGCTTCGGCCGAGCCCTCCCGCAGGGCCGCCTCGACGCGGGTGCCCAGCGGGCTCAGCCGGTCGGGCAGGTAGCGCAGGAACGGGATCGCGGCGCCGTCGTGGCCCAGCAGCTCCGCCCACGCGGGGAATTCCGGTTGCCCCGCCGGGGCGCCCAGCAGGAGCTCGGCGAGGCGGGCGTCGCGGCGGACGGACCGGACGAGCGGCACGGCCGGGTCCGGGTGGCCGACCAGCAGGAGAAGGGCGGTCGCGCGCTCGTCGACGAGGGCGTCGCACAGCGCGGCGGGGGAAAGGGCGCGGGCGTCGAGTTCGATGACGCTGCCGCCGTGCGCGGCGAGGTGGTCGCGCAGCACCCGGGTTCCTGCGGCCCAGTACACGCTCGGCTCTGTGGCTACGGCGATGCGCCGGTGGCCCGCGCCGAGGAGGAAGTCCGCGTAGAGCTGCCAGCCGCGGGACTGTGGCGGGGCCAGGCGCGCGACCCAGGGCTACGGCTGGTCGGTGAGTGCGTCGAGGACCGCTGACGAGCAGAGGAACGGCAGGCCCAAAGCGTCGGCCCGGGCGGCAGCGGCGCGGGCGACCACGCTGTGGTACTCGCCGGCCAAGGCGGCCACGCCCAGGCCCGCCAGTTCGTCCACGGCCGCGGCGGCCCGCTGCGGGTCGGCCGCGGTGTCGCGGACGACGAGTGCGAGGGGGCGCCCGGAGATCCCGCCGGCGGCGTTGACGTCGCGCACGGCCAGTTCGAGTCCGGAGAGCAGCTGTCGGCCCGCCTCGGTCCAGCCGGGGCGGGTGAGCGGCACGAGGGCGCCGATGCGCACGGATGCGCCGTCCGCCGGATTCGCCGCGGAGGGCACGGACAGTGCTGACAGTGCTGACGGCGCTTGCGGCGTTGGCTGCGTGCTCATGCGGTGACGTCTCCCGTGGGGCAGGGGGCGGGGCCCATCGCGCCGCGGTGGGCGCACCCGGGCGGCTGCACCGGGGCGATCGCCCCCGGGCCACCTGTCGCACATTGCAGCCGTCGCCGCCGTCACCTGGCAACCGGTTATCGGCACGCCGAGCTGCCCTGCTCGCCTTTACAACGATATACACCCGCTCGGCAGAGGTAGGCAAGACCGATGCGCGACGTTTCTCGTCCCGCCCCTGGTCGCCATAGCCGCTGATCCGCCTCGAATGCGCACGCGGTGATGGTCGGCCCACTCTCAACCGTGCGCGATCTCTGGACAGGCGCCGGTCCGCGTGCTGTCATTTCGCTGCACCAAGTTTCCAACGTTGAACAACCGTTGTCCGCGGACCCCCTCCAGCACCACCCCGACTCGGTCCACCATCACCTCTGCGCGAGGAACGAGCCCATGACACAACCGTCCCCCCGCCATCGACCCCTCCTGTGGGCCGTGCTGCTCCTCGCGGCACTCGTCCTGCCCGTGAGCGGTCTGGCCCCCGTCGCCTCGGCCACCGAGCCGGCCGCGCCCGCGAGCGCGCCGGCGTCCACCGTGCACGGCCTGAAGGGCGAGTACTTCCGGATGTCCGCCCCGGGCGCCCGCGACTTCGCCGAACTCGGCGGCATCTCGCTCGATCCGCAGATCGACTTCCCCGGTCTGGCCGCCACGTTCGAAGCCGTGACCGGACGCCAGGAGAACACCACCGCCCGCTGGACCGGCCAGATCCAGGCCCCGGCCACCGGTGACTACACGTTCTACGCCATCGGCGACAACGGCTTCCGGCTGTTCATCGACGGCTCGCCGGTGATCGACCACTGGGTGCCGGACTGGGACAGGGAGCAGACCAGCGCCGTCGTCAAGCTGACCGCGGGCGAGCCGCACGCTTTCCGCCTGGAGATGTTCCAGGACGTCGGCGGGGCCAACATGTTCCTGCGGTGGTCGAGCCCGGCGCTCGCCAAGCAGCTGGTGCCCGAAGCGGCGTTCACCCCGCCGGCCGGCTTCGAGGTCTACCCGGTGGCGCTGTCCGTCGCCGCGGACGGCCTGCACGTCAAGGCGACCTTCGACGACAAGGTCACGGCCGTCGGCGCGGCCAAGGAGCACCTGAGGGTGGAGGCCGACACCTCACCGATACCGGTGAAGTCGCTGGCCGTGGTGCACGGCGACCCGCGCTCGCTGGTCGCGACCCTGACGGCCCCGGTCCAGAAGGACCAGAAGGTGCGCGTCGGTTACGACGGGGCCGGCGGCCTCAAGGTCGGCACCGACACGGTGCCGCAGATCATCCGCTCGGCCCAGAACGCCTCGACACACCGCCTGACCACCCCCTGGGGCGACCGGCTCGACGAGCGGAACCCGCTGCCGGAGTACCCCCGCCCGCAGCAGGTCCGCAGCCAGTGGAAGAACCTCAACGGCCCCTGGCAGTTCGCCGGCGCCACCGCGGGTGAACAGCCCGTCTTCGGCAAGAACCTCAACGAGAAGATCATCGTGCCGTTCCCCGTCGAGTCGCAGCTCTCCGGGCTGGAACGACACGAGGACCACATGTTCTACCGCAAGCTCGTCAGCGTCCCCGCCAACTGGAAGGTCGGACGCGGCAACCGGCTGAAGCTGAACTTCGGCGCCGTGGACTACCAGGCCCGGGTATGGGTCAACGGCAAGCTGGTCGCCGAGCACACGGGCGGCTACACCGGCTTCAGCGCCGACGTCACCGACGCGCTGCGGGGCAGCGGACCGCAGGAGATCGTGGTCGCCGCCACCGACACCGGCGGCCCCAACCAGCCGATCGGCAAGCAGTCCACCCACCCGGGCGGCATCGTCTACACCCAGTCGTCCGGCATCTGGCAGACGGTCTGGATGGAGCCGGTCGCCACGACCTCCATCGACACCCTGGTCACCACCCCGGACATCGACACCAGCTCGCTGGCCGTCACCGTCAACGCCCCCGGCGCCTCCGCCGGCGCGAAGGCCACCGTCGTCGCGCGCGACGCCAAGGGCCGCACCGTCGGCACGATCACCGGACCGGCCAACAGCCCCCTGAAGCTGCCGGTCGCCCACCAGCACCTGTGGAGCCCCGACGACCCCTACCTGTACGACCTGAAGGTCACCCTGACCGACGGCAGGTCCTCCGACACCGTCAGCAGCTACTTCGGCATGCGCAAGATCGGCATCGCCACGGTCGGCGGCTACCCGAAGCTCGTTCTCAACGGGAAGCCGATCTTCTCCCTCGCCATGCTGGACCAGGGCTTCTGGCCCGACGGCCTCTACACCCAGCCCAGTGACGCGGCGCTCGCCTTCGACCTGAAGGCACAGAAGAACCTCGGCTTCAACGCGGTCCGCAAGCACATCAAGGTCGAGTCGCCGCGCTGGTACTACCACGCGGACCAACTGGGCCTGCTGGTCTGGCAGGACTTCGTCTCCGGCGACTTCAACAACGCCGCGGGCCAGAAGGCCTTCCTCGACGAGGGCCGCGCGGAGATGCAGCAACTGCACAACTCGCCTTCCGTCATCGGCTGGATCGTGTTCAACGAGGGCTGGGGGGAGTGGAACCGCGAGGAGACCGGCAAGATCGCCGAGAGCGTCAAGGCCGCCGACCCCAGCCGCGTCGTCAACGCCCACAGCGGCGTGAACTGCTGCGCCTCCAAGGGAGACTCCGGCAAGGGCGACATCATCGACCACCACGACTACACCAACACCGAGCCGCCGTTCCCCGACAACCGCGCCGCGATGGACGGCGAACACGGCGGGTTCACGCTGCGGAGCGCCGGACACATGTGGCCCGGCGCCCCCGCGGTGATCTACAGCGGTGTCGCGGACAAGGCCGCACTGACGCAGAAGTACGTCGACAACACCCGCACGTTCTACCTCGAGGCGGCCGGAGCGGAGCTGTCCGGATCGGTGTACACGCAGGTCACCGACCTGGAGAACGAGCTCAACGGCCTGTACACCTACGATCGCCGGGAACTCAAGGTCGACCCGGCGGCGGTACGGGACATCAACCTCCAGGTCATCGCGGCCGGCGCCGCCGCCGGAACGCGCGACGCGCTGCACGGCGGCGGCTCCTGGGCGCTGAACGAGGGCACGGGCACCTCGGCAGCCGACACCGGCCCCAACCACCGTCCGCTCACCTTGACGCCCGGTGCCACCTGGGCCCCGGGCGTGGACGGCACGGCGCTGAAGTTCACCGGGCAGGGCCAGTACGCCCAGACCGCGGGCCCGGTCGTGGACACCACCCAGAGCTACTCCGTCTCCGCGTGGGTCACCCTCGACGCCATCCCCGGCAACTACGCCACGGTCGTCAGCCAGGACGGCCGCCGCACCGAAAACCCCTTCTACCTGCAGTACGGCCAGGGCGCCTTCGCCTTCAGCACCCCGGGCGGCCACCGGGCCCGGCTGGTGACCCAGCCCGAACTGGGGCGCTGGTACCACCTGACCGGCGTGCGCGACGCGGCGAGCAACGAGCTGAAGCTGTACGTCGACGGCCGACTGGTCGCCACCACCGAGCCCGGCCCCGCGGATGTCAGCACCGGCGCGCTGTCCCTGGGCCGTGCGAAGTACGCCGGCCAGAACGGCGACTTCTGGAACGGCTCGATCGACGAGGTGCGCGTCTTCGACCGTGCGCTGACCGCCGAGGAGGTGGCCGCCCTGCACAGCACCCCGGCATCCTGAGCAGCGGACCCGGCAGGCCCCGCCGGTCCAGCACCTCACAGGTGCCGGACCGGCGGGGCCGCTCCCGGTCCTCGCCTCGGAAACCGGGCGGCGGCTACGGGTGGGCCGGGTCGGTGCGCAGCGTCAGGCCGAAGTAGCTGAGGATCGGCCGGATCGGCACGTACACCATGGACGAGAAGCAGGTGGTCTGCCATGCCGTTCCGCCGGCGGGGCAGGGGACCACGTCCTTGCCGCCGATGATGATGCCCCGCGCGGTCATGTTCTCGCCGTACTGGCCGTCCGTGGAGGCGACCACGGGGCCGCCGCTGTCGCCCTTGCCGCCCGCGATGTCCGCGACGAAACTGCGCTGCGTGATGACCGCCGGGGAGACACGGACGCCGTTCTCCTGGATGACCGCGGTGTCATCGTTGGTGATCTTCAGATTGCAGCGGATGCCGGTCATCGCACCCGATCCGCAGACGTAGTCGCCGGTCCAGTTTGTCGCGGATCCGTCGATGTACTTGCTGGCCTGGGTGTCCCACGGGCCGTCGAAGTACCGCCAGGAGGAGAGACCGTTGGTGACCCGGATGACCGTGCTGTCGAGCGAGCCCTTGGCGGCCTGGACCGGCCCGATGGTCTCGTTCGCGCCGTCGGAGAACTGCCCCGTGGTCCCGCAGTGGGCCGCCGTGATGAGCAGGTTGCCGGCCGACGAGGTGGCGCCGAACCCAGCGCTGCAGCTGGTGCCGTTGGGATTGGTCAGCCGCCCGCCGCCGTACCACGGCGAGGAGTCGTCGGCCCGGTTCGTTGCCTGCGGCGCGGTGCCCGCTGCCAGCGCGACCGGCACCTTCGTCAGCGTGCGCAGCGATGCTTCCAGCACCGCCCGGGACGGCGTGCTGCTCGAGGCCGAGGACGGACGGCCCTGTACTTGCGTGGCGTACTGCGCCTGGAGCCCGCTGCCATCCGACAGAACGGAGACCGTGTGCACCACCAGGCCCTGCGCGGCCAGGGAGGTGGCGTTGCGCGCGGCCTCCCCGGCCAGGAGGGTGTCGCGGGCGCGGCTGAGTTCGTCCTTCGAGTACCGCGCCGCGCTCAGGCGGGCCGTCACACCCCGGGGAGCGTCGGCGAGCACGCGGGTGATGTGCGCGGGAACAGTGCCCTTCCAGTGCACGACCAACGTGGCCCGCTCGACATCCAGGACGATGCCGGCGAATCCGGGGACCTCCCGCCTGCGGTCCTCCGCCACGGGGACCAGGCGGTTGGCGAGCCGGTTCAGCGCGACCCGGTTCTCCCGCAGGCGATGGTCCTGCACCAGGGCCTCCGAGGACCCGCCCCGCTGCGCGACGTCGGCGCCACCCGAACTCTTCGAAGCCGCGGCGGGGGCCGCCGGGGCGCCCACCGCCAGGCTGAGGGTCATCGCCGCGGCCAGGGCCGCGGCGATGGACCAGGACTTCTGTGCACGCTTCATGGACGTACGCCCCCTCAGGCACGGTTACGGACGGTGCGAACTGCCCGTACCAGGTGCCCGCCGAGGGCCGCTCCACGAGGCAGTCCTCGTAGTCTGGCCCGGACCGACGCGGCCGTCGTTGGCGCTCAGCGCACGGTTCGTTGTCGTCGCGTGCGGCGCGGCGCCTCGGAGCCGTGCCCTGGTCAGGAGGCGGCTTCCTCCCCGAGGTCGTACAGCGGAGAGCGCTGCCAGCGCAGCCCGGTGCCCTCCTCGTCCGTGAGCACCAGCAGGTGCGCGCCGGGGAGGAACGAGGTGGCGGCGATGGCCTTGTGCAGGGACTGCACCAGAGCGGTGCCCTCCTCTTCGGAGACGGCGCTGGCAGCCGAGCCGATGCCGCGTATCTGGTGCCGGACCTCGTCCCGTTCACCGGCGAGCGTGAAGGTGAGGTATCGGGAAGCGGGCGGCTCCCAGGTGACCTGCACGATGGTGTCGGCCCGCACCAGGCGGTTCCCGAATGCGACACTTTGCGCCCGTATCCAAACGTCCTGCGTACCCATCAGACATCGCCCCCGATATCGTTCCCGAATGTACGCCCTGATTGTGCGCGGTTACCGGTGGATACGGGGGCGGACTTGGGGAAAGGTTTAGCGAGCGGACGGGGTTCTCCGTGTGGCCCGGCAGCCGAACGAGCGCACTTGGGCGCGCCGAGTGCCGCGATTATTTGGCGATTTCCCAAATGTGCCCGCCCGGGTCACGGAAGCTGGCGGTGCGGATTCCCCACGGCCGGTCCATCGGACCGTTCAGCAGGGTCACCCCGCGGGCGGAGAGCTCTTTGCACATGGCGTCCACGTCGTCCACGGGCAGGGTGAGTTGCAGGCGGGAGCCGGCGCTCGGATCCCCGACGGGCGCCGGATCGATCAGCGCATGGGCCGCGGTGGTGCGCAGCACGTTGATCAGCGTGTTCCCGAAGTCGAACACGGCGGAGTTGGCGTCCTCGTAGGCCAGCGGCAGGCCGAAGACCTCACGGTAGAACCGCTTGGTCGCCTCCAGGTCCTCGACGAACAGAGTGATGGCACTGATGCCGGTGGGCCATGGCGAATCGTCGGTGTTCTTCACACGGCACAGGATCTACAAGTGGCCCTGCCGTGTACAGGGGTTGGCGGGATCGTCTCACGAGCAGGACGGGGCTATTCCTCGCCCATCGCTCCCGGGCTGGTGAAGTCCGGGCTCGTGAACGCCGGCGCGCTGTAACCCGGTTCACTGCCGGACGACGCCTCGAGCGCCACCCCGGTCAGCGGCGGCACCTCGTACTCGGGCACCTCGAAGTCGTCCACTTTCGACGGGCTGTCAGGGCTGCTGAACCCGGGGCTGGAGAATCCCGGACTGGAGAATCCGTGTTCATCCTGCTCCGAGTCGGGCTGCGGCGCGGCGGGGGCGGAGGGTATCTGCTGTTCGGCCATGGCGGTCTCCCTGGTCTGCGGTGGCGCCGCTCGGCCCCGACGGGCGCCGGCCCGATGGTGGCCACGCTCCCCGTCTGCCCCGTCGGGGCCGCCCCATAGGTGCGGGCGGCCCTCTCCTCGAAGGCTCAGCGTTCGGCGGCCTCGCGGTCGAGCTCCTCGTCCAGCGCCATCGCCGCGTTGATCAGGGCCAGATGGGTGAAGGCCTGCGGGAAGTTGCCGAGCTGCTCCCCGGTGGGACCGATCTCCTCCGCGAAGAGGCCGACGTGGTTGGCGTAGGTGAGCATCTTGTCGAAGGCGTAACGGGCCTGATCGAGGCGGCCGGCGCGGGCCATGGCGTCGACGTAGAGGAAGCTGCAGAGCGAGAACGTGCCCTCGCTGCCGCGCAGGCCGTCGGGGGAGGCCTCGGGGTTGTAGCGGTAGACGAGGCTGTCGGAGACCAGTTCGTCGTCCATGGCGTCCAGAGTGGAGAGCCAACGGCGGTCGCGCGGGGAGATGAACCCGGTCAGCGGCATCAGCAGCAGCGAGGCGTCCAGCACGTCGCTGCCGTAGGACTGGACGAAGGCCTGCCGCTTCTCGCTCCAGCCCCGTTCCATGATCTGCTGGAGGATCGCGTCGCGGGCGGCGGTCCAGCGGGCGAGGTCGGCCGGACGGGCCAGCTGGGTGGCGGCACGGATGCCGCGGTCGAAGGCGGTCCAGCACATCAGCCGGCTGTAGGTGAAGTCCCGGCGTCCGCCGCGCGTCTCCCAGATGCCCTCGTCGGCCCGATCCCAGTGCTCGCAGAGCCAGTCGAGCAGCTCGGCCAGGGCCAGCCAGCCGTCATAGCCCGCGAGCTGGGCCAGCCACTCGCCCCCGGGGCCGGCTTCCAAGAGGCCGTAGACGGCCTCGCCGTAGATGTCGAGCTGCAACTGGTCGGCGGCGCCGTTGCCCACCCGGACGGGAGCGGAGCCGCGGTATCCCTCGAAGTGGTCGAGAGTCTCCTCGGTGAGGTGGGGATCGCCGTCGATCCGGTACATGATCTGCAGGGGTTCGCCGGGGGCGGTGCGGCCGGCCCGCACGCGGTCGCCGAGCCAGCGGCGGAAGGCGTCGGCCTCCTCGGTGTAGCCGAGCTTGACGAGCGCGCTGACGGACAGGGAGGCGTCGCGGACCCAGGTGAAGCGGTAGTCCCAGTTGCGCTCCCCGCCGATCTGCTCCGGCAGACCCGTGGTGGCCGCGGCGATCAGTGCGCCGGTGGGCGCGTAGGTGAGCAGCTTGAGGGTGATCGCGGAGCGGTTGACGATCTGCTGCCAGCGGCCCCGGTAGCGGCAGCGGGCGGTCCAGTCGTGCCAGAAGCCGCGGGTCCGCGCGAAGGTCCGGCGCAGCTCGTCCTCGCTCAGCGGCTGGGGATGGGGGGCGCCGGCGGGAAGGGTCGTCAGGACGCAGGCGGCGAGGGTGCCGGAGTCGAGCGTGAACGTGGCCACGGCATCGCCGTTGTCGACGGCGAGGGCCACGGGTCCGATCGCTTGCAGGTGCGCGCGGGCCTCGGGGGTGGCGAAGGAGACGCCGTCGGGGCTCGTTGTGGTCCGGTGCCGGGCGCGGCCGTAGTCGAAGCGGGGACGGCATTCCATCCGGAAGCGCACGCTGCCGCGGACGACCCGCACCGCGCGGATGAGGCGACGGCTGTCGCCGGCCCGGTGCGGGTCCTCGACGGGCATGAAGTCGATGACTTCGCCGATCCCGTCGGCGGTGAGGAAGCGGGTGACCACGATGGCCGTGTCCGACAGGTAGAGCTGGCGAACGGTCACCTCGGCGGGGTCCGCGTCGACGGTGAGGGAGAAGTGGCCGCCCTTCTCGTGGTCGAGGAGGGCGGCGAAGATGCTGGGGGAGTCGAAGCGGGGCGCGCAGAACCAGTCGACGACGCCGTCGGAGGAGACGAGCGCGGCGGTCTGCAGATCGCCGATCAGTCCGTGGTCGGCGATCGGGGGGTAGCGGCGCATGCTCGGGCCTTCCGGGGGTTCGTCCGTTTCGGGCTCGGCCGAGGAACCGGTCCTGGGCCTGCTCCGCTCCTGCGGTTCCGCTCGCCCGCGCGGGACAAGCTCTCACGCCACAGATATCAGGCCTTTTCACCCCTCGCATGTGGGCCGAGCTGCCGTTCGGGGCCACCGTGGGGTGAGAACCGCAGGACGTCGTCGCACCGCGGGCCTCCCCGCAAGGAGCACCGTGCGGGGGCGCCGGGCGGGTGGGGTGGCCGCGGCGGTGGGGTCAGGGCCGCTGCGCGTGCCGGGTCAGGCGGTGATCGTGGCGCAGGGCAGGCCGACGCTCTCCTCCCCGCGGAAGCCCTCCGCGCACGGCCGGGTGCCCGCCGGGAAGTGGCGCTGGGGGTAGGCCTGGTCGCGGTGGGTGCGGAACTTCGCGACGTCCTCCACCTTGGTGTGGGCACTCCAGCCGTTGGTGGTCCACCCACGGGCGCGGATGCGGCCCCACGGCGGAGCGCGGAGTCCGTCCAGTGCGTGTCTTCCAGGGGCCGGCCGCACCCGCGTCGCGGGACGGGGACGGCCCCTGAGCGGATCAACGCCGCACAAGATCATGAGTGACGCCGCCCTGCTCCGGCCGGGGAGCGTCACACATCGGCCTGGCGGAGGTCGGCCAGCAACTCGGCCCGCCCGACGAGCAGTTCGGTCAGGATGCGTCGGGCGGCCCGGAGCAGGTCGGCGACATCGCCGCCCGCGAGGGCGTAGCTGACGGTGGAGCCGTCGCGGATGGAGACGATGATCCCGGAGCGGCGCAGGACGGCCAACTGCTGCGAAAGGCTCGACGGTTCGATGTCGATCTCCGCCAGGAGGTCGCGTACGGGTACCGGGCCGTTCTGGAGAAGCTCCAGTACCCGGATCCGAACCGGGTGTCCCAGCATGCGGAAGAACTCGGCCTTGGCCTGGTAAAGGGGTACCTGCATCGTGCGACGCTCCTGCCGATCATGACGGCCCTGCCTCCGGTGCGTGGCCGCGACTGTCACCGCGCTCGCGGTGGAGTGCAGCCTGATCCTCTCGCCTACCGGCCCCGTACCCCCAAGGGATTGACCTGATCAGGATGTTCCCAATTGAAGAACTCTTCAATTGACGGGCGTACGGGGTCCGGGTGTCGGGGCGCCGGCTACAGCTGCAGATCGGCGTCGATGCGCTTGAGCTGATGGCGCGCCATGGCCAGGTTGGCCTTCGCCTTCTCGAGGACGACATACAGGAAGAGCCCGTTGCCGCCACGGCCCTTGAGCAGCCGGATCAGGTGGTACTGGCTGCCGAGGGTGATCAGGACGTCCTCGATGTCATCCTTCATGCCCAGGTGCTCCATCGTGCGGACCTTGGCGCGGATCACATCGGTGTTCCCGGCGGCGGCGACGGTCAGATCCAGATCCTTTCCTCCGCCCAGCGTGCCCAGCGCCATTCCCGTCGTGTAGTCGACGAGAGCCGCGCCCAAAGCGCCCTCGATAGATGTCATGGTCTCCTTGAGAGAGACTTCCACGTTGGCCATACCCACGCTCATTTCCTCGTCGGCCTGCCCTCGCAGGCGGCTGGTCGTCCCGGCCGGATCGGGCCAGGACGTGCCGGGGACGTTACGCAGCGTGGCGGCATGGGGGGTGAAAAGCCTGATGACGGACAATAGGACCGTCATCTCACTGTAGGATCCGCGCCCGGTGTGCGGCTGCGGCGGCCGGCCCGGGACGACGGGTGAGCCACCGTCCGCAGGTCAGCCGGCTGCCGAGCCGTCCTGCCGCAGGGCGGCGGCGACATCGGGGACGTAGGTCTGCAGGTCGCGCGGCGGTCGCTCGTAGCCGGTCGCCGGGGGGCGCGGGGGCAGTTCCAGCGGGGGTCGCTCCACTTCGTGATAGTCGATCGTGGACAGCAGGTGATCGATCATGTTGATCCGGGCACTGCGCTTGTCGTCGCTGGCGACGACGTTCCACGGCGCTTCGGGAATGTCGGTGTGGACGAACATCTCGTCCTTGGCGCGGGAGTACGCCTCCCAGCGGGAGACGGACTCGAGGTCCATCGGTGACAGCTTCCAGCGCCGGGTGGGGTCCTCCAGCCGGGCCCGGAAGCGCTGCTCCTGGACGGCGTCGCTCACGGAGAACCAGTACTTGCGCAGCAGGATGCCGTCCTCGACGAGCAGCCGCTCGAAGATCGGGCACTGGTGCAGGAAGCGGACGTACTCCTCCTTGGTGCAGAACCCCATGACGTGCTCGACGCCCGCGCGGTTGTACCAGCTGCGGTCGAACAGCACGATTTCGCCGGCTGCTGGAAGGTGCTCGACATAGCGCTGGAAGTACCACTGCGAGCGTTCGCGTCCCGTCGGCGCCGGCAGGGCGGCGATGCGGGCGACGCGGGGGTTGAGGTGCTCGGTGACGCGCTTGATGGTGCTGCCCTTGCCGGCCGCGTCCCGCCCCTCGAAGACCACGACCAGCCGGGCGCCCTCGGCACGCACCCATTCCTGCAGCTTGACCAGTTCCACCTGCAGGCGCAGCAACTCGCGTTCGTAGCTGCGCCGTGGCAGCAGGCTGGCGGTGACGTCGTCCTTGCGGGCTTTCTTGCCGGATGCCACGGGAGCCTCCCGGAGTCGGCGGGTGCGGATGCTCCACGCTAGGCCGTTCCGCGGGGGAGGGCCTCCTGGACGCGGTGACGCGGTGGTGCTGTCGGCGACGCGCGTTCCGGTGGGTTCTGCCCTATCTGGGTCGCCGTCCCCGCAGTACGGTGCGGGAGGGCACTCGATTTTCCACGGTCGACACCGGTGGCTCTTCCCGGCACGCCCGCGTACGCGGCCCGGGCCACGCTGGCCCGCCTCTTCCCCGGCCGCGTCGTCGAGCAGCTCAACATCGGCCGCCTCGGCGCCGGTGGGGGCGGCATCCACTGCGTCACCCAGCAGCAGCCGGTCGCCTAGGCGGCCCTCGCGGGCAACCGCCTGCATCCGAGGGTGATCGTTCGGGTGATGTTGCGCAACCCACGGGCAGATCGGCAGTTGGTCAGACCGCTGCTCCATCGCAGCGTGCCCTGTCCGTACGTGTTCTGCTCGTGAAGGATCGTCCATGCTCAAGAAGTACTTCGCCACGACCGCGGTGGCCGTGTCCCTGGTCGGCGTCTCGGCCGCGTTCGCCTCCCCGGCCCTGGCCATCGGCAACGACGGCGGTGCCTCCACCGTCAACGGCAACGGCGCCGAGCAGTCCTACGGCAACACCCACACCGACGGCGTGCTCAGCCCGCAGATGGGCCTGGTCCAGGGCTCGGCCAACAAGCTGTGCGCCGGCCTCCCGGTCAAGGCCAACGTCGGGTCGCTGGTCGGCATCCTGGTGCCCGTCACCGTCCAGGACGTGCAGGTCCTGTCCTCCCCGCAGAACCAGCAGTGCACCGAGAACTCCTCCCAGATCAAGGGCGACGAGCCGCTCTCGCACCTGGCGGACGACATCCCGATCCTGTCCGGGAACGGCGCCGGCAACAGCTGACGTCGCCCCCGGGAGCCGGAGCGCCGGCACGTTCCCAGCGCTCCGGCCCCCGGAAGCAGACGTGGTTCAGCGGGCCACGAAGGGCCGGGAGACAACGGTGACGGCGACGGAGAGGGCGGCCGCCGCCGTGATGGCCGTGCCGGGGGAGAAGTGCTGGGCGACGCCGCCGGCGAACACGGCTCCCAGGCCCTGGCACGTCATCCGGCCGGCGGACTCCACTCCCTGGACCTGGCCGCGGACCGGCACGGGCGTCAGCTCCAGCAGCTGCTCCTGGAGCGGCAGCGTGGCGGCGAATCCGGCACTGGCCAGGAACACCGCGACGGTCGCCACGAGCATGGGCGGGTGGACGGCGAACAGCAGGTAGGGGACGGCGAGCAGCAGTCGCAGGGCGAAGGCCCAGCGACGCCGCTGCCCGGCGGTGAGCACCCGCCCGACCGTCAGGTCGCCGAGGAGCATGCCGGCCGATCCGGCGGCCAGAAAGGTGCCGGCGTGGTCGGGGGCGTAGGAGATGAACAGGGCCTCGCAGCCGGCGATCAGGCCGTTGGGGACCCACAGGTTCAGCAGCAGCGCCCGCCGGCCGCCAGGGGAGAACAGTGCGAGGTTCGTCGTCCAGGTCCGGCGCAGTCCGGAGCGGCGGGCCGACCGGAGCGGGCGTTCGCGGACCGTGGCCGCCACGACGATCAATCCGACTCCGGTCAGGGCTGTTGCGGCGCCGAAGACCGCGTGCGGACTCAGGTACCGCAGGAGTACCGCGCCGATGGCGTAGCCGAGGATGGCCATGCCGCCGGAGGTGATGTTCATCAGCGAACGGGCCAGGGCGTACGCGGAGGTCGGCACGACCTCGGCGAGCAACCCCATCCGCGTTCCGGTCCCCAGGGACTGGAAGAAGCCGAGCACCAGCAGCAGGCCGAACCGGGCAGCGAGCGGCAGTCCCGGAAGGGCCTGGGCGGCAACGCCCGCGAGCGAGACCCACTGCAGCGTGAGCAGGGTCCGGCGCGGACGACTGCCGTCCGCGACCGACATCAGCGTCAGCGCACCGAGCACCGTCGCGAACGTGGCGCCGTACATGCTCACGGCGGTCAGGAGCGGGGAGCGGGTCTGACGGTTGACCAGCGTGCCCAGCGCGAAGCCCGACAGCGTGCTCGCGGCGACGTTCAGGGTGAAGCCGGCATACAGGCCGGCGAACTCACGGTTGCGCAGCAGGGCGCGGTAGCTGGTGGCGGGCAGGGGACGGCACGGGGAGGGGTCGGTAGGCATGAAAAAAGCCTCCGCGCGCACCCAAGAGGGGCGCCGAAGGCCAACGGGTCCATTTTAGCAGCCGGCCCGGCCCCGCCCCGCCCGCGGCGGCCCCGCCGGCCAGGGATGACGGACCTGGCGCGGTGGGACCGGCGGTGTCACATGTGGGCGGTGCTCGGTGCCGCCTCCCCGTCCATGCTGGGGATCCGCGGAGCGCCGCGCCGGTAGAGGACCACCGTGACCAGGAAGCCGAGCAGGAAGAAGCCGGCCGACCACCAGTACGCGGTGGAGTAGCTCTCCAGCTGCGCCTGCGCCTGCGCCCCGGGGGTCGGCTTCCTGCCGACCAGGTAGCTGGTCGCGGCGCTGGTCGCCAGGGTGTTCAGCAGCGCGGTGCCGATCGAACCGCCGACCTGCTGGCTGGTGTTGACCATCGCCGAGGCCACGCCCGCGTCGTGCGGTGCCACGCCGGAGGTCGCCAGGCTCATGCCCGGGGCGAAGACCAGCCCGAGACCGAGGCCCATGAGCATCAGCGGGAACAGCACGTGCGGGACGTACGTGCTGGTCAGGTCGAGCTGCGTCATCCAGACCATGGCGCCGGCCGCGATGAGCATGCCGGTCGGGACGATGGGCTTGGCGCCGAAGCGCGGAACGAGGTTGTTGGTGGTGATCACCGAGATGACGACCATCACGGCGACCATCGGCAGGAAGGCGCAGCCGGTCTTGACGGGGGAGTAGTGCAGGGACTGCTGCAGGTAGTACGTCAGGAAGAGGAAGACCCCGAACATCCCGGCGCCGGAGATGAACATCGCCGCGAAGGACGCCCCGCGGTCGCGGTCCAGGACGACCCGCAGTGGCAGCAGCGGGTGCTCGGCCCGGGTCTGCCACCAGCCGAACGCGGCCACGAGTACCGCGCCGACCGTCAGGAAGCCCCAGGTCTGGGGCGAACTCCAGGCATGCGTCTCGGCGTTGGAGAACCCGTAGACGATACAGAACAGACCGGCGGAGACCAGGATCGTGCCGGGCACGTCCAGCTTGGGCCGGTCGGCCGGTGCTCCGGGCTGCAGGAGGCGCACCGCACCGACGAAGGCGACGACGGCGATGATGAGGTTGACGTACAGGCACCAGCGCCAGTCCAGGTACTCCGTCAGCACACCGCCGAGCAGCAGCCCCACCGCGCCGCCCGCGCCGGCGATCGCGCCGTAGATACCGAAGGCCTTCGCCCGTTCCTTGGGGTCGGTGAAGGTCGTGGTGAGCAGCGAGAGCGCGGCCGGTGCGAGCATCGCGCCGAACAGGCCCTGCAGGGCGCGGGCCGCGACGAGCATGCCGAAGCTGGTGGCCGCGCCACCGAGCGCGGAGGCCAGCGCGAACCCGACGAGTCCGATGAGAAAGACCTTCTTGCGGCCGATCAGGTCCGCGATCCGGCCGCCGAGCAGCAGCAGTGAGCCGAAGGCGAGGGCGTAGGCGGTGACGATCCACTGCCGGTTGCCGTCGGTGAAACCGAGGTCGGCCTGGGCGGACGGCAGCGCGATGTTCACGATCGTCGCGTCGAGCACCACCATGAGCTGCGCGAGTCCGATCACGCCCAGCACCCACCAGCGGTGCGAGGGGTGGTCGGCGTCGGGACCCCGTTTGCGCCGAGCGTCCGTGACGGGAGCGGCCGGGCTACTGGCTGTGTGCTCTCCGGAGGTGGTGGCCATGCGCGCATCTCCTTACGGCGTCAGGCTTCCCTGCCCCACGCTAAGCGGAGCGCTGCGTTCCTGCCATGTGAGGAGAGAGCTTCACGATCCTGACCTGCGAAGATGCTGCCGGAAGTGGCGCGGGGGTCCGGTCGGTCGACGCCGCAGGACGGGGCAGGCTGCAAGCTGTGTCGGGGGCGGCGGGTCCGGCATGGCTCACCGGACCCGCCGACCGCTCAGCTCACACGGCCGTGGTGATCGCCCGGCCGAGGTGCCGGGCGAAGAAGCGGGCCGCGCTGTCGGCCTCGAACCGGGGCAGTTCCTTGTGCCGGCCGGAGTTGACGTGCAGGGACTTCTCGGGGGAGGCGAAGGCGTCGAACAGCGCGAGGCCCTGCTCGCGGGAGATGTGCTCGTCGTCCCACTGCAGGTCGAACTCGATCGGGATGGTGATCTGTCGCGCCTGCTCGGCCAGGACGTCGGGCCAGTGCTGGCCGAAGACCGCGGCGGTGATCCGGGGTTCGCGGGCGACGAACGGTATGCCGATCGCGGTGCCCATGTTGATGCCCCAGAAGCCGACCGGCCCACCGGGGCCGATCTGCGGGAGTTGCTGCAGGGCGTCGAGGGCCGCGCGGTGTTCGGGCACGGCGAGCTCCGCCAGGTGCGCGTTGTAGCGCACGACGATCGGGCCCTCCGGCTCGCCCGCCGCCCGTGCCCGGAACAACTCGGCGACCTCCGCCTCGTCGTGCGCGGTGCGCGGCCGGTCCCCGTGTCCGGGCGCGTCGAGGACGGCGACGTGGAAGCCGTCGCGCACCAGACGCCGGGCGCGGCCGGACATCGCCGGATGCTTCTTGTGGTTGCCTCCGCCGTGGGTCATCAGGACCAGCGGCGCACGATCGGCCGCACCGCGGGCGGGCGACCAGAGGACACCGGGAACGTCGCCCAGCGTGAAGTCGCGCTCGATCATGCCGTTCGACGACGACTCGGCGGTGAAATGCAGAGAGTACATAGGTCATGCCCTTCGGGAGTGCCTGGTGGTCGAGGCGCTCCCGGCGACAGCTACGTCGATCGCCGGCCGTGACGGGAGGGGGGAGCACCCACAGATACAGCGTTCATGGGTCTCACCTCCTCGGACGGTGTCGCGGTCACCCGGACGGTAGCAGCACGATCATCGCGTCGGCCAGTCCATTTCGCCGGCAGGTGATCGGTGCTCCGGCCGGGTGTCAGTACAGTCCGGCGCGCCGGGCGGTCTCCTCACCGCGCTGCATGCGCGCGTGGCCCTCTTCGCCCAGCGCCCGCACGATGCCCGCGACGACGGTCTCGACGACGGCCAGCGTCGGCACGAGGCTGTCGTAGGGGGACGAGGGGGCGGCGACCTGGCTGGGCAGGACGACGTCGGCGTGGGTGGCGACCGGCGACAGCCAGGCGTCGGTGAACAGGACGACCTTGCCGCCCTGCTCCCGGAGGAGTTCGGCGATGGTGACCTTGTCGTCCTCGTAGCGGCGGTAGTCGAAGATCACCAGGATGTCGCGGCGGGTCAGGGCGGTGAGGACGGCGGTGCGCTCGACATCGCGGTCGGGAAGGAAGCGGACGTCGTCGCGCAGCTGCATGAGGTGCAGCCCCAGGTACTGGGCGAGCAACTGCGTGAAGCGGCCGCCGGCCAGGGTGACGCGGCGCTTGCGGTCGGCCAGCAGCCGGATGGCGTGTTCGAGGTCGTGCGGGGGCGTCTCGGCCAGGCTGCGGGCCACGGCGGCGCTGAAGACCGCGCTGCTGTGCTGGAGCAGGGTGGCGGCATCGACCGCCGGTTCCCCGCTCGCGGCGCTCCGGTCTGCGGCGTCCTCGGCGGGTGTGCCGAGGACGCCGGCGTCGTAGAGGGTCAGGGGGGAGGCGTTGCGGGCGTCGAGTTCGGTGCGCAGGGCGGCCTGGAAGTCGGGCATGCCGCGGTAGCCGATCCGGCCGAGGAAGCGCAGCACCGTCGGTGCGCTGACGGCGGCGCGGTCGGCCAGCGTGGCCACCGTCTCGAAGCCGGCGGCGGGCCAGCCGGCGAGCAGCACGCGGCCGACCTTGCGTTCCGCGGGGCTGCACTCACCGAGACGACGGCGTAGCTCTTCGGCGAGCGGTCCAGCGACCATGGGGGAGCGGTCCTTCCGGGCGGGGTGGAACGGGGCGGTTGCCTGCTCGATGGAGCCTAGTGTCGAAGGGCGCGTCGGCGGGCCGGGCACGGGACGGGGGCGTGTGCCCGGCGGCCGGAGCGGAGCGTGCTACTGCGGGCCGATGGCCACGGTCAGGTCCTGGAAGGACGTGGCGGTGGTGCCGTCGGCGCTCCAGGACCGGGTCCGGGCGGTCCTGGTGAAGTCGACCCGGAAGGTCGGCCCGCTCTCGAAGGTGGTGGCGGTGGCGGTGCGCCGGGTGGTGGCGAGCAGGGCGTGGGCGGTGCCGACGAAGGAGTAGGGCGCCGCCCGGTCGTTCGCGGCGCTGGCGAATACGTCGTGGTTGGCCGGCACGGGGCCGGTGGCGGCGGGGTGCAGGGCGGCCTTGGCCGGGGAGGGCAGCACCGTCCAGCGGTCGGCGTCGTAGCCGTCGCCGGCGGTCAGGTAGCTGTAGCGCACGTCGCGCACGGACCACCCGGCTCCGGCGGTGCGGGTGGTGCGGGCGTGGCGCAGGTCCAGGACGCTGACCCCGTGCTCGCCCAGGACGTGCAGGGACTGGCGGCGGGTGCCGGCGTGCTCGACCTCCAGGGCGGTGTTCTCGTCCAGGGCGAAGACCCGCTCCTGGCCGGTGTCGGCGGCCAGCCGGATCGCGCGGCCTTCGCGCCCGTAGGTGCCGGTGTGGGTGTCCAGCAGGCCGGTGGAGAGGAAGCCGAAGCCGCCTGCGGGAACGTAGCCGAGCTTGGCGGGGTCGTCGAAGTAGCCGGGGGCGCTGCCGTCGCGCAGGGCCTGGTAGCTGTCGCCGCCGGTCACCATGTCGGGGCCGGCGGCGATCTGGGCGCCGGCGCTGGAGCCGGAGACGACGGCTCCCGCGGCGAGCTTGGTCCGGATCGCGGCCAGCACTTTGGAGTCGGTGTGGGCGGCGCCGTGGAGCATGGTGGTGAGGTAGCGGTACTGGTCGCCGCCGCCGAAGAAGAAGCCGGTCATGGAGTTGACCTGGGCGACGACCTGGTCTGCGTCGGCGTTGGCGAGGTGGTCGAGGTCGATGGGGATCCATTGGGCGTCGGCCGCGCCGTAGGACGTGAACAGCCCCGCGTAGTAGGCGCCGTTGCACTCGGAGTTGCTGCAGGTGGCCGGATCCCCGGCGGCGGGGTCCTGGCTGGGCGGCACGGACGCGCCGGTGAGGACGCCGATGCGGGCGTGCCCGCCGCCGCCGGCCTTGTTGATGATCTCGTGGTAGATCTCGGCGTTGGCCTCCTTCAGGCCCCCGCCGACCAGGATCAGGGTGCCGCCGGGCTGCTGCGGGTGGCGGTCGCTGTGCGCGGCGGCGAGGGGGCCGGTGGCGGCGACCACGGCCAGGGCCGCCGCCAGGACGGCGGCCCTGCTCAGGGCGGGACGGTAGCGGTGCGGGCGCGGGGTGCGGGCGGGCGATGCCATGCGGGCCTCCAGGACGAGCGGGTGGGCGGTGCGGGGTGTCAGGGCAGAGCGGGTGCGCCGGGACCGGGTCCCAGGCGGGCGATGAGCGCGGCGAGCAGGGCGACGCGGGCGGGGACGCTGGTGGTGTCCAGCCACTCCTGGGGGGAGTGGTCGGCTCCGCCCACCGGGCCCAGCCCGTCCAGGGTCGGGGTGCCGGCCCCGGAGGTGAGGTTGGCGTCCCCGACCCCGCCGGTGGCCATGCCGCCGAACTCCAGGCCCAGGCCGGCGCCGGCCGCGCGGGCCTGGGCGAACAGCGTGCGGGCGGCGGCGCTGTCCTCCATCGGCGGGCAGATGTCGCCCTGGCGCAGGATGGCCCGGGTGTCTCGCACGTCGGTGCGGGCGACGAGTTCCCTGACGGTGCCGAGGGCCTGGTGCAGTCCGGCCACGGTGGTGGCCCGGATCTCGGCCCGCAACTCGGCCTCGGGGCAGACGATGTTGGTCCGCGTTCCGGCGCGGATCACGCCGACGTTGACCGACACCCCCTCCCAGCGGCCGTTGAGTGCCTGCAGCTGGATCAGCAGATGGGCGGCGGCCAGGGCCGCGTTGGCGCCGCGCTCGGGTTCGATGCCCGAATGGGCGGCGCGCCCGGTGACGGTGATCTCCAGGTCGCTGACGCCCTTGCGGGCCAGGACCAGGTCCCCGTTCTCCCGGGCGCACTCCAGCGCCAGCGCGTAGTCCATCTCCGCGGCGACGGCTCGGGTGACCGCGCCGCTGGCCGGGGAGCCGATCTCCTCGTCGGGGGTGGCCAGCAGGACGAGTTCGGCGTAGTCCTCGAAGCCCGTGGCGGCCAGGAGTTCCAGGGCCGTCAGCCCCGCGAGCAGCCCGCCCTTGTCGTCGCTGACGCCGGGACCGTGCGCCCGGGTGCCGTTCAGGTGGAAGGGGCGGGCCGCGGCGGTGCCGTCCTCGAAGACGGTGTCCATGTGGGCGATGAGCAGGATGCGCCGGCCGCCCCGGGCCGGGGGGCGGTTGCCGGTCCGCCGGGCCAGCAGTACGTCGCCGACGGGGCGGCCCTGCGGCCCCTGGACCGGGAGGTGGTCGGTGCGGAAGCCCAGCGGGGCCAGCCGGGCGGCGATGAAGTGGCCGACGCGGTTGACGCCCGCGGGGCTGTGGGAGCCGGAGTCGATGGCGACCAGGTCGGCGAGGTCGGACAGGAAGCGCGGCAGGGCGGCTTGCGCCAGGGGCAGCAGGGTGGCGGCGGACGGTGCGGAAGGGGTCTGCCGGGCGGTGGTGCTCACAGGACCTTCGACACGAAGGCGCGGGTGCGCTCGTGCGCCGGGTCGAGAAGGACCTGGCGCGGGGGCCCGGCCTCGACGATGACGCCCTCGTCCATGAACACGGCGGTGTCGGCGACCTGGCGGGCGAAGCCGATCTCGTGGGTGACCACGACCATGGTCATGCCGTCGGCGGCCAGGTCGCGCATCACGTCCAGGACGTCGCCGACGAGTTCCGGGTCGAGCGCGGAGGTGGGCTCGTCGAACAGCATCAGCTTCGGTTCCATGGCCAGGGCCCGGGCGATGGCCACGCGCTGCTGCTGCCCGCCGGACAGCTGCGCGGGGTAGTGGTCCGCGCGGTCGCCCAGGCCGACCCGGT
Source organism: Streptomyces sp. NPDC006733 (assembly GCF_040636125.1). Classification (NCBI taxonomy): domain Bacteria; kingdom Bacillati; phylum Actinomycetota; class Actinomycetes; order Kitasatosporales; family Streptomycetaceae; genus Streptomyces; species Streptomyces sp. NPDC006733. The sequence goes on along the minus strand of NZ_JBEYJD010000011.1, from coordinate 110,522 downwards.
CCAGCAGGCGCTGGGCCTGGGTGCGGGCGTCCGTCCGGTTGGTGCCCGCGACGTTGACCGGCGCCTCCATGATGTTCTGCAGGGCGGTCAGGTGCGGGAAGAGGTTGAAGCGCTGGAAGACCATGCCGATGTCGCGGCGGCGGGCGGCGACCTCGCGCGGTCGCAGTTCGTGCAGCTTGTCGCCGTGGCGGCGGTAGCCGACGAGGTCACCGTCGACGGTGAGCCGACCGGCGTCGACCTTCTCCAGGTGGTTGATGCAGCGCAGGAAGGTGGACTTGCCGGAGCCGGAGGGCCCCAGCAGGCAGCACACCTGACCGCGGTCGACCGTCAGATCGATGCCCTTGAGGACCTCGAGCCGGCCGAAGTGTTTGCGCACGCCCTGGGCGTGCACCATGGGAACGGACATGCCCTCAGCTCTCCTGCTCGGTGCGGTCGGCGCCGCGGGTCGGCCGCGGCGCCAGGAAGCGGCCGGCGGTTCCGGTGAACATCCGCCGCAGCGGCGAGGCGGCGGCCGTACCGGCGCCGCCGCGGCCGTAGCGGCGCTCCAGGCGGGCCTGCGGGATGCTCAGCAGGCTGGTCAGCGCCAGGTACCACAGGCTGGCCACCACGAGCATCGGGATGACCTGGTAGTTCTGCGCGTACACGTCCTGGATGTTGGACATCAGGTCGTGGGCGCCGATCACCGAGACGTAGGCCGTGGTCTTGAGCATGTTGATGGTCTCGTTGCCCATCGGCGGAATGATCACCTTCATCGCCTGCGGCAGCACGATCCGGCGCATCGTCAGGGACGGGGGCATGCCCAGCGAGTGCGCCGCCTCGCTCTGGCCGGTGTCGACGGACTGGATGCCGGCCCGCACGATCTCCGAGGCGTAGGCGGCCTCGTTCAGGCCCAGGGCGAGCAGGGCGGCGATGGCCGGGGTGAGGAGTGTGTTGGTGTCGAACTGGACGAACGTGACGTGGGTGAACGGGATCCCGATCATCACGTGCTTGTACAGGGCCGCGGCGTAGGCCCAGAAGATGATCTGGACCAGCAGCGGGGTGCCCCGGAACACCCAGACGAACAGCGAGGACAGGCCCCGGAGCACCGGGTTGGCCGACAGCCGCAGCACCGCGACCAAGGTGCCCAGGCCCAGGCCGAGCGCCATCGCGGCGACGGTCAGCCATAGCGTGGTGACCAGGCCCTGGAAGACGAGGTCGGCGAGCAGGTAGTGCCCGATCACGTCCCAGTGCAGGTTGGGGTTCTTGGCCAGGGAGCCGAGCAAGCCGACCAGGCCGACGGCGGCGAGCGCGGCCGCCGCCCAGCGGCCCCAGTGGCGTACGGGCACCGTCTGCAGCTGCTCGGCTGCGGCGTCGCCGACCGGTCCCGGGCGCGAGGTGCCGGCTGCCGCGGCAGCCGGAAGGGGAGTGGCGGGCACGTCAGTCCACCGCACCGTTCTTGGCCGCCTTCTTGACCACGATGGACGCGATCCCGTACTGGTCGAAGATCTTGGTGACGGTGCCGTCGTCGATCAGCGACTGCAGTGCCTTCTGCACGGCGTCGGTGAGTCCGGGCAGGTCTTTGGAGATCGCGATCCCGTTGGGGGAGGCGTTGTAGCCGCCCTGGGCGGCCGGGTCGTCGACGACCTCGAAGACCGCCCCGTTGTCGGCGGTCTTGGCGGTCCAGCCGGCGGCGGGCTTGTCGAGCACGTCGGCGACGACCTTGCCGCTGCGCAGGGCGAGCTGGGCGTCGGAGTCCTTGGGGAAGGTCTGGACGGTGATGGCGTCCTTGCCCGCGGCCTTGCAGGCGTCCTGCCGGGCGGCGAGCAGCTTCTGCTGGTTGGTGCCGGACTGCACGGCGGCCTTGTGGCCGCACAGGTCGTCCAGCGTGGCGATGTGCGCGGGGTTGCCCTTGGCGACCAGGATGCCGGTGCCCGAGGCGGAGTAGTCGACGAAGTCGACGACCTGCTCGCGCTTCTTGTTGTCGGTCATCGCGGAGATCGCGGCGTCGAACTTGCCGGCCTGGATGGCGGGGACGATGCCGTCGAACTTCTGCGCGCTGAAGGTGAAGCGCACGCCGAGCTTGGCGCCCAGCGCCTGGCCGAGGTCGAAGTCCGCGCCGGTCATCTCGGTGCCGCCGACCGTCTTGTACATCTCGAACGGCGCGTACGGCAGGTCGCTGGCCACCCGCACCACGCCGGACTTCTTCACCGCGTCGGGCAGGGCCGAGTGCAGCGCGGGGTCCGCGGTGATCGTCACCCCGGCCACCGTGACGGTCGCCGGGGCGGCCGTGGTCGCCGTCGCGCCGCTCTTGTCGCCGGCGCAGGAGCTGAGCAGCAGGGTGCCGCAGACCGCCAGGGCGGCGGCGAGTCTGCGACGGGGGATGGGGCGCGTCATGGTGGGACCTTTCCTCGGCGGGCGCTGCCGGGTCGGCGGGGACCGAACCGGCTTCCAGGCGAAGAAGTTACATATCTTTGAGCATGAGCGCCAGATGTAACGCCGGTTACATGAACGTAACGGGGCCGCGCTACCGTCCTCGGCAGCCGTAGCGGCTCATCAATCGCGTTGTTCGGCGGAGTTCGGGTGCTGTCGGCCAAACATCTATCCATGAATGCGCGACGTGTGTACTTTCTGTTCACGCCGTTCGATGGCACCCGCTGTTCCCCGCCTCGCTCGAGGCGGCACCCCCTCCCCCCCAGGCAATTGGAGGAACCACGTGGGTTCCCGCGTTCACCACCTCTTCGGGCTGCGCCGGCCGGCGCTGGTCCTGGCCGCTCTCCTCGTCGTGACCACCGCGCCCCTTGCGTTGTCCCAGCCGGCCCACGCCTCGGTCACCCGCGTCCGGCTGGGCAGCACCGCGGACGTCAGCCGCACCAGCTGGAACGGCCCCGCGTTCACCATGAACGGCGACGGCGCCGTGGTGCCGGCCACGATGGCCAAGGCCATCGCCGCCATCACCGGCGGCACCGGCTCACTCGACGTCACCGTGCTGGCCGACTCCGCGCCCAGCTCGGGCAGCGACACCCCCGAATGCGATGTCATCACCGGGCTGACCGGCGTCAACTCCTGTACCACCGACGTCCTCACCTCGGCCGCGGACGGGAACAGCGCGCAGGTCAACACGGACATCCGCAACGCCGAGTTCGTCTATTTCGCCGGCGGCAACCAGTGCGTGTACGCCTCCTGGAAGGGCACGTCCCTGCAGGCGTCGGTGCAGTCCGTGGTGGCCAAGGGCGGCGGCTCCGGCGGCGGAAGCGCCGGCACCCACATCAACAGCGCCATCGTGTACGACGCCTGCGGCGGCAGCAGCGGCACCGACTCGGCCACGGCGCTGGCCAACCCCTACGACTCCACGGTGACCTTCACCACCGGCATGTTCAGCTGGCCGCACTACGCCGACACCATCAACGACTCCCACTTCGTCACTCGCGACCGCATGGGCCGCACCATGGCGTTCGTGGCCCGCGCTCTCAAGGACGGGCTGACCACCTCGGGCAAGGCCTGGGGCGTCGGCATCGAGCAGGGCGGCGGCTCCCTGTTCCTCGACAAGAACGGGCTGGCCACCTTGACCGGGTCCGACGCCTACGTCGTCCTCGGCGACCACACACCCGAGCGGGCCGTCTCCGGGCAGTCGCTGACGTTCTCCAACTACAAGATCTGGCGCCTGACCAACGGCTCCACCTTCGACTTCGCTAACCGCCCCACCTGCGGCTACTACCTCAAGAGCGTCACCAACGGGGTGCCCGACAGCAACCTGTACAGCGGCACCCCCGTCACCCCCTGCACGCCCGGCGGAGGAGGCGGCGGCTCGTCGTACACCGAGGCCGAGGCCAACGACACGCGCACCACTGCCAACGACATCAGCGCCCTCACCTACCCCGCAACGATCACCGGCGGCATGAAGTCCACCGCCGACCGCGACTACTTCAAGGTCAGCCTGATCAGCGGCCAGTGGATCACCGTCACCTGCACGATCCCCAGCGCCTACGACGCCGACCTGTACCTGCTCAACTCCTCCGGCAGCACCCTCGTGCGCTCGGTCAACAACGGCAAGGGCGCAACCGAGTCCCTCGGCTACACCGCCACCAGCTCCGGTGCCCACTACTTCGACCTGGAGGCCTACAGCGGATCGGGCTCGGCCCCGTACAGCTGCACGGTCACCAAGGCCTGACGGGTCGGCCCGCACGTCGGCCTCCCGGCCGTCTCTCGAACCGGGGGGACGACGTGCGGTGCGGGCCGGGTCAGCCGGGCGTCGCCGCGTACGGGTCCCAGCCGTCCGGCAGTGGCTCAATGGCGGTGAAGCGGGTGTCGCCGGCCACCGGGCCGGCGGTGTCCGCCGCTGCGGTGACCGCTTCCATCATGGGTAGCACGTGCAGGGGCGGCTCGCCGTGGGCCCGGTGCGGCAGGCCGGCGCTCCCTTGCCACCGGGCGGTGGGCGGGGCACGCGTGGAAGACGGACCGCGACCACCGGCCGAGGTCCTCGCGCAGGCCGCGGACCGGCAGGTGGCCGGGTACGGGCCGCGCCGACCGACCCGCAGCAGTGACCCGCCGTGGTGCTGGGTCCGGGCACGCGACAATGGCTGACAGGTCGTCAGGTATCTGGGATGCTCGGCGCATGACCGCTGTCATCCCGCCCGGGGAGCCTGCCGGTACGGTGCCGGACGTGCTCCACCCGGCCCGGTTGGGTCCCGTCCGACTGCGCAACCGGATCATCAAGGCGGCGACCTTCGAGGGCGTCACCCCCGACGCCCTGGTGACGGACGCGCTGATCGAATACCACCGCCGTCCCGCCGCCGGAGGCGTGGCGATGACCACCGTGGCCTACTGCGCGGTCGCCCCGGAGGGCCGGACCCAGCGGGCGCAGCTGTGGATGCGGCCCGAGGCGCTGCCCGGGCTGCGCCGGCTCACCGCCGCCGTGCACGAGACGGGCGCCGCCGTCGCCCTGCAGCTCGGACACGCCGGACCCGTGGCCAATGCCCGCTCGAACCAGCTCCCGGCCCTGTCGCCGATGGGCGGGTTCAACCCCGTCAGTTTGCGCCGCGACCGGGCCGCCACCCCCGAGGACCTGGACCGGGTGATCCGCGCCCACGCGACCGCCGCCCAACTGGCCGTGGACGCCCAGGCCGATGCCGTCGAGCTGCACCTGGGCCACAACTACCTGGCCAGCGCCTTCCTCAGCCCCCGGCTCAACCGCCGCACCGACGCGTTCGGCGGCTCGCTGCCCCATCGGGCGCGCCTCGCGCTGGGACTCGCCCGTGCCGTGCGCGAGCAGGTCGGCGACCGCATCGCGATCACCGCCAAGCTCAACATGGCGGACGGGGTGCGCGGCGGGCTGTCCCTCGACGACAGCCTCCAGGTGGCGCGCTGGCTGCAGGAGGACGGCTCGGTGGACGCCCTCACCCTCACCGCCGGCAGTTCGCTGCTCAACCCGATGTACCTGTTTCGCGGGGAGGCCCCGCTGAAGGAGTTCGCGGCCCAGTTCCCCCTGCCGCAGCGGCTCGGCCTGCGCACACTCGGCCGGTCGTTCCTGCGGGCGTATCCCTACGAGCCGCTGTACCTCCTCGAGCAGGCGCGCAGGTTCCGCGCGGCGCTCACCTTGCCGCTGATCCTCCTGGGCGGCGTCACCGACCGCGCGGGCATGGACCGGGCGATGGCCGAGGGCTTCGCGTTCGTCGCCATGGCCCGCGCGCTGCTGCGCGAACCCGATCTGCCGCGGCGCATCGCCCAGGACCCCGCCACCCGCTCGCTGTGCATCCACTGCAACCGCTGCATGCCCACGATCTACACCGGCACCCGCTGCCCGCTGATCGACATCCCGTAGGGACTCACGCGAATGCTCCGCACCACGCTCCGGTAGACCGGGACGAACGGCCGACACTTCACGGTAGCGTGACGACTACGCAGCGCAGTCGAGCGGGCGAGTGAGTGAGAGGCCAACGCGTGGCAACCGCAGGAACAACGCACACCGACGTCATCGTCATCGGCGCCGGACTCGCCGGGCTGGCCTGCACGGCGGACCTGCTGCGGGCGGGTCTGACGGTGCGGCTGCTGGAGGCATCGGACGCCGCCGGCGGCAGGATGCGCACCGATGTGGTGGACGGATTCCGGCTCGACCGGGGCTTCCAGGTGTTCAACACCTCCTACCCGCAGGTCAAGAAGCGCCTGGACCTGGCCGCCCTGCGACTGCGGCCCTTCACCCCGGGCATGTTGCTGGACCACGCTGGCCGGCGCGTACGGCTCGGCGACCCGACCCGGCGCCCGCATCCCCTCGCCGACCTGCTCCCCGGCCGCTTCGCCTCCGCACGCGACCTGGCGGCCCTGGCGGTGCTCAGCGCACGCGACCTGCTGGCACCCCCTGCCCTGCTGCGTCGCGGACCGGAGACCACCACCCGCGCCGCCCTGTCCGCCGCCGGCATCTCCAGTGACCTGACCGAAGCCTTCTTCCGCCCCTTCCTGGCGGGCGTGTTCCTCGAGGCCGACCTGGAGACCTCCAGCCGCTTCTTCCACCTGGTCTGGCGCAGCATGCTGCGCGGCACCCTCTGCCTGCCCGCGACGGGCATCCGCGCCGTGCCCGACCAACTGGCCGACGCCCTGCCCGGCGGCACGCTGCGCCTGGAAACCCCGGTCCAGCACCTGCGGGACACCGGTGTCACGCTGCACGACGGCAGCGACCTGACCGCCGACACCGTAGTGGTGGCCACGGGAGCACGCGCCGCCCAGGCCCTGCTGCCGGACCTGGACATCCCCTCCGGACGTACCGTGACCACGCACTATCACGCGGCGGACCGCTCGCCGCTGGCCGAGCCCACCCTCCTGGTGGACACCACCGGCCTCCTCCTGCACACCTCGGTCCTGACCGAGGTCACCCCGACCTACAGCGCCGACGGCCGGGCCCTGATCTCCAGCTCGCTGCTCACGCCGGACGCCCCCGGCCAGGAGGCCGCCGTGCGCGCCCGCCTCGCCGAGCTGTACGGCACCGACACCAGCGGCTGGGAACACCTCGGCAGCCGCACCGTCCCCGACGCGCTGCCGGCCATGACGGCCCCGCACCCCCTGGTGCGCACCACCCGCCTGGCGAAGGGCCGCTACGTCTGCGGGGACCACCGGGCCACCGGATCGGTCCAGGGAGCACTCGCCTCCGGCAGCCGCGCCGCCCGCGAGATCCTCGCCGACCTGCACCGCGGCACCTGACGACCGCCGGGCCGTCCCGTACGGGATCTTGAGGCCGTGAGCAGCCCATGGCAGGCTCATGCCGCATGATCGATGGATTCGCGAAGGACAGCCTGCACGGGCGACTGCGGCGGGACCGCCGGGCTCTGCTCTGGAAGCTCGACGGCCTGTCCGAATACGACGCCCGCCGACCTTTGACGGTGACCGGAACCAACCTCCTCGGCCTGGTCAAACACGTGGCCGCCGTCGAGGCCAGGTACTTCGGTGAGGTCTTCGGCCGACCGTCCCCGGAACCACTGCCTCGGTGGCAGGACCACGACGGCAGCGACCTGTGGGCGGCTGAGGACGAGGCGCGCGATCAGATCATCGCGTCCTACCGGCGTACATGGGAACGCTCGGACGCGACGATCGACGAGCTGGCCCTCGACACTCCCGGCCACGTGCCGTGGTGGCCGGAGCCGTCTCCCAACACGAATCTGTTCGCCATCCTGGTCCATGTCCTCGGCGAGACCAATCGGCATGCCGGGCACGCCGACATCCTGCGCGAAAGTATCGACGGCCGCACCGGGATGCGCCCCGAACACGAGACGCGGATCGATGAGGATGCCCGCACCGCCTACTACGCGAAGATCGAGCAGGCCGCCCGATCGGCCTCATCGGCCGAGGCGTAGAAGGCGGTCGGGCGGGCAGGACGGCGCGGGGATGCGACCGGACCCCCGTACCGGTCGTATCCCCGCTGGTGTGAACGTCGCTCACGTGGTCAGCAGCAGTTGGTGGACGCTGCCGCGACCGGCTCCGCCGTGTCGGCCTCCGCGGCAGCCGGTGCGGCACAGCAGCTGCTGCGCTGGGACTTGGCCAGGGTGTCGGCGTCGGCCTTGACCACGTAGACCTCCCAGGGTTCACGTCCCGGGCCGTGGACCCAGACCTTGTCCTGCAGCGCGTAGCAACAGGTGGTGTCGTTCTCCACATCGGTGGCCAGGCCCGCGGCGGCCAGGCGGGTGGTGGCGGCATGGACGGCTTCGCTGGTGTCGACCTCGACGCCGAGGTGGTCCATGCGGGTGTCCTCGTCGTCCTTGCCCTCGATCAGGACGAGCTTGAGCGGGGGCTCGGCGATGGCGAAGTTGGCGTAGCCATCGCGGAGTTTGGCCGGTGCGGTACCGAAGAGCTGGGTGTAGAAGGCGATGGACGCCTGCAGGTCGGGGACGCGGAGAGCGAGCTGTACGCGGGACATGACGATACCTCCTGATGGATGGGCGGGGTGAGGGCGCGGTTCAGCAGCCGCCGCCCGAGGTGGCGGGGGCGCCGATGGTGAGCGTGGCCGGTGCGGCGCAGCAGCCGCCCCCGCCGGCTTCTTCCGCGACGGGCTGGTCGAAGAGGCCGGCGCCCCCGCAGACGCCCGTCTCGGGCAGGGTCAACTCGACGCGTTCGGCGGCTTCCTGGTCGCCGGCGAGGTGGGCGGCGATGGAGCGGACCTGCTCGTAGCCGGTCATCGCCAGGAAGGTGGGGGCGCGTCCGTAGGACTTCATGCCGACGAGGTAGACGTCCTTCTCCGGGTGGGAGAGCTCGTTGACTCCGTGCGGGTAGACCGTGCCGCAGGAGTGCTGGTTGGGGTCGATGAGCGGGGCCAGGGCGACGGGGGCCTGGAGGCGCTCGTCGAGGCCGAGGCGCAGCTCGGACAGGAAGGACAGGTCCGGGCGCAGGCCGGTCAGGACGACGACCTCGTCGACGGCGTCCAGGCGGCGGCCGTCATCGGCCACGAGGATCAGGCGGCCGTCGCCGGCGCGTTCGACGGTGTCGGTGCGGAAGCCGGTGACGGCGTCGGCGTGGCCGTCGTCGACGGCGGCCTTGGCAGCGAGGCCGAGGGCGCCGCGGGCGGGGAGCTGGTCGGCGCTGCCGCCGCCGAAGGTGGAGCCGGAGATGCCGCGGCGCAGGACCCAGGTGGCGTGCGTGCCGGTGCCGTCCTCGGCCTGGGCGAGGTCGGCGAGGTGGGCGAGCGCGGTGAAGGCGGAGGCGCCGGAGCCGATGACGGCGGTGCGCTTGCCGGCGTACCGGGCACGAACGGCCGGGTCGGTGAGGTCGGGGATGCGGTAGGCGATCCGGTCGGCCGCGGTGCGTTCGCCGAGGGCGGGCAGGCCGTCGCTGCCGATCGGGCTGGGGGTGGACCAGGTGCCGGAGGCGTCGATGATCGCGCGGGCGAGGATCCGCGCCTGGCTGCCGTCCGCGGTGGTGAGGTGGACGGTGAAGGGCTGGGCCTCACGGTCGGCGTCGACGATGCGGTCGCGACCGGCGCGGGACACGCCGGTGACCGTGGCGCCGTAGCGCACGCGGTCGCCGAGGGCGTCGGCGAGGGGCTGCAGATACCGCTCGGCCCAGTCCCCGCCGGAGGGGTAGGTGGCACCGTCCGGCGTGACCCAGCCGGTGGGGGCGAGGAGCTTTTCCGCGGCCGGGTCGACCAGCTCGGACCAGGTGGAGAACAGCCGTACGTGCGACCACTGCCGCACCGCCGCCGCGGCGGCCGGGCCGGCCTCCAGCACGAGCGGCCGGAGGTTCCGCTCGATCAGCTGGGCGGCGGCCGCGAGGCCGATCGGGCCGGCGCCGATCACGACGACGGGCAGGGCTTCGGTGGATGCGGTCACGGCGGGCTCCCCGGTTGATTCGATACATGTCTATGTCTTGTGCCCTCAGAATGGCACCGTGCATCGACAATCGTCAAGATAGACATTCATCGAATTTGCGGGGAGGATGGAGGCATGTCGAGGAACGCGTTGCCGCTGCTGGAGCCGGAGGCCGTGGCCCCGTGCTGCCCGCCCCTGTCCGAGCGCCCGCTGACGGCGGAAGAGGCCGAGCGGACCGCGGTCATGTTCAAGGCGCTCGGCGATCCGGTGCGGCTGCGGCTGTTCTCGCTGGTCGCCTCGCACGAGGGCGGGGAGGCGTGCGTGTGCGACATCTCCGACGTGGGGGTCTCCCAGCCCACGGTCTCGCACCACCTGAAGAAGCTCCGGGAGGCTGGCCTGTTGTCCTCCGAGCGGCGCGGGACCTGGGTGTACTACCGGGTCGAGCCGTCGGTCCTCGCCGCCATGGGCCAGCTCCTCGCCCGCGCCGCCACCGCATGACCGTCACCATCGCGCCGCTGGCGTCCGCGTCCGCGGACGCGGTGCTGGCGATCTATCAGGCCGGTATCGACGAGGGCAACGCCACCTTCGAGACCACCGCCCCCACCTGGGCGCAGTTCGACGCGGCAAAGCTTCCTGCCCACCGGTTCGCCGCGCTCGACGCGGACGGCACGCTGCTGGGCTGGGTCGCCGCCACGCGGGTCTCCGACCGCGACGCGTACGCCGGCGTCGTCGAGCACTCCGTGTACGTCCACCCCGAAGCACGCGGCCGGGGTGTCGCCGGGCACCTCCTGGCCGCGCTCGTGGAGTCGACCGAGGCGGCGGGCATCTGGACGATCCAGTCCGGGATCTTCCCCGAGAACACCGCCAGCCTCGCCGTCCACGCGCGAGCCGGGTTCCGGACCATCGGCACCCGCGAGCGCATCGGGTGCCACCACGGCGTGTGGCGCGACGTCGTCTTGCTGGAGCGCCGCAGCCCGCGGATCGGCTGACAGCCCGCATCCAGCCGGTCGGGGTGCCGCTAGCAGTCCTTGGACCGAAGGAGGGCGCTGAGGTCCCGGGCGGCATCGCGCGCGGGGCGGCCGACCCCGATGAGCGTGGCCGAGGCCGGCCCGGTCCAGTCGCCGTAGCCCAGCAGGTGCAGGCGCGGCTCGTCGATGGCCCGGGTGCCGACGGTAGGGACGCGGCCATCCCGATCGCGAAGGCGAAGCGGGGCGAGGTGGGCCAAGGTCGGACGGAAGCCGGTGGCCCAGATGATCGCTGCGGCGGGGGTGCGACTGCCGTCGGGCCAGATGGGGCCGGCCTCGGTGAGGCGGGTGAACATGGGCATTGCCTGGAGGAGGCCGGCGTCGCGGGCGGCGCGTACGGGTGGGACGGCGACGATGTCGCCGAGTCCGGCCACGCCTCCGGTGTCCGCGCCACCGGTTTCCAGGGCGCGGCGGCGGGCGGTGGCGGCGTCGAACAGCGCGCGACCGTCGATGTCGTCGGCCAGGTAGCGCGGCGGGCGGGCGGTGGCCCAGGTCAGATCGGCGTGTTCGGCGAGGTCGGCGGCGATCTGCGCGCCGGAGTTGCCACCGCCGACGACGATGACGCGCTGTCCGGAGAAGTCCTGCGGGCTGCGGTAGTCGACGGTGTGCAGTTGCCGACCGCGGAAGACATCCCGGCCGGGGACGGCGGGCAGGAAGGGGCGCCACCAGGTACCGGTCGCGCTGATCACGGCCTGCGCGTGCCAGGTGCCGGTGTCCGTCTCCACCCGCAGTCCAGCGACAGCGGGATGCACGCTGTGGACCTGGACCGGGCGGATGACCGGCAGTTCGTAGCGCTTCTCGTAGTCGGTGAGGTAGCCGACGACGTGCTGGGCGTCGGGGTAGACCTCGCCGCTCTGGTGCGGCATCGGGCGGCCGGGCAGGGAGGAGAACGTGGCGGGCGAGAACAGGTGCAGGGAGTCCCAGGCGTGCTGCCAGGCGCCGCCCGGCGCTGCTTGGGCGTCGAGGATGACGAACTCGATTCCCAGGCGGCGCAGGTGGTAGCCGGCGGCGAGCCCTGCCTGGCCGCCGCCGATCACCACCACGGACACGCTCTGCGTCATGAACCCGGCTGGGTCGGGGCGAACTTCTGGCGCCAGGCGAGCGACACGTACACCAGTGCCACGAGCACCGGGACCTCGATGAGCGGGCCGACGACACCGGACAGCGCCTGCCCGGAGGTGACGCCGAAGGTGGCGATGGCGACCGCGATGGCGAGCTCGAAGTTATTGCCCGCCGCCGTAAAGGCGAGCGTCGCGGTGCGGCCGTAGTTCAGGCCGATGGCCTTGCCGAGGGCGAAGGTCCCGAACCACATGATCGCGAAGTAGACCAGCAGCGGCAGTGCGATCCGGACGACGTCGCCGGGCTGGTCCGTGATCGTCTTCCCTTGGAGGGCGAAGAGGATGACGATCGTGAACAGCAGGCCGTAGAGGGCGAACGGGCCGATCTTCGGCAGGAAGGTGTTCTCGTACGTCTCCCGGCCCATCGACCTCTCGCCGAAGCGCCGGGCCAAGAAGCCCGCGACCAGCGGCACACCGAGGAAGATCACGACGTTCAGGGCGATCTTCCACATGCTGATGTCGAGCTGCTCGCCGTCGCCGAGGCCCAGCCAGCCGGGCAGCAGGTCGAGGTAGAGCCAGCCCAGCAGGCCGAACGCGATGACCTGGAAGACGGAGTTCAGGGCGACCAGGACGGCGGCGGCTTCGCGGTCGCCGCAGGCGAGGTCGTTCCAGATGATGACCATGGCGATGCAGCGGGCGAGCCCGACGATGATCAGGCCGGTGCGGTACTCGGGCAGGTCGGCCAGGAAGATCCACGCCAGCGCGAACATGACCGCGGGGCCGACGATCCAGTTGATCACCAGGGAGGAGACCATGAGCCGCTTGTCGCCGGTGACGGAATCCAGCTTGTCGTAGCGGACCTTGGCCAGCACCGGATACATCATGATCAGCAGCCCGGCGGCGATCGGCAGGGAGATGCCGCCGATCTCGACCTTCGCCAGCGCGTCGTCCAGACCTGGGACGAGCCGCCCGAGGCCGAGGCCGAGGGCCATGGCGAGCAGGATCCACACGGCGAGGAAGCGGTCCAGGGTGGAGAGCTTCGCCACGACTCCGGGCTCGTCGAGGGTCGCGGACGGTGCGGTGGGGGTCACGGGCAGGCCCTCTTGTTCTCGGTTGCGGTGCGGGCGGACTCGGCCAGCTCGGCGAACTGGCCGGCCAGCGAAGCGATGACGTCCGCGCGCAGCTTGTAGTACGTGAACCGCCCGCACGGCTCGGTGTCCACGACCCCGGCCTCGCGCAGCACCTTCAGGTGGTTCGACAGGTTCGTCTGCTTCGCGCCGGTCTCCTCGACCAGGTGCGTGGTGCAGAGCGTCTCGCGGGCCAACAGGGTCACGATCTGCATCCTGAGCGGGTCGGCGAGTACCCGCATCAGGTCAGTGTCGACTGACGTCATCATGCACTGATACTTTCACATCAGTGGTGGCTGACACCACCGAGTGCTGATATCGACCGCGCTCGATCCGTCGTCAGACCAGGGAGACCCCGATGGCCGACAAGCCTTCCGTGCTGTTCGTCTGTGTCCACAACGCCGGCCGCTCCCAGATGGCCGCCGCCTGGCTGACTCACCTGGCCGGCGACCGCGTGGAGGTCCGCTCCGCCGGCTCCGCCCCCGGCGCCCAGGTCAACCCCGCCGCGGTCGAGGCCATGCGCGAGGTCGGCATCGACATCTCCGCCGCGACCCCCAAGGTCCTGACGAGCGAGTCCGTCCAGGCATCCGACGTGTGCATCACCATGGGCTGCGGCGACGTCTGCCCCGTCTTCCCCGGCAAGCGCTACCTGGACTGGAAGCTCGAAGACCCGGCCGGCCAGGGCGTGCAAGCCGTCCGCCCGATCCGCGACGAGATCAAGGTCCTCGTCGAGAACCTCATCGCCGAGATCGCCCCGGAACCCGCCGCGTGAGCGAGATACGCGACGTCACCGCCGGCGTCTCCGGTCCCGCCGGGCGGCGGCGGCCACCGGCTGCGCGGCCGCCCTGGGCGCCGCCCGCTACCTCGCGGCCCTCGCCGACCGCATCATGAGCCTTCCGCAGGGATGGGCGGCGTGGGGGAGTGGTCGAGTCGCAGGACGTCGTGGTGTCCGTCCGGCCAGGACACCAGCACGTCATCGCAGGCGCCGTCACCGTCGCCCGTGCGGACGGTCACTGTCGGCGGAGCGGTGAGCGCGCGGCCCAGGGCGATCGCCGCGACGTACACCTCGCCGGGGCGGACGGCCGCGGTGCTCTGGAGGTAGCCGACCGCGGCGTGCGTGCCGTACGAGGTGCGACCGGCGGAGGTGCGGACGCCCGCGCGCATCGACCCGAGCAGGGCCGCGCAGCGCGCCTGGTGGCCGTCCGCGGACCGCACGTCGGCGCCGTGGTCGGTGCTGCGGTGCTCCGGCGGCCGGTCGTGGGCCACGGCCCAGCCGCCGATGCGCAGCCGCAGGCCCGCGGGCTCGCCGTCCACCCGGACGGCGCGGACCTCCCAGGAGCCGCGCAGGACCGAGCCGGTCGTCACCCAGGGGCCCGCGGCGGCCTGCGGGGCTGCGGCGTCGGGGAGCTGGGGCCAGCTGGCCTGGTGGCGTGAGCCAGCCGTCGCGCCGGTGACGGCCAACCGGTGCAGGGGGCGGCGGTGGGAGGGGCGTCCCTGAGCGTCGACGAGGGCGACGTGGGAGTCGAGCGGGCCGCCCCCGGGCAGGTCGAGGTCGGGTGTGGCCGGGCGGGTGGTCCCGTCGGCGTCTGGGACCGGTCCCGGACCGCCGAGCTCGGGTCCGGCCAGGCATGGAAAGCGCTTGCCATTCGTTGCCATTGCGCAGCTCGGGTGTCGCGAAGGATGGGGCCGTGCGGCCCGCCGCGGGGTCGGACGCAGGGCGGTGCTCGCAGCACTGTTGACCCACGCGGCGCTCTGGGCCTAGCGTCCTCTCGCACCGCTCTTCATATCCGCGATCATCGTTCACATCAGTGAACCTGTCTGGAGTCGGGCGCCTTGTGGTGCGTGACGAGCGCGTGCCGTGCGAGACCTCGTCCCCCCCACCCCGGAGAGGGCATGCGATGAACCTGTTTCCCAGCCGACGGCAGGTGCTCGGTACCGCGGCAGGCGGTGTCCTGGCCACCTTCGCCGCCCGCACCGCCGCTGCCGCGGCACCGCCCGCCGCCGTGCCCTACGCTCCACCCGCCCTGCGCACCTGGATCAGCCTCAATGCGGGATGGCGCTTCCACCAGGGCGACGTCGCCGGAGCGGAGCAGCCCGGATTCGACGACGGCGCGTGGGCGGCCACCAGCGTTCCGCACACCTGGAACGCCGCCGACGGCGCGGACGGCGGCGGCAACTACTACCGGGGCGTGGGCTGGTACCGCAAGCACGTCACCGTGCCCGCCGACCTGGCGGGCAAGATGCTCTTCCTGCAGTTCGCCGGCGCCAACCAGGTCGCCGACGTGTGGATCGACGGGGTCCGCCTCGGTCAGCACCGCGGCGGCTACTCCCGCTTCCGCTTCGCAGCCACCACCGCGCTCACCCCGGGCACGGACCAGGTGCTGGCGGTCAAGGTCACCAACGCCCCCGATCCGGACATCGCCCCGCTGAGCGCCGACTACACCTTCGACGGCGGCATCTACCGCAACGTCAGCCTCTACGCGGTCGACAAGCTCGCCGTACGGATGCTCGACTACGCCGGCCCCGGCATCTACCTGCGCCAGCGCAGTGTCACCGCCGCGTCGGCAACCGTCGACGTGACCGCGAAGGTGTTCAACAACAACGCCACCAGCCGCTCGCTGGTGGTGCGCGCTGTCGTCACCGACACCGACGGCACGATCGTGGCCGACCGCAGCAGCGCGCCGCAGACCATCGGCGCCAACACGGGGCTGGACGTCCTGCAGACGCTCACCATCGCCAACCCCCGCCGATGGAACGGCCTGGCCGATCCCCACCAGTACAGCGCGAGCGTCGAGATCCGGGACGCGGCCGCCGGCACGGTCACGGATGTGGTCACCGAGCCCCTCGGCCTGCGCAGCTTCAGCCTCGACCCCGCCACCGGCTTCACGCTCAACGGCAAACCCTACGGCCTGCACGGCGTCAACCTGCACCAGGACCGGGCCGGCGCGGGCTGGGCGGTCAGCGACGCCGACCACGCGCAGGACTTCGCCCTCATCAGCGAACTCGGCGCCACCGCGGTGCGCCTGGCGCACTACCAGCACGACCAGAAGGACTACACCCTCGCGGACGCCGCCGGCCTCGTGGTGTGGGCGGAGGTCCCCCTGGTCAACGGGACCACGAACTCGGCCGCCTTCACCGCGAGCACCAAGGACCAGCTGCGGGAGCTGATCCGCCAGAACTACAACCACCCGTCGATCGTCTTCTGGGGCATCGGCAACGAGCAGGGCCGCGACGACACCCCCACCAACACGCTGCTGGCCGGCCTCGCCGCGCTCGTCACCGCTGAGGACCCGGACCGCCTCAGCACCTACGCCAACAACCTGGGCAACGACGCCAAAGTCGCCGGCCACGCGGAGACCACCGCGTTCAACAAGTACTACGGCTGGTACGGAGGCACCTACAACGATCTGGGACCGTGGGCCGACAACCTGCACCGGGCCGAGCCCGACCGCACCTTCGGCCTGTCGGAGTACGGTGCCGGCGCCAACATCACCCAGCACGCGCTCAACCCCTCCCAGCCCAGCCCGGGAGGCCAGTTCCACCCGGAGGAGTACCAGGCGCTGCTGCACGAGGCGTCCTGGCGGCAGCTCAAGGCCCGGCCCTTCGTGTGGGGCACGTTCGTGTGGAGCATGTTCGACTTCGCTTCGGACGGCCGCAACGAGGGTGGCCGGCCCGGGATCAACGACAAGGGGCTGGTCACCCGCGACCGGGCGACCCGCAAGGACGCCTTCTACTGGTACAAGGCGAACTGGGCCGCCACACCGACGCTGTACATCACCAGCCGCCGCTGGACCGCCCGGACCGTCGCCGCAACGCAGCTGAAGGTCTACTCCAACGCGGCCAATGTCACCGCCGTACTCAACGGCACCGCACTGGGCACGCGCAGCAGCACCGACCGGGTCTTCACCTGGACGGGCGTGACCCTGCGCCCGGGGGCGAACACCATCACCGTCACCGCGACCATCGACGGCACCACCCACACCGACACCGTCACCTGGACCCTCACAACGTGAGCCGACCCTGAACCGTTGCGCCGCCGCGGTGAACGCAACGCCCAACAGCGGCGGTTCGACGCGGAAGACGGGCATCGACGGGGGAGCGGCCGTCGCGGCCGACCGCGACACCGTCATCCGGCTCGGAGACACCATCGCGCTGCGCTACGGCAGCTGACGCCGACGCGCGGCCGCGGTGATGGGCGGGCACGGGGGCGGGGCGTGCGGTGGACGGACCGGCTGCCGTACGCCCCGCGGTGCCGGGCCCCTCAACCCCGGTCGTAGGCGTGGGACCGCGGCCGTTCTTGCGGCCGAGCAGGGCGACTTCCCCATGCGACCGCAGCGCCACGACCAAACCTGTCCGCGGACCCGTTCGGAGAGGGGGTGGACGTACTCGGACAGCCGACTATAGGTTCGTGCCGCAAGGTCCGCGGTGCAGGGAAGCCGGTGTGAATCCGGCACGGTCCCGCCACTGTGACCGGGGAGTGTGCTGCCGTCTGCACGCCACTGGCGAGGTCTGCCGGGAAGGCGGGCGGCACGCGGGGATCCGGGAGTCAGGATACCGGCCGCGGAACGTTCCGTGTTTTCCACGAGGATGGAGCAGACACGCATGGCACCGGTCCGTACCCACGCCCCTGGTGACCCCGCAGAGCGCGCACAACTCACCGCGCACTCATAGACCTTCGAGGCACCCGCCTCGCAGTTCGCCGTCCTACGGTCGCGTCGGCAGCGCACCCACCCGTGCGCCCACCGACGGTCTCGCCGTGCCTCCCCCTGGATCTCACCTGATGAGAGCAGGCATCTATGGACCACCAACTCATCCTGCTTCGTCGCAGGCCGACACCCCGCCGGCACGACCGGCCCCTCTCGTGTGGTGCCCGCCGACGACCTCCTCGACGGGGCGCTGACCGGCACCGAGGCCACCACGGCCAGGTCACCACGCCGGGCAGGACCCGCGGGAGGGCGCGATGAGTCGTCGGCAGTTCGCTCCGCAGCGGATCGACCGGCGTGGCACCTGGCTGGTGAACCGGGACTGGATCATCGACTACACGCGGGCCGGGCGGACCACCGTGGCGCGCTGGTACCAGCTGCGGGCGCAGGCGCCGGGGGAGCTGCGGCATCCGGAGCGGGTGGCACGGATCGAACGGCAGGACTGGTGGGAGCAGGAGGCGTTCACGAGCTGGTACGCGGCCTTTTTGGCGGCGCGCCGTACCGCATTGGCGTCCGTGGATGTCCGGGCCCTGTACGCGGGTGCGGCCTCGGACGTCGTCTCCATCCACGACGCCGCGCAGTGGCTCGGCTACTCCTCCGCGGCCGTCATCCGCGTGTACCGCAGTGTCCGGCCCGGATACTTTCCCGAGCCCGTGACCAGGGTCCCCGGCTGTCACGGCCGCTCCGTTCCCGCCTTCCGCCGCGGCGCGCTGTGGGAGTTCGACCGGCGGCGCGGCGGCCAGCCACCCCCGGTCGGCGAACTCGGCCCGCCGGGAGGCGGAGAGCCCTGCGACGGGACGCGGTCCGCCGAGCTGACGGACCGACAATTTCATGCGCCCGCGTGGGGGGAAAGCCGGTGGGAATCCGGTGCTGACCTGCAACCGTGAGCAGCCTTCCGTGCTGCCACGCGGAGAGCCCACCGTGCGATGTGCCTCGCTTCGCGCTGTCCTGGTCTGCAGAACGGCGTCGTCCTGACCCGGGGCCACGGCGTCACGACCGCTGCCGGTGGCACCCACCAGCGCGACGGCACGAACGGCGCCGCCCACCCCGATCCGGTGGCGACGCCGACCGCGGTCCTCGACACCGCCGCGAGACGGGCGCACTTCTCCGGGGGTGGCACCTGGTACCCGTCGTTCGACGGCTACGCGGTCAGCCGCCTAGCCGCCGAGACCGCGGGTGCCGCCGAGCACTGGAACATTGCCGTCAACGCAACCTCCATCGCGGTGGGCGGCTGCCAGTTCCGCATCAAGACCGGCGACCGGTTTGTCTCGACCCTGACCGCCTTCTGACGTCACCTTGAGAACGGCCGCCGGCTCGACCGGCTCCCACGTCGGCCAGGCGGCCACCTCGCCCGAAGCACCCCCATGCCATCGAGGAGGGCCGAAGCCGACGCGCTGAGTACTCGGGAGTCCGGCTGGGCACCGCGGCGCCGATCACCGATCCCGTCCGCGAACCACCGGAAGTCCTTGGTCACCGCCGGTGTAGGGCAGGACGGCTGCGGCGACAGGCCCGTAGGTGGTGCAGAAGCGGCAGTCGCAGGCGATGAGGGAGTTCGCGGCGCTGTGGGCGGTCGGCCAGTACCGGGACTCACAGGGGCCCGGGTCGAGCGGGGCCCCGGCGCCGGGCACTGACCGTTGGCACCAGGTGCACTGGGCGGCCGCACCCACTCCGGTCTGCTGCAACCGCCGTACAGCGTGGAGGGCCACCTCGAGCGGAACACCCTCCTCGAAAACGGTCGCAGGTGTGCTCTCCAACAGGAGCTTGCTGCGCCAGAGGCTCAGCCCGGTCAGTGCTCTGACCGCGCGCAGAGCCTCTGGCCCACCACTGCCCGAGTCGGTCAACTGCAGGGTGAATTGCGGATCCTCCACGGTCACAGCTCCTTCAGCGACGGGGCTCTCGGTCTCAGTATCTTGACCAGCCGGGCCGGCCGCCGCGGATTTCTCACGCCCGGACGCGGCGAACCGGCCCCTGCGGGGCGGGGTCGTTGTCCGTCACCTGGGCGGCTCGCCAGGCAATCCCGCCGCCGGGTCTTTCGTCCTGTGCCCCCGCGGGCGGCCCGTTCCTCTCGCCGCATCCCTGGGTCCTTACGTCTGGCGGGAGGTGCTGGCCGGGGGTGGAAGTTGCCGGGCCAGTGCTGCCGAGGTGTCGAGCAGAGGGGAGCGGCGTCACAGTAGACGTGTCTTCCGGCACTGTCCATATACCGTTCCAGTAACTTTCGAGTTCTCGGACGATGGTTCAGCAAACGCCGAGCGGGTGTGGGGGTATGTCGCGATTACCCGTCATGGAGCCCTGTTAGGCGCCGTGTTGCGGTCGCTCTGGGGCATTTGGATCCCATCGAAAAATCAGGGCCAACCCGACAATCATGCGCTTAATTGCATACAAGACCTCGTTACTCGCACGTTTTACATGGGCTCTGTCCGATCCATTGACACGGTGATGGCGGAGTCCTAGCTTCCAGGCGTTGGTTCAGCCCCATTTGGGGGGCGACAACGATATCAGGAACGGCCGGGACGCCGTCCCAGAACCGCCCGCATGCAACGTTCTACCAACATCTTCCCCCCACGGGCCGCATGAGAGGGTTCTCCATTGAGACCGAAGATCTTCACGCGCAAGACCGCAGTCGTGCTCGCCGCGCTGCCGCTCGCTGCGGTGGCCTGGCTGGCCACGACGCCCTCGCAGGCGTCGGCGACGGGCGCCTCGACCCCCGCCGCCGTGATCAGCTACTTGCAGCAGATCAGCGGCAACCATGTGGTCAGCGGTGTCCACAACAAGGAGCCGCTGAGCAACCCGTCGCAGTACACCATCCAGGCGCATGCGCTCACCGGCAAGTGGCCGGGCCTGTGGGGCGGCGAGCTGGGCTTCACCGCAGCTGACGTCGCCAACCGCCAGACGATGATCAACCAGGCCAAGACCGAGTGGGCCAACGGCTCCCTGGTGAGCCTGACCTGGCACATGTGCCGGCCGGACGTGGCGACCTGCGAGTTCAACGGCGGGATCAACGGCGCGAAGCTGTCGGACGCCGAGTGGAGCCAGCTGACCACCAGCGGCGCCACGCTGAACAACCAGTACAAGGCCAAGCTGGATGGCGCGGTCCCGTACCTCCAGCAGTTGAAGGACGCCGGGATCCCGGTGCTGTTCCGGCCCCAGCACGAGATGAACGAGGGCTGGGCCTGGTGGGGCGGCCGGCCGGGGGTGAACGGCAGCGCGAAGCTGTTCCAGATCACCCACGACTACCTGGTGTCCAAGGGCCTGGCCAACCTCGTCTGGGTCTGGAACGTCAAGGACGTCGACGGCGGCGCGGCCTCGGTGTCCAGCTACTACCCGGGTGACAGCTACGTCGACGTCGCCAGCCTCGACCCCTGGGTGCACAACTGGCCCAGCAACGAGTGGTACCAGGCGATCCTCAACGTCGCCCACGGCAAGCCCATCTCGTTGGCCGAGGTCGGCACCGTCCCGACACCGTCCCAGCTCGCCTCGCAGCCCCAGTGGGCCTGGTTCATGATCTGGTCCGAGTACCTCACCTCGGCCAACTCCACCGCGGGCCTGCAGGCGACCTTCAACTCCTCTCGGGTCCTGAGCCAGGGCCAGTTCACCATCCCGACGAGTACCCCGCCGACGACTCCGCCCGGTGGTGCGCACACGGGCGCGATCACGGGTGTGGGGGGGAAGTGCGTGGACGTGGCGGCGGCGAGTTCCGCGAACGGCACCGCGGTGCAGCTGTACGACTGCAACGGCTCCAGTGCGCAGTCCTGGACGGTCGGCACCGACGGGACGATCCGGGCGTTGGGCAAGTGCCTGGATGTGACCGGTCAGGGCACCGCGAACGGGACGAAGCTGCAGCTGTGGGACTGCAACGGCTCCGGCGCCCAGCAGTGGAGTGCCGAGTCCGACGGGCATCTGCAGAACCCGCAGTCCGGCCGGTACCTCGACGTGCCCGGCGGCAGTACCGCCAACGCCACCCGCCTGCAGATCTACGACCGCAACACCAACGCCTGGCAGACCTGGCACCTGCCCGCCTGACGACCTCACGCCGCCCCCCACTCGAAAGGCACCCCCTCATGTCCCTACGCGCCCGAACACGCGCGCTCCTGGCAGGCGGCAGCGCGGCTGCGGCCACCACGCTCGCCCTCACCCTCATCGGGGGCACCGCTTCCGCCGCCCCGCCCGCCCCGGCCGGAGTCACCAAGGCCGACGAGATCGCTTACCTCAAGAACCTGACCGGCAACCACGTGCTGTCCGGCCAGCAGGGCGGCGCGAACAGCGACCCGGCCCAGTGGGTGCGCAAGGCCCACGACATCACCGGCCAGTACCCGGGCGTCTGGAACGGCGACTTCGGATTCAGCCAGGACGACATCAACAACCGCCAGACCGTCATCAACGAAGCCAAGACGGAATGGGCCAACGGCACCCTTCCCGGGCTGATGATGCACGCCTGCCGCCCCGACGTGGCCACCTGCTCCTTCGAAGGCGGAGCGAACCCGGTCAAGGGCAGCAAGCTGTCCGACGCCGAGTGGAGCCAGCTGATCACCAACGGCAGCGCACTCAGCACCGCCTACCAGCGCAAGCTCGACCAGTTCGTGCCGTACCTCCAGCAGTTGAAGGACGCGGGGATCCCGGTGCTGTTCCGGCCGCAGCACGAGCTGAACGAGGGGTGGGCCTGGTGGGGCGGGCGCCCCGGTGCGAACGGCAGCGCCCGGCTGTTCCAGATCACCCACGACTACCTGGAGGCCAAGGGCCTGGACAACCTCATCTGGGTGTGGTCTCCGAAGGACGTCGCCGGCGGTGCCTCCCAGGCGGCGAGCTACTACCCCGGCGACAGCTACGTGGACGTCGTCGGCCTCGACGTCTGGGTCAACAAGTTCCCGTCCACCGACTGGTACCAGGCGCTCCAGAACATCGCCAAGACCAAGCCCATGGCGCTGGCCGAGGTCGGCAGCGTCCCGCAGCCAGCGCAGATGGCCACGCAACCCAAGTGGACCTACTGGAACGTGTGGATGAACTGGCTGACCGACCCGGCCTACAACTCCAACGACTCCATCAAGGCCGGCTACTACGACGCCCGCACCTACAACCGGGGCGAGATCACCATCCCGACGGGCACCCCGCCGACGACTCCGCCCGGTGGTGCGCACACGGGCGCGATCACGGGTGTGGGGGGCAAGTGTGTGGACGTGGCGGCGGCGAGTTCCGCGAACGGCACCGCGGTGCAGCTCTACGACTGCAACGGCAGCGCAGCGCAGTCGTGGACCATCGGTTCTGACGGGACGATCCGGGCGCTGGGCAAGTGCCTGGATGTGACCGGTCAGGGCACCGTGAACGGGACGAAGCTGCAGGTGTGGGATTGCAACGGCTCCGGCGCCCAGCAGTGGAGCGCGGAGTCCGACGGGCATCTGCAGAACCCGCAGTCCGGCCGGTACCTGGACGTTCCGGGCGGCAGTACCGCCAACGCCACCCGCCTGCAGATCTACGACCGCAACACCAACGCCTGGCAGACCTGGCACCTGCCCACCGGAGGCAGCACCACCCCGCCCGGCTCGTGCACCCCCAGCCTGGGGGCCGGCGAGTACAACACTCCCGTCTCCTTCGGCGGCAAGACGTACCAGGTCCTCGTGCACGTTCCGTCCCGGGCAGCGGGGGCTCGGCTGCCGCTGGTCCTGGACCTGCACGGCAGCCAGTCCACCGGTGCCGGGCAGCTGGCCTACAGCAACCTGGCGCCCACGGCGGACGCGGGCGGCTTCATCGTGGCCGCGCCGACCGGGGTGGTGCCCGCGGCCAGCGGCTTCATCTGGAACGTTCCGTACGTCACGCCCAGCGGTACCCGTGACGACGTCGGCTTCCTGCGGCAGGTCATCGACACCCTCACGGTGAATGCGTGCGTAGACCCGAAGCGGGTGTTCTCGACGGGCTACTCCGGCGGCGGCCGGATGACGTCCGCGTTGGCCTGCCTGCTCGCCGACAAGGTCGCGGCCATCGCGCCGGTGTCCGGTATCCGGGCGGGCCGGCCGAGCCCGGCCGACAACAGCAAGCCGGACCTGTCGACCTGCACGCCGTCCCGCGCGGTGCCGGTGATCGCCTTCCATGGGCAGCAGGACACGACCAACCCGTACAACGGCGGCGGGAACGGCCCGGTATGGGGATACTCCGTGCCGTTGGCCCAGGAGGCATGGGCAGGGCTCGACGGCTGCACCGCGGGGCCGACGACTGCGCAGGTCACCACCCACGTCAGCAGGACCCTCTACAGCGGTTGCCGCGACGGTGCTGACGTCCAGCTCTACACGATCTCCAACGGGGGCCACACATGGCCGGACTCGCCGCAGGACAACGGCAACGGGACCGTCACCCACGAGATCAGCGCCAACTCCCTCATGTGGCAATTCTTCCAGGAGCACCCCATGCCCGGGTCCTCCTGACCGGGCACGCGCGCCGGCGTAGCGCCCCATCCGGGCGCACGCCGGACGGCCGGCTGACGCGTCGGACAAAGACCAGCCCGCATTCCGTCGAGGAGATGACTCGTGCTCCCAGCTGTTGACCTCAGTCGAACCGGACGGGCCGGACGGACCCGTCGAACCGGACGGACCCGTCGGGCCGGACGCCTGGCCGGTGCCTTCCTGGCCGTCGCCGCGGCGCTCGCCGCGACCCTCACCGTCGCTCCGGACGCCGGCGCGCGCACACCGCTCCCGCCCCAGGGCCTTGTGCACGGTGCGCCGCAGGTCCACACCCAGCAGGGCGTCTTGTCCGGGCGCCGGGCCGCACCGGGCGTGGACTTCTTCGGGCGGGTCCCCTTCGCGTCCCCACCGGTGGGTGCGCTGCGCTGGCGTCCGCCGCAGCCCGCGCCGTCCTCGCGCGGTGTGCGGGACGCCTCCGGACCGAGTCCGGTGTGCCCGCAGACGGAGAACAGCAACGGCCCCCGCTCGGAGACGGAGGACTGTCTGTATCTCGACGTGTGGCGGCCGGACACCCCGGCGGTCCGTGCCGGCCGTGCGCCGGTGCTGTACTGGGTCTTCGGCGGCGGGGGCATCAACGGCTCCGGCAGCCAGTACCAGGCGGCGGAGCTGGCCGCCGAGACCGGCGCCGTCGTGGTGACGGTCAATCACCGGCTGGGCCGGCTGGGGTTTCTGGCGCTTCCCTCGCTCAGCGGTGAGGCGAGCGACGGCATGTCGGGTCAGTACGGGCTGATGGACCAGATCGCGGGACTGCGCTGGCTGCGGTCCAACGCCTCTGCGCTCGGCGGCGATCCGCAGCAGGTGACGGTGGCCGGACAGTCGGCGGGCGGCCGGGCCGTGTGCCGGATGCTGGCGGCCCCGCCCGCGCAGGGCCTGTTCGCGCGGGCGATCATCGAGAGCGGCGCGTGCGACGCGCAGCCCCTGGGCCCGGCCCAGGAGGCGGGCACGGCGTTCGCCGCCTCGGTCGGCTGCGGCGACCCCGCGACCGCCGCCCAGTGCCTGCGCGGCAAGGACGTCGGAACGCTGCTCGACCGGCCGGGCCCGTCCGGCACGCCGACGATCGGCGGTACCGTGCTGCCGCTCGACCCGCGGCAGGCCATCGCCGCGGGCCGCTTCACCCACGTCCCCGTCCTGGTGGGCAACACCCACGACGAGAACCGGCCGTACCCGGGCATCGCCCAACCGGCCACCGTCGACTCCCTGGCCGCCTGGGTGCGGAGCTCCTATCCGCACCTGGCCGAGCAGATCCTCGACCTGTACGCCGACCGGACCCCGGCCGATGCGGCCGGTGCGATCGCCTCCGATCCCGACCGGGTCTGCCGCGCCTGGACGATCGAGAACGCGCTGGCGCCGCGGACCCGTACCTACGCGTACGAGTTCGCGGACGCCACCGCACCGGCCGAGGCCGTCACCCCGGGCTTCACCTGGGGCGCTTACCACACCACCGAGTTGGAGTACCTGTTCACCTTCACCCGCAGTGACGGATCGCAGAAGTTCCTGACCGGGCTGAACGCCGCGCAGGAGCACTTGGCGCGCTCCATGCGCGCCCAGTGGGGTGCGTTCGTCGCCACCGGCCGGCCCGACCCGCGCCAGGGCCCGTGGCCGACCTACCGCGCCGACCGGCCCGCGACGCTGCAGTTCCGTCTGCCGCACGCCGCACTGACGGCCGGCTTCACCGCCGACCACCACTGCGACTTCTGGAACGCCCACGGTCTGATCCGCACCCAGTGACGCCCGGGGCGGTCCGCTCCTCGTGAACGGCCCGCCCCGGTGCACCCGGCGGTCGGTCCCACGCCGGCCGTCGTCCCTACGCGGGCTGTTCCGTCCGCGTATCCCGACACCCTCTGGAGCGACATGCAGCCCCCTTCGTCCGCGAACCCTGCACTCACCCCCGCACCGAGCCCGCGCAGGCCCGCGCGATCCGGCAGATTCCGGGGAAGCCGCGCAGCGGCCCTGGCCGCCGGTCTCGCGCTGTTGACCACCCTGGCCACCACCCAGGCCGGCACCGCCTCCGCCAGCCCCGCCGCCCCGCACCACAGCGTCGCTATGGCTGCCGGGGTCCAGCAGTGGGCCTCCGACGCCCAGACCACCGGCGCCCAGCTGGACGCCCCGACCGCGGTCACCACCACCTCGGCCACGGCCGACACCACCGTCCACGTCGACCCTACTCTGCGGTTCCAGAAGCTGACCGGGTTCGGCGCCTCCGTCACCGACTCCTCGGCCACCGTGCTGTACCGCCTGGACCAGCAGCGTCGCGATGCGTTGATGACGCAGCTGTTCTCCCCGCAGCACGGCGTCGGGCTCAGCATGCTGCGCCAGCCCATCGGCGCCTCGGACTTCGCCACCTACGGCTACAGCTTCGACGACCTGCCCGCCGGGCAGACCGACTACGCCCTGCAGCACTTCTCGATCGCCCACGACAAGCCGCAGATCCTGCCGTTGCTGCGGCAGGCCAGAGCCCTCAACCCGCGGTTGCAGATCATCGCCAGTCCGTGGAGCCCGCCGGCCTGGATGAAGACCGGCGGCTCGATGATCGACGGCAAGCTCATTGACTCCCCGAAGATCTACGACGCCTACGCCCGCTATCTGGTGAAGTTCGTGCAGGCGTACGCGGCGGCCGGCGTCCCGGTGGACTACCTGACCATCCAGAACGAACCGCAGGCCCTGCTGCGCACCGACTACCCCGGCACCGACCTGCCGGTCGCCCAGGAGGCGAAGGTCATCGAGCGGCTCGGCCCGGCCCTGCGGGCCGCCGGCCTGCACACCAAGATCCTCGGCTTTGACCACAACTGGGCCGAGCACCCCTTCGACGTGCAGGCCCACGTCGCCGTGGGCGAGGACCCGGAGCTGAACCACCCCTTCGACCTGCTCAACTCACCTGCCGCCAAATGGATTTCTGGCACCGCCTACCACTGCTACTACGGCGACCCCAGCGCGCAGACCGCGCTGAAGGCGTCCTTCCCCGGCAAGGACATCTTCGAGACCGAGTGCAGCGGCGGCGGCATCACCCGCACCATCGGGGCGATGAACAACTGGGCCCGCAGCATGATCTTCTGGAACCTCGCACTGGACGAGAACCACGGCCCGCACACCGGTGGCTGCACGGGCTGCAACGGCACCGTGAACATCGACTCGACCACCGGCGCGGTCACCTACACCGGCAACTACTACACCCTCGCGCACTTCTCCCGCTTCACCCGGCCCGGCGCGGTCCGGATCGCCGCGGGCATCGCCGCCACCGAGGGCGACCCGAGCCCGGTGCAGACGTCGGCGTTCGCCAACCCCGACGGCAGCATCGCCCTGGTCGTGTACAACCCGAGCACCACGGCCGCGCACACCACCGCCATCAAGGCGCCGGGCGTCGACGTGACCACCAGCGTCGCCCCCGGCGCCACCGTCACCTACACCTGGGGCGGCCGCTGACCGCACGCGATCGGGCCCGGCCCGGGGGCGCCACCCCGGACCGGGCCCCGTGCCCGCAGCGCGGCGCCTGCCACCGGCGCACCGCACCCATAAAACGCTGCAGCACACTCGCCCGGCGGCGGTGCCACGCGCAGGTGTCCGCCGCAGGCGGGCCTGCCGGAAGGCCATGGTGCTCCCCGTGGCCGCGGGCTAAGGTGACGGGTGTTGTACCGGGCCGGCACGGGGATCGTGGGTACTCGCGCGCTCTACCTGCCGGGGCCCGGTATGCCGGCAACGATCTGAAGGTGGACATCCTGGTGGCTCGCACGACAGCGTCGGGGGAGGGCCGCAAGGCCACGATCAAGGATGTGGCGAAACGTGCCGGGGTATCGCCCTCGGCGGTCACGATCGCCGTCCACAACAAGCCGGGGGTCTCCTCCACGACCAAGGAGCGGATCCTGCAGGCGGCCCGGGACCTGGGCTGGAGCCCGAACCAGGCGGCGCAGTCACTGTCGGGGCGGGCGATCCACACCGTCGGCCTGGCCATCGCCCGGCCGGCCCGGATGCTGGGCCTCGAACCGTTCTACATGGAGTTCATCTCCGGGATCGAGAGCGTGCTGTCCCGGCGCGCCTGCTCGCTGCTGCTGCGCCTGGTGGAGGGCGACGAGGAGATCGACGTGCAGCGCGCGTGGTGGCAGGGCAACCGGGTCAACGGTTCCATCCTCGTCGACCTGCGAGCGGACGACCCGCGGATCCCGGTGCTGTCGGAGATCGGCCTGCCGGCCGTCGTGGTCGGCCACCCGTCGCTGGCGGGACCTTTCACCTCGGTGTGGACCGATGATGCCGCCGCGACCGCCGAAGCCGTGCAGTACCTGGCCGCCCTCGGCCACCGCACCATCGCCCGCGTCAGCGGACCGGCCGAACTCGGGCACAGCGTCATCCGCACCCAGGCCTTCACGGACACCGCGCGGCAACTGGGCCTGAACGCCCGCACGGTGATCGCCGACTTCTCCGCCGACCAGGGCAGCCGGGCCTGCCGCAACCTGCTGCTGTCCCCGGAGCGCCCCACGGCGATCGTGTTCGACAACGACCTCATGGCCGTCACCGCGCTCGGCGTGATCGCCGAGTTCGGCCTCTCCGTGCCGCACGACCTGTCCGTGCTGGCCTGGGACGACTCGCAGCTGTGCCAGCTGACCCGGCCCACCCTGTCGGCCATGCAGCACGACATCTTCTCCTTCGGCGCCGACGTGACCGAGACCCTCTTCGACGTGATGCTGCACCGCGAGGCGGTCTCGCACGCCGCCCAGGCCCCCAGCCTGGTCCCGCGCGGCTCCACCGCACCGCCGCCGCCCGCGCAGCGCCGCTAGGACCCGGTCGCCCGCGGCGCACCGCCGCGACGGCAGTCCGCTCTCAGCGCTCGGCGGCCGGTCGCCTGCTGATGCGCCTGCCGCGGCCTGCTGGCGAGAGGGCCATCTGGGAACTTCTGCGGCAGGCGGGGGCCCGGACGCCGAGAGCGGCGCCCGGAGCGAGTGCGCTCAGGGCGATGGGGCGTTCGGGCATGCCTTCTCAACTCTGAACGCGTCGGTCATAGTCCATTTGGTGCGCCCGGATCTCGTCGGCGTTGTCGACCGTCCAGTCGTACAACCGGCCGAACGGCTCGCGCAGGGATGCGCCGAGCGGGGTGAGGAAGTACTCGACCCCGACCGGCGAGGTCGGCAGCACGCGGCGCACGACCATCCCGTTGCGTTCCAGGCGGCGCAGGGTCTGAGTCAAGACCCGCTGGGTCACGCCCTCAAGACGGCGCTTGATCTCGTTGAACCGAGTGGGCTTGTCAAGAACCTCCATGACCATCATCGACCACTTGTCAGCGATCTGGTCGAGGATCGGGCGGCTGGGGCAGTCCGACCGGTAGACGGTGTCGCTGCCAGCGTCGGCGCCGTTGTCAGAATTGGCCATGTCGGTATCCTCCGCGATCCTTGCGATGCCGAAAGTGCGTTATTGACGCCGGTCGCCCCCCATCGCACGGTAAGTATGCATCAGGAACCTAGATGCTTACCAGGTACCGATCGGAGATCTCCATGGACCACGACGGCTATGCGACCCTGCGGGTGCGCCTAAAGGACGGCATCGCCCGCGTCACCCTCGACAACCCACCGGTCAACGTCTTGAACGTCGCCTTGATGGCTGACCTCCGGGACCTGCTGACCGCGCTGAGGGACGACGAGTCGGTTCGGGTGATCGTGTTCGACAGCGCCAGCCCGGAGTTCTTCATCGCCCACGTCGACATGTCGCTCGTCGACACGCCGGACGCCTTCGACAAGCTCGCGGCCGACCTCCCGGACGGCGTCAACGTCTTCCAGGCTCTGGGGGAGCTGCTCCGGCACCAGCCCCAGGTGACCATCGTCAAGCTTGCCGGGATGGCGCGCGGCGGAGGGGCGGAGTTCGTCACGGCCGCGGACATGGCGTTCGCTGCGATCGGTCACGCCGGGATCGGCCAGATCGAAGCTCTCATGGGCATCGTCCCTGGCGGAGGGGGCACGCAGTACCTTGCCGGCCGGGTCGGCCGCAATCGCGCCCTGGAGGCAGTGCTGGGTGCCGACCTGTACGACGCCGAAACCGCGGAGCGCTACGGCTGGGTGAACCGGGCCGTCCCTGCTGACGAACTCGATGACATCGTCGACCGCCTCGCCCGCAACATCGCAGCCTTGCCCGAGGGGGTGATCGCGGCGGCCAAGCGCGCCATCGTCCCTGAGGACCTGGCCGAGGGTCTCCTGCGGGAGCACGACGCCTGGGCGGGCCAGTTTGTTCGCCCGGCGGCGGAGCGGTTGATCCGCGGCGGACTGGCCCACGGTGCCCAGACCCGCGACGGCGAGCGCGATCTGGAAGGCCTGCTCCGGGGACTGCCCGGATAGGAACGGCAGCAGGCCCCGTACACGGGGCAGAGCAGCCGGTCAGGGCTGGTCGGCGCGTCCGGCCGCAGCCGGTCGCCCACGCCGACCGCGCGGACGATCTGCCCGCCGGCCGCTCTGGGCAGGGGTCGTGAGGTCCGCAGCCGGCGGAACCGGGTGGGTTCCAAGTGCCCGGTGTTCAGCGCGTCGTACTCCGCCCCGTGCCCTGCCGCGATCAGTTGCGGTGGCCGTCCGGTTGGGGCGGTCAAAGCAGCCCTGCCCCAACCGGTCGCGGAGGGTGTGACGCTCGGCGTCCTCGCGGGCCCGCGAAGACGCTGCTGCCCTGCGCCGTTTGCAGCGCGCGGACGCGGGGGACCTGTCGAACTTCGTCGAGTGGATCGGCGCGATCTAGTGCTGCCCTGCAGAGATTCGTCGAGAGGATCATCAAGCTGCCCCGTCATAGCGGCCGACGGGCTGTGGGTGCCCTGCTGTCAGGGACCCTGGCCGGTGGCGTTCCAGCCGTGTTCCAGGAGGTCGAAGGCGCTCTCGACGGCCGTTTGGGGATCGGTGCTCGCGCGCGCCAAGGCGGCGGTTTCGAGGACGAAGTGGGCCAGTGCCGCGCAGGTGGGGTCCTCCTGCGGGGCGCCGCTTGCCTCGGTGATGGCCTGGGCGAGTGCGCCCTCGTGGCGCATCCACATGCGGTGGGCGTATTCGCTCAGTGCCGGGGTTGAGCGGATGAGTTCGAGGAACTGTGCCATTTCCGCGTCCTGGGAGATGTTCGCTCTGGCCAGCACGTAGCCCCGGAGTGCGGCCAGGAGTGACTGGTCCTTTGGGCGCTGGTGGACGGCGTCGAGCAGGCTGGCCTCGCGGTCGGCGTCCATGTCGAAGACGAGCGCTTCCTTGCTGGGGAAGTGCTTGAAGAGCGTGGCGGTCGAGACATCGGCGGTGTCGGCGATCTCGCGGATCCCCACGTGGTCATAGCCCCGTTCCAGGAACAGGTGGAGCGCGGCGTCGGCGAGGGCTTTGCGGGTGGCCGCCTTCTTGCGCTCGCGGCGCCCCGGTGTCTGCGGTTCCTGGATCCGTGTCGCTCCCATGCCTGCATCCTACCTCAGAACGCGAGTCGCATCGAAAAGTAGAGTTGTTGCACTATTAGGATCGTTGTGGTTCTGTGGAATGGTCGCCGCGTTGCACCCCGTCCGGCCACCGGCTTCCCCCTTCTCTTTCGGCATACCTCCCTGAGGGAGTGATTCGTCATGTCCACATCTCCTGCGTCCCCCGCCGGACTTCCGACGGCCCCGGAGGACATACCCAGGAACGCCCGCTGGGTGCTGCTCGGCGTCATGCTCGCCATGCTGCTGTCGATGCTCGACAACATGGTCGTGGGCACCGCGATGCCCACGATCGTCGGTGATCTCGGCGGTCTGGAGCACATCTCCTGGGTGGTGACCGCCTACACCCTGGTCACGGCCGTCACCACCCCGATCTGGGGCAAGTGCGGGGACCTGTTCGGCCGCAAACCCATGTACCTGGTCTCGATCGCCGTGTTCCTCGCCGGCTCCGCGCTCTGCGGCGCTGCCCAGTCCATGCCCGAACTGATCGCCTTCCGCGCGCTGCAGGGCATCGGCGCAGGCGGCATCGGCGCGGGCGCGTTCGCCCTCATCGCCGCTCTCGTACCGCCGCGCGAACGCGGCAGGTACCAGGGTATGACCGCCTCCGTCATGGCGATCGGCACCATCGGCGGCCCGCTCCTCGGCGGCTTCATCACCGGGAACTGGGGCTGGCGCTGGGCCTTCTACATCAACCTGCCCCTCGGCCTGCTCGCCCTGGTGTGGCTGTGGCGGACGCTGCATCTGCCCACCCGGCGTATCAAGGCGCGGATCGACTGGCTGGGCATCGCCGTGCTGGCCGTCACGATCAGCGTGATCGTGCTGGCCGCGACCTGGGCGGGCACCACCTTTGCGTGGAGCTCCTGGCAGATCCTCAGCCTGGGCGCCGTCGCAGTGCTCGGACTCCACCTGTTCGTCCGTACGGAGCGGCGGGCCGCGGAACCCGTGCTCCCGCTGACCATCTTCACCAGTCACCGGAACTTCCCGCTGGCCATCGGCCTGCTCCTGGCCTCCGGCGTCGTCATGTTCGGTGCGGGCCTTTACCTGCCGCTGTTCCAGCAGACCGTTCAGGGCGCCTCGGCCACCCACTCCGGTCTTCTGATGCTGCCTCTGATGATCCCTGTCGTGATCGTCTCCACCATCGCGGGCAAGGTCATGTCCGCCACCGGTACATACAGAATCTTCCCGATCCTGGGCGCCGGCCTCCTGGCCGTCGGCCTCGGGCTGCTGGCCACCATGGGACCCGACACATCCCGCATTCTGACCTGCACGTACATGGTCCTTGTCGGGATGGGGCTCGGCCTCACCCAGCAGATGGCCGGCACCATCGCCCAAAACAGCGTCGCCATGCGTGACATGGGCGCCGCCATGAGCGCGGTCGCCCTCTTCCGCACTCTGGGCGGATCCCTCGGCGTCGCCGTCTTCGGTTCCCTGTTCACCCGCGCCATCGAGTCCCACCCGCCCACGGGAGCCAAGGATGCCTACCTGAACGCGCTCACCAACGGCACCCAGCAGATCTTCCTCACCGGAGCGATCCTGTGCGCGGTCGCCTTCGTCGCGGCGCTGTACGTCATCGAAACCCCGCTCCGCAAGGCGGGCCCGCCGATCCCGAAGACCTCCCCGACGGACGAGGCACGGGCAGCAACCCGCTGATCCACTGCGGCCGGTCGGCCACTTCCTCGTTCGCGGGGCGGCCGGGAGCTACGGTGCGTGCGGCGCGGCCGGAGGGGCGATGGCGGCTGTTGCCGCGGCTACCGCGGCGTCGACGGAGTCGTGGATCGCGTCGGGTCCGAGGTGCTCGGTCAGCGCGTGCCGGGCGAGTTGCTGGGCGGCCTCGGCGCGGACGCGGGCCAGGTGCAGGGCGATGTCCTGCCGATCCAGTTCCTCACGCAGTTCCTCCAGGGTGTCGAGGACCGGGACGCCGAGTTGGTAGCTGCCGGTGAGGTCCAGGACGACCACGCGGGGCGCCGGGTCGGCGCTCTTGACCAGGTCGCGGACCGCCAGGCGGACGCGGTTGACGTTGCCGAAGAAGAGGCTGCCGTCGGGGCGGACGACCAGGACCCCTGGGGTGGTGGTCGCGTCGTGGTGGATCGCGGCATCGGCGAACAGCCGGGAGCCGGGCAGTCGGCCCAGCACGGCGACGTTGCGGCGGCTCGCGGCGGCGACGAACAGCACCAGGGAGAGCACCACGGCCAGCAGCAGGCCGGGCAGGAGGTCGAAGAGCAGGACACCGAACAGCGCGGTGAGCGCCACCCACAGGCTCGGGCGGTCCAACGCGGCGTAGCGGCGCAGTTCCGCGGTCTTCATGAAGCCGCGCACGGCCACGATGACGATGGCCCCCAGCACCGCTTCGGGCAGGTCGGTGAAGAGCGGGGTGAGGAAGGCCCCGGTCAGCAGGATCAGGCCGGCGGCGATGAGGGAGACCATCGGGGTGCGGCTGCCCGCGCCGGCCGCGGCCGCGCTGCGGGAGGCACTGCCGGAGACGACGAAGCCGCGGACCAGGCCGACCGCGATGTTGCTGAGGCCGACGGCGGCCATCTCCCGGTTGGTGTCGACTTCTTCGCCGTGTTCGCGGGCGAAGCGGTTGGCGATGCTGAACGCTTCGGCGAAGACGACCAGGGCGACGCCGAAGGCTCCGGCGGTCAGGGCGAGCCAGTCGGCGGCCGGGATGCCGGGCAGGTGCGGTACGGGGACGGCGGAGGGGATCTTGCCGACGATGGCGACGCCGTGGTCCTTGAGGTGCAGCGCCGAGGACAGGACCAGTCCCAGGATGAGCACGGCGAGCGAGGCAGGGAGCCGGGGGACGAAGCGCTCCAGCACGAGGAGCAGCGCCAGGGCGGCCGCGCCGACGGCGAGGGTGGCCAGCGACCAGTCGGAGGCCTTGCTCAGCACAGCCCACACGCGCTCGAAGAAGTTGCCGTCGCCGCTGGAGACGCCGACCAGCTTGGCGGCCTGGCGGACGACGATGGTCAGTGCCATGCCGAACAGGAATCCCACCAGGGCCGGTTCGGCGAGGAAGTTGGTGATGAACCCGAGGCGGGCGAGTCCGGCGGCCAGCAGGATCGCGCCGACGATGACGGCGAGGGCGGCCGACAGGCCGACGGCGTCCTTGGGGTCGCTGCTGACGCTGGTCACGGCTGTCGCGGAGAGTACCGCTGCCGCGGAGGTCGCGCCGACGATCAGGAAGTTGGAGCGGCCCAGCAGGGCGTAGGCGAGCAGGGCGACGGGGGCGGCGTAGAACGCGTTCTGCGGAGGGACCCCGGCGATCTGGGCGTAGGCGACGCATTCGGGGACGATCAGGGCCCAGGCGGTGAGCGCTCCGAGGGTGTCGCCGCGCAGCCACTTGCTGCTGTAGCGGCCCATCCAGTCGGGCATCGGCCAGTGGCGGGGCGCCGGGCGGGTGCGCACGGGGTGGTGGTCCATCGCACCTCCAGTAGCCAGACCGTATGCATGATCGTTGGTGTCTCGGCGGCCGTCCGCAACTCGGCTGGGCTCCGTGACCGCCCTCAGGGCCTGCGGTCGCCGCTCGCCGGAGGTTGCCGCAGTTCCCTGATCACCCCGAGCGCCGCGGCGGTCAGCGGGACGGCCAGCAGGGTGCCGACCAGGCCGCCGAGGGAGGCGCCGGCGGTCACGGCCAGCATGACCAGCGCCGGATGCAGGGAGACGGTGCGGCTCTGCACCACCGGCTGCAGCACCACGCCCTCGATCATCTGGACGGCCAGAACGACGGCCAGCGCGCCCAGCGCAAGGGTCAGCCCGCCGTCCGCGAAGGCGACGAGGACGGCCACCACGCCGGTCAGGAACGCCCCGACGTAGGGCACGTACGCGCCGACGAACACCAAGGCGCCCAGCCCGAAGGCGTTGGGCACGCCCAGCAGCGTGAGACCGACGGCGATGAACACGGCGTCGGCCGCCGCGACGACGGTGGTGCCGCGCATGAATCCGGCCATCGCCTCGTACGCCCGGCGCGCCATCCGCACCAGCAGGTCCCCGTGCCGACCGGGAACCATCCGGCGCAGCGCGGGTACCGCACGGTCGCGGTCCTTCAGCTGGAAGAACGCGAGGGCGAGGGTGAGGATGCCGGTCATCAGGAGCTGGGCGGCGAGCCCGACGCCGGACACCACCCCCTCGGCGACGGCCCCGGCGGCGCTGTGGCCCAGGTCGCTGAGCCCGTCGGCGGCGCCACGCACGGCCTTGGCGACGGGGCCGTCGCCCGAGGCCCGGTCGGCCGCGTCCTGCAGTGAGTCGATGATCTGCGAGCCGGCGTCCGTGAGCAGGGTGACCAGCATCCACAGGGCGCCGTCGATGATGACGACCAGTGCGACGCAGGTCAGTGCGGCCGCGGCGGCCGGCGGCAGTCCGGCCTTCCGCAGGCGGCGGTCGAGTGGCACCAGCAGGGCGGTGATCAGCAGCGCGATCAAGGCGGGCACGACGGCGGCCCGCAGGGCCACGGTGAAGGCCACGGCCAGCAGGCCGAGCCCGGCCATGACCAGGAGTGCGCCGCTCCACGCCGTGGCCGCGCGCACGGTGGGCGGCAGGGTGTCCCACCACTCGCGGCGTGATCGCTCCCCGGCGTGGACGGCGTCGGTGGCGTCTGGGTCCATCGCCTCAGCGGCTCCTTCGATCGCGCACGGTGCGGCGCCGGGTCCTCAAGGCGGGGTGCGGACGTCGTGGCGCGGGGCGCGCATCCGGCGGGGTGATGCGCTCCTCATTAGGCGCGCGTTCCGCGCGGACCGCCGCCGGGGTGACCTCAATGGGTGAGCGCGCACGCGGCGCTGCGGGGCGGAACGGCGCCTGGGATGTCACCCGAATGGCCGCGCTCCGATGTCCCCCGGCCGGTCGGCCCCGAACGCTGAGCGTATGCCGGTCCCCGGCACGCCCGCCGACGAAGGAGCTCGCCATGACGCACGCAGCACCGCCCGTCAGCACTCCGCAGAACCCCGACCCGTCCGACCGCCCCAGCGCCTGGGCGGCGGGCGGCACGGTGTTCGCCGGCATTCTGCTGCTCGTGGACGGTGTCCTCGGCGTCCTCAAGGGCATCGTCGGCATCGCCAAGGACGACGTCTACTCACGGCTGGGCGACTACGTCTTCAAGTTCGACCTGACCACCTGGGGCTGGATCCACCTCGTCCTGGGCGTGCTGCTCGCCGTGGTCGGCTGGGGCATCCTGTCGGGTGCCGGCTGGGCCCGGGGCGCGGGTGTGGCGCTGGCCGCGTTCAGCATCGTGGTCAACTTCGTGTGGCTGCCGTACATCCCGGTGTGGGCCATCATCTCGATCGCCATCGACGTCTTCGTCATCTGGGCCCTGTGCGCGGACCGCTCGGACCGCACGTCTGCGTCCGCACGGTGACCGAAGCGTCCGCACGCCGACCGAGGGAAGCTGTCGCCATGCCCGACCCGTCCCCGCAGGACGCGCGCACGATCGCGGCAGAGGCGTGGGTGTGGGGGTATCCGCTCCTGGAGAACTACCGCACGATGTACCCGCAGGCCGTCGACCTCGACGACCCCCGCTCGGTCGGCGGCTTCGGGCGCTTTCGGCACTACTCCCAGCCCTTCACCCCGGCCAACACCGACGTGGTGACCCCCAACAACGACACGCCCTACTCCTGGGGCTGGCTCGACCTGCGGGCCGAGCCGTGGGTGGTGTCCGTCCCGGCGGTCGACCGGTACTACGTACTGCCCTTCCACGACCTGGACACGTCCTACGTGGGGTACATCGGGGCCCGCACGACCGGGCAGGAGGCCGGCCACTACCTGGTCGCGGGCCCGGACTTCGACGGCGACGTGCCGGAGAACATGGCCGGCGTCCTGCGCGCCGACACCTTCCTCGTCGGGATCCTCGGGCGCACCTACCTGGCGGGCCCCGAGGACGTCGCGGCACTGCGCGACATCCAGGAGCAGTACCGGCTGCAGCCGCTGTCCGCGTACCTGGGCCGTCCGGCCCCCGCCGCGCCGGAGGAGCCGCTGTGGCCGGTGTGGCGGGAGGAGGCCCTCGACAGCGTCGAGTTCTTCACGCTCCTGGACTTCCTGCTGCGCTTCTTCCCCGTCGTGGAGGCGGAGCGCGACCTGCGCGGGCGGCTGGCCCGGCTCGGTGTCGACGGCACCGGGGAATTCGAGTCCTCGGACCTGTCGCCGGAGCTGCGCGCGGCGGTCGAGCAGGGCATCGCCGACGCGCGCGCGGCGTTGGCGGCGGCCCAGCACGACGCGGTCGACTCCACCGGCTGGTTCGGCACCCGCGCCGAACACGGCGACGACTACCTGACCCGGGCGGTCGGCGTGAGCAAAGGCCTGTACGGCCTGCCCGCCGCCGAAGCCTGGTACGCCGGGTGGGCGCAGGACGACCAGGGCAGCCGGCCCCCGGACGCCTCCGCCCGTGACTACGTCGTGCACTTCCCGCCCGGACAGCTGCCACCGGCCCGCTTCTTCTGGTCGGCCACCATGTACCGTCTGCCCGAACGGCTCCTGGTGGCCAACCCCATCGACCGGTACTCGATCGGGGACCGCACCCCCGGGCTCGTCCATGACGATGACGGCGGCCTGACGCTGCACGTGCGCAAGGACCGGCCGCAGGACCCCAAGGAGGCGGCCAACTGGCTGCCCGCCCCCGACGGCCCCTTCACCATCGCCATCCGGGTCTACGGGCCCGAACCGTCCGTGCTCGATCACAGCTGGAGCATGCCGCAGCTCTCCGTGCGCGCCTGACGACCCGAAGGGACCCCGCCATGCCCAATCCCGGTGCGACCCCACGCAGCGCGTCCGCAGGCGGCCTCGCCGAGCTGGCCGCCGAAGCATATGTGTACGGCTATCCGCTGGTCTTCGACCTGTCCATGGTCGGTGTGTGCCTGCACCAGGGGTTCGGGTCCATGAAACCGGCCCCCTTCAACCACTTCGCGCACTCTCCTCAACTGGCCGCACCCGACGCCCACTTCGTGTCCGTCAACAACGACACGGTCTACTCGATCGCCCAGCTGGACCTCTCCGTCGGACCGCTGCTGCTGCATGTCCCCGACACGGCCGGCGCCTACTACGTGCTGCAGTTCGTGGACGCCTGGAGCAACAACTTCGCCTACCTCGGCCGGCGGCCCACCGGAACCCGCGCGGGTGACTGGTTGATCGCGCCGCCCGGGTGGAGCGGCAGCGCGCCCGAGACGGTCCGCGGCGTCATCATTGCTCCGACCGCCGTCGCCTCCATCGTGGGGCGCAACGCTTGCGACGGACCGGCGGACATGGACCGGGTCCAGGCGCTGCAGCAGCAGTTCACCTTGACCCCGCTCACGCCCGGAACCGCCCACGGGCTGCCCGCGCTCCAGTCGGACGTCCCCGAGCCGCTGCGGTTCTTCGAGCAACTGCGCGGATGGATGGCCGCCTTTCCGCCCGCCCCTGAGGACCGCCGCTACCAGGAACGCTTCTCCCCGCTCGGACTGCTGGCGAGCGGCCCTTCTCCCTACACCTCCTGCGACCCCAGCTTGACCCGAGCGCTGGTGCAGGGGTTGGCGCAGGGCGCTGCTCGAGTGGAGGAGGCGTCCCGTCCCGCTACGAGCTGCGGTCAGAAGCCCGGGGCGTGGGAGATGAACCCGCACCTGTTCGACTACAACACCGACTGGCTCGGCGTGGGAACGATCGACTCGCCGGAGTGGAAGGCCACCGACCGCGCGTCGTCGTATCTGCTGCGGGCCGTGGCCGCGCGCGCCGCACTGTGGGGCAACCACGGCTACGAAGCGGTGTACGCCCACACCTTCCACGACGCCGACGGCCGTCAGCTCAACGGCGCTCACGCCTACACGCTGTGCTTCGCACAGCCCCCGCCGGTGGACTCCTTCTGGTCGGTGACCATGTACGACACCCCGCACTACTACCTCGTGGACAACACCGCGGACCGGTACTCGATCGGTGACCGCACCTCTGGCCTGGTCCACGGAGCCGACGGCTCGCTGACTTTGTACCTCCAGAAGGACCGGCCGGCCCACCCCGACGAGGCCGCGAACTGGCTCCCGACCCCTGGCGGGGACTTCCGGCCCATGATCCGCCTCTACACTCCGCAGCAGCCGGTACTCGACGGCACATACCGCATCCCCGCGATCGAGGCCCGCCATGGGTGACGCCATCGGCCAAATGCTGGCCTCTGCGGTCGGTATCGCCATCAGCCCCCTGCCGCTGATCGCCGTCATCCTCATGCTCGCCACCCCGAAGGGCCGCTCCAACGGCATCGCCTTCGCCGCCGGGTGGACGGTGTCCCTCGCCGTGCTGGTGACCGTGATCGTGCTGGCCGGATCGGGCGCCGACGCCGGGCAGGATGACGGTCGGCCCGCCGACTGGACGTTCTGGCTGAAGCTGGCCCTGGGCGCGCTGTTCCTGGTGATGGGTGTCCAGCAGTGGCGGGGCCGGCCCCGCGGGGACCACGAAGCCCCGCAGCCCCGCTGGATGCAGGTCCTCGACCACGTCACCCCGGGCAAGGCGGCCGGACTGGCGGCTGCCCTCGCGGTGGCCAACCCCAAGAACCTCGTGCTCGCCGTGGGCGGCGCGGTCTCCATTGCCTCCAGCACCGCCGGGTCGGGCGGCAAGGCCGTCGCGGCCGGGCTGATGGTGCTCATCGCCTCCCTGTGCGCCACCTTGCCGCTGGCCGTCTACCTCTTCGGCGGCCGCCGGTCGGCGACGGTGCTGGGGGAGTGGAAGGCCTGGATGAGCCGGCACAACTCGGCGATCATGACCGTCGTGCTGGTCGTCCTCGGCACGAAGTACGTCGGCGACGCGATCAGCGGCCTCTCCACGTGAGCGGTGGGCGGTGAACCGCAGGCTGTGTCCGCCCCCGGCCGCCATAGTGCGCAATCTGTATATCCGGGACAGAATTCCCAAAGGTAGTCCGGCTTCCGCCGGGGCCGGCACCGACCGGCGCCCGCCACCCGAACTGCCGGTCCCCGCAGCGTTCCGGACCGGTGCTGAATGGAGCATTCGTATGCGCCAGTTGCCCTCCTTTGAGGACACGACCGACTTCGACAACGCCGACCGGGGCTTCCTCGGGGCACTGGTGCCGGCTGTGATCACCGCTGCCGACGGGCGGGTGGTGTGGGACAACGACGCTTACGGCTTCCTGCGGGGCGAGTGCCCCGACACGGTCCACCCGAGCCTGTGGCGGTAGGCGCAGCTGTGCGTGAAGCAGGGCCTGTACGAGGTCACCGAGGGCATCTACCAGGTTCGCGGGCTGGACCTGTCGAACATGACGCTCGTCGAGGGCGACTCCGGCGTGATCGTCATCGACCCGCTGATCTCCACGGAGTGTGCCGCGGCCGCGCTCGCGCTCTACCGCGAGCACCGCGGCGACCGGCCGGTCGCCGGCCTGATCTACACCCATTCGCACGGCGACCACTTCGGCGGCGCGCGCGGGGTCCTGCCGAAGGGCACCGAGCGCGACGTGCCGATTATTGCCCCGGCCGGGTTCCTGGAGCATGCGGTCAGCGAGAACGTCTACGCGGGCAACGCGATGACGCGCCGGGCGATGTTCATGTACGGCGACCGCCTGCCCAAGGCCCCCGACGGCCAGGTCAGCGCCGGACTCGGGATGACCACCTCCACCGGCACCCTCTCGCTGATCCCGCCGACACTGGACATCACCGCCACCGGGCAGGAGGAGACCGTCGACGGCGTGCGGATCGTCTTCCAGCTGACGCCGGGCACCGAGGCGCCGTCGGAGATGAACTTCCTGTTCCCGCAGCGCCGCGCGCTGTGCCTGGCGGAGAACGCCACCCACAACATGCACAACATCCTGACGCTGCGCGGGGCGGTCGTGCGCGACGCGCGTATCTGGTCGCGGTACCTCGACGAGGCGGTCGGCTTCTTCGACGGCGCCTACGACGTGGCCTTCGCCTCGCACCACTGGCCGACCTGGGGCGAGGAGAAGGTGGTTGAGCTGCTGGAGCAGCAGCGCGACCTGTACGCCTACCTGCACGACCAGACGCTGCGAATGCTCAACGCGGGCCTGACCGGCCCGGAGCTGGCCGAGGAGATGCAGCTGCCGCCCGCGCTGGAGCAGGCCTGGCACGCCCGGGGCTACTACGGCACGCTCAGCCACAACACCAAAGCCATCTACCAGCGCTACCTGGGCTGGTTCGACGGCAACCCGGCCCACCTGTGGGAGCACCCGCCGGTCGCGCAGGCCACGCGCTACGTGGACCTGGCCGGCGGCCCCGAGGCCGCGCTGACCAAGGCCCGCGGCTACATCGCCGACGGCGA
The DNA here is from genome assembly GCF_040636125.1 of Streptomyces sp. NPDC006733. NCBI lineage: Bacteria > Bacillati > Actinomycetota > Actinomycetes > Kitasatosporales > Streptomycetaceae > Streptomyces > Streptomyces sp. NPDC006733. The sequence continues at coordinate 68,782 of NZ_JBEYJD010000011.1, read as the reverse complement.
CCTGCGCTTCGCCGCCACGCTGCTGAACCACCTGGTCTTCGCCCATCCGGACGACACCGCCGCGAAAGAGGCGTTGGCCGGCGTCTACGAGAAGCTCGGGCACGGTGCGGAGAACGGCCCGTGGCGGAACTTCTACCTGATGGCGGCGGTGGAGCTGCGCGAGGGCCCGGGGACCGTGCAGTTGGACCCGGCCAACCCGGAGATGGCGATGGCCCTGACGACCGAGATGCTGATCGATTCCTTGGCGGTGCGCATCGACGGCCCGCGCGCCTGGGACGAGGACGTGACGATCGACTTCGCCCTCACCGACGAGGGGCGCCGCTACCGGCTGACCCTCCACAACGGCGCCCTCACCCATCGCGCGACCGCCCAGGACGCCGCCCCGAAGCGCCCGGCCGACTGCACGCTCACCTTGACCAAGCCGCAGTTGCTGGGCGTGTTCGCGGGCAAGGGCCTGGACGGTGTGCAGCACGAGGGCGATCCCGCCGCGCTGTCGCGGCTGTTCTCCTACGTCACCGAGCCCGACAAGTCCTTCGCCATCGTCACGCCGTAGTCGCCTTGGCCCCGGGGCCGGTGAGCGTCCCCCGGGGTCGTCAGGCGGCGGCGCAGGCCGCGATGAGCGAGGCCACCTGCGCCACCGCGGGGGAGCGGTCGACGGTGCGGCGGCCCAGGACGAGGTCGATGGTCTCGGTCTCGGCGAGCGGCACGTACGTGACGCCGTCGAGCCGCAGGCTCTGCACCGACTGCGGTACGAGGGCCACGCCGTGTCCGGCAGCCACGAGGACGACGAGGGTGGCGGTCTCCCCGACCTCGACCAGGGACGGGGGCTGGAAGCCCGCGCGGCGGCACGCGGCCAGGACGCGGTCGTGCATGGCGGAGCGCGCCTGGGCGGGATGGATGACGAACGGGTCCTCCGCCAGGGAGGCCAGCGCGATCCGCTCGGCGTGGGCCAGCGGGTGGTGCGCCGGCAGGACGGCGATCAGGGGTTCGGTGCGCAGCAGCGTGGTGTGCACGGACTCCGTCCAGGGGCCGGACCGGCAGACCGCGAGGTCGTAGGTGCCGTCGAGCAGGCCGTCCGCGAGCTGCGGCGCGAGCAGTTCGCCGCGCAGCTCCAGGGTGACGGCGGGCAGCTGGGCCCGTACGGCCCGGGCGACGCGCGGCAGGACGTCGTAGGTGGCGGTGCCGATGAAGCCGAGGGAGACGCGGCCCGCGTGGCCGGTGGCGAGTTCCGTCATGTGGGCGCGGGCGCGGTCGGCCTCGGTCAGCAGGGTGCGGGCGTAGCCGATCAGGTGCCGGCCGGCCTCGGTGAGTTCGACGTGCCGGGTGGAGCGGTGGAACAGCGGGGTGCCCAGCTCCCGCTCCAGCTGTTTGATCTGCTGGGACAGGGCGGGCTGGGCGACATGCAGGCGGGCCGCCGCGCGCCCGAAGTGGCACTCCTCGGCGAGCGTGAGGAAGTAGCGGACCTGTCGGAGCTCCATGCGCCCATTCTATAAACAACGCTTATCAATGGCGAACAACTCGGTCTTGGACGTGATGAGCCCGCCCGCCTACCGTTCGGACTGTGACCGACAGCTATGTGTACGCGGCAGCGAGAACACCCTTCGGCCGGTTCTCCGGCGCCCTGTCCGCCACGCGGCCGGACGACCTCGCGGCGCTCGCCGTGCGCGGGGTTCTGGCCAAGGCACCGGACCTCCAGCCGGGTGCGATCGACGACGTCATCTGGGGCAACGCGAACGGTGCGGGCGAAGACAACCGCAACGTCGGCCGGATGGCCGTGCTCCTGGCCGGACTGCCCACCTCGGTGCCCGCCACGACGGTGAACCGGCTGTGCGGCTCCTCGCTGGACGCGGCGCTCATGGCCTCGCGGGCCATCGAGACCGGCGACGCGGACATCGTGCTGACCGGCGGGGTCGAGTCGATGAGCCGGGCTCCATGGGTGCTGCCCAAGCCCGACCGGGCCTTTCCCGCCGGCAACATGACCGCCGTCTCCACCACCCTGGGGTGGCGGCTGGTCAACGCCCGCATGCCCAAGGAGTGGACGGTCTCGCTGGGCGAGGCCAACGAGCAGCTCGCCGAGCGCTACCCCAGCTCGCGGGAGCAGCAGGACACGTTTGCCGTCCGGTCGCACACCTTGGCGGACGAGGCCTGGACCGCCGGCTTCTACGACGACCTGGTGGTGCCGGTCGAGGCGGACGGCAAGGGAGAGACCCTGCGGCGTGACGAGGGCATCCGGCCCGGTTCCACGGTCGACCAGCTCGCCGCGCTCAAGCCGGCGTTCCGTCCCGACGGCGCGATCACGGCGGGCAACGCCTCGCCGCTGAGCGACGGAGCCTCGGCGGTGCTCCTGGGCTCGGGGGCGGCCGCGGCCCGGATCGGGATCGATCCGCTGGCCCGGGTCGCCGGGCGCGGGGTGTTCGCGCTCGACCCGCAGCTGTTCGGCTTCGCGCCGGTGGAGGCAGCGAACCGGGCGTTGCAGCGCGCGGGCATCGGCTGGTCGGACGTCGCCGCGGTCGAGCTCAACGAGGCGTTCGCCGTGCAGTCGCTGGCCTGCGTGAACGCATGGGGCATCGACCCGTCGATCGTCAACGCCAAGGGCGGCGCCATCGCGCTGGGCCATCCGCTGGGCGCCTCCGGCGGCCGGCTGCTGGGCACGCTGGCCCACCGATTGCGGGAGTCCGGCGAGCGCTGGGGCCTGGCGGCGATCTGCATCGGCGTCGGCCAGGCGCTCGCGGTGGTCCTGGAGAACGTGACCGGCACCAGTGCCGCGCCCGCGACGAGGCGATGACCATGCAGCTGTGTGACCACGCCGATGAGGCGGTCGCCGGGATCCAGGACGGCTCGACGGTGCTGGTCGGCGGGTTCGGGATGGCGGGGATGCCCGTCGCGCTGATCGACGCGCTCATCCGCCAGGGCGCCACGGATCTGACGGTGGTGTCCAACAACGCCGGCAACGGCGACACCGGCCTGGCCGCGCTGCTGGCGAAGGGTCGGGTCCGCAAGGTCGTGTGCTCCTTCCCCCGGCAGAGCGACTCCTACGTCTTCGACGCGCTGTACCGGGCGGGCCGGATCGAGCTGGAGGTGGTGCCGCAGGGCAGCCTCGCCGAGCGGATGCGGGCGGCCGGTGCCGGGATCGGCGCGTTCTTCTGCCCCACCGGAGCGGGGACCTTGCTGGCCGAGGGCAAGGAGACCCGCGTCATCGACGGCCGCCCCCACGTGCTGGAGTACCCGATCAAGGGGGACGTCGCGCTGATCGGCGCCCACCGGTCCGACCGCATGGGCAACCTCGTCTACCGCAAGACCGCCCGCAACTTCGGACCGGTCATGGCCACCGCCGCGACCACCGTGATCGCGCAGGTCCGCGAAGTCGTCGCGACCGGGATGCTCGACCCGGAGACCGTGGTGACGCCGAGCATCTACGTCGACCGCGTCGTCCAGGAGGCCACCGCGTGACCCCCCACCGCCCCGCCGACGGCGACCGACGCCCCCTGGGCCCGCACGACATCGCCGCGCTCATCGCCCGGGACATCCCCCACGGGGCCTTCGTCAACCTCGGGATCGGCCAGCCGACCCTCGTCGCCGACCACCTGCCGGCCGACTCCGGCGTGGTGCTCCACACCGAGAACGGCATGCTGCACATGGGCCCGGCGGCCCAGGGCGACGCGATCGACCTCGATCTCACCAACGCCGGCAAGGTCCCCGTGACCGAACTGCCCGGAGCGGCGTACTTCCACCACGCCGACTCCTTCGCCATGATGCGCGGCGGCCACCTGGACGTCTGTGTCCTGGGCGCCTTCCAGGTCTCGGCGGCAGGCGACCTCGCCAACTGGCACACCGGCGCCCCGGACGCCATTCCCGCCGTCGGCGGCGCGATGGACCTGGCGATCGGGGCCAAGCAGGTCTTCGTGATGATGACGCTCTTCACCAAGACCGGCGCCCCCAAGCTGGTCGCCGACTGCACCTACCCGCTGACGGGGACCGGTTGCGTCGACCGCGTCTACACCGACCTCGCCGTCTTCGACCTCACCGCGCGGGGCGTGGTGGTGCGCGAGACCTTCGGCACCACCGTCGAGGAACTCGCCGGCCGCCTGGACCTGCCGCTCCTGCCCGCCCGCGTTTGACGTCAGCGGTCGGCCGCGGGGCGTTCACCGGCGACGCGGGGGTGCGCCCCCGCGCGGTGCGTGCGGCGCCCGAGCGAAGGCAGTAGAAAGAAGTCCATGACGGCACGCAGTACCCACGCCACCGGAAGTCGAGGCGACGGTGCGCACCGGGGAGGACGCCTGCTACGAGGGGGACATCGCCACCGTCCTCGGCGGTGTTCTCGCGCTCGCGCCCACCGACCGTCCGCGCGCCGTGACCCCGGACGGCCTGCGGCATCCGCTGCCCGCAGCCTGGGCCGGCAGCGCACTTGCGAGAGGGGCCGCATGACCGCCGAACACGATGCCGCCGCCGACCGGGAGCAGGCGGTCACCGATGAGGTGCTCGCCAGCTTCGACCGGACCGCCGACCCGCGGCTGCGCGAGGTGATGCAGAGCCTGGTCCATCACCTGCACTCCTTCGCCCGCGAGGTCCGGCTCACCGAGGCGGAGTGGGAGCGGGCGATCGCGTTCCTCACCCGCGCGGGACACCTCACCGACGACCGCCGCCAGGAGTTCATCCTGCTGTCCGACGTGCTGGGCCTGTCGATGCTGGCCGTGGCCATCAACGAGACGCGAGCTCCCGGGGCGACCGAGGCGACGGTCTTCGGCCCCTTCTTCGTCGACGGTGCCCCCGAGATCCCCCTCGGCGGCGACCTCGCCCACGGGGCGGCGGGCACACCATGCCATGTCTCGGGGCAGGTGCGCTCCGCGGACGGCAGCCCGCTCCCCGACGTGCGGCTGGATGTCTGGGGAGCCGACGAGGACGGTTTCTACGACGTCCAGTACCCCGGCGATCGCTCGGCGGGGCGCGGCTGGCTGCGGACGGGTCCCGACGGCACCTACCGCTTCTGGACGGTGCTGCCGACGCCGTATCCGATTCCTCACGACGGTCCGGTCGGCGATCTCCTGGCCGCTGCCGGGCGCGGCCCGATGCGGCCGGCGCACCTGCACTTCAAGGCCACCGCGCCGGGCCACCGCCCCTTGATCACCCACGTGTTCGTGGCGGGCGATCCCTACCTGGGCTGCGACGCGGTGTTCGGCGTCAAGGACAGCCTGGTCGTGGCCGTCGACCACCACACCGCCGGAACGGCACCGGACGGATCACACGCCCAGGGCGCCTGGACGAGCATGGCCTTCGACCTGGTGCTCGTCCCCGACGCCGCCGGCTGACCGCCTCAGCGGGCGCGGCCCTGGGCGGCTGCGGCCAGGGCGCGCCCGGTGAGGGAGTCCTTGCGCCGCTTCAGCTCGGCCGGCGGGCCGGCGAACAGCAGGCGGCCACCATCGGCCCCGGCGCCCGGCCCGATGTCGATCACGTGGTCGGCCTGGGCGACGACCCGCAGGTTGTGCTCGACCACGACCAACGTGGCGCCGGCGTCCACCAGCTCGGCGAAGAGCACGTCGAGGCGTTCCACGTCGCTGGGGTGCAGGCCGGTGGTCGGCTCGTCGAGCACGATCCGCTCCTCGGCGAAGTCGGGCGAGCTGCTGAGGTGGCGGGCCAGCAACAGGCGCTGCTTCTCCCCGCCGGACAGGGTGTCGAGCGACTGCCCGACGGCGATGTAGCCCAGCCCGACCCGCTCCAGCCATTGCATCGCCCCGACGATGTCGGGGTGGTCGGGGAGGAGCGCTGCCAGGGGGCCCGCCGACATCTTCAGCACGTCCGCGATCGTGTGCCCGTCGAGCGTGACCTCCAGGGTGGTCGGGTTGAAGCGCTCCCCTGCGCAGACGTCGCAGGGCGTCGCCACGTCGTCGAGGAAGGCTAGCTCGGTGGTGATGTACCCCTTGCCCTTGCACAGCGGGCAGGCGCCCTTGGAGTTGAAGCTGAACCAGGCCGCCTCCAGTCCGGAGGCGGCGCTGAACGCGGCACGCACGCTGTCGGCCACGCCGAGGATGCTCAGCGACATCGACCGCACCCCGCCGCGCAGCGGATCCTGCCCGACCACCGTGAACTCGGGATGCTGGCGGGGCAGTTCGCTGGTCGCCAGGGAACTCTTGCCCGACCCCGCCACACCCGTGACCGCGGTGAGGACGCCGATCGGGATGTCGACGTCGAAGCCGGTGAGGTTGTGGGCGGTGGCGTTCTTGACGCGGGCGTGGCCCCGCGGCGTGCGGACTGTTCGCCGCAACGTCAGGGGCGTCGACAGCAACCGTCCGGTGACCGTGTCGCCCGCGCGCAGCGCCGCCGGGGACCCCTCGAACTGCACCAGACCGCCCTGGGCACCGGCCCCCGGCCCCACGTCGATCACATGGTCGGCGATGCCGATGACCTGCGGGTGGTGCTCGACGACCAGGACGGTGTTGCCCGCGTCGCGCAGGCGCAGCAGGAGCTGGTTGAGGCGTTGCACATCGGCGGGGTGCAGGCCGGTCGAGGGCTCGTCGAAGACATAGGTGATGTCGGTCAGGGCGCTGCCGAGGTGCCGGACGATCTTCACGCGTTGTGCCTCGCCGCCCGACAGCGTCGCGGACGCGCGGTCCAAGGAGAGGTAGCCGAGTCCGACCGAGAGCAGGGCGTCCAGGGTGTGGCGGATGCCGGCGAGGGCCGGCTCCACCCGGGGGTCCTTCACCGTGTCCAGGAGCTTGCGCAGTCCGGCCACGGACATCGCCAGCCAGGTCACGATCGACCGGCCGTCGATGAGGCTGGCGCGGGCGGCGGCGTTCAGGCGCGCGCCGTCGCACTCCGGGCAGACACGATGCGTCGTCAGGTGGTCCAACTCCTCGCGCACCTGCGAGGAGATCTTCGTCGGGCGGTTCTTCACAAACACGTCCCGCATGCGGGTGACGACGCCGTCGAAGCGGGCGGTCCTGGGGAAGCGCGGGTCCGGGTTGGGCAGCTTGAGCTGGTCCGCGTAGAGGAAGAGGTCCATCTCCTCGGCGGTGTAGTCCTTCAGCGGCTTCTCCCGGTCGAACAGTCCGCAGTAGGCGAACCGCTTCCAGCGGTAGACGCCGGGCCGGAACTGGCTGAACCGCACCGGGCCCTCGTTGATGTTCTTCTCCGGGTCGATCAGCTCGTCGACATCGATATCGACGACCGTGCCGAGCCCTTCGCAGTGGGGGCACATCCCCGCCGGGTCGTTGAAGGAGTACGCGGGCGAGTAGCCGGCCGAGGGCTCGCCGATCCGGGAGAAGACGAGTCGGATCAGCGGGGCCAGGTCCGCGGCGGTCGCGACGGTCGACCGGGCGTTGCCGGTGAACCGCCGCTGATCGATGATGGCCGTGAACGTCAGCCCGCTCATCGACTGCACCTCGGGCGCCGGCATCTGCGGAAGCCGGTTGCGCACGAACGACGGGTACGAGTCGTTGACCAGGCGCTGCGCCTCGGCGGCGATCGTGTCCAGCACGAGTGAGGACTTGCCGGAGCCGGAAATGCCGGTGACGACCGTCAGTGCCTTCTTCGGGATGTCGACGGTCACATTGGCGAGATTGTTGGTCGTTGCCCCGACGACACGGATGACGGCTTCGCCTGCTCCAGCGTGAGTGACCATGGCCGCCATCATAGATTTCGCCATCTGGGGAGCCGCCGTCCCACGCGGGCAGGCCGCAGCTTCTCGCGCGCGGGGACCGGCGTTCAGCTGCTTCGCGGACGTCCCTCAACCCCGCGCGGGCGCACTCGCTGCGGTGTCGAGGCGGATGTCCTCGATGGAGGCGTCCAGGAAGGTGGCCAGGTCCTGCGCCTCGGTGTGCACAGCCTTCTGTTCCGGGGCGGTGAGGGGACGCAAGGGGCTGATGCGGAGTTGCTGCTCGCGCACGGTCCAGGTGGCGGTGACGCGTCCGTCGACCAGGACGGTGCGGTGGCCGGCGACGGACAGCCCGAGGTGGGCGGCGTCGATGATGCGGCTGCGGTCGTGGTAGCCGAGGATGGCGTTGTCGAAGGCCGGCAGGAACCGGACGGGGGCCGGGGTGTCGCGGTCGGGGCGCGGTGCGTCGGGCAGGTCGAGCAGTTCGCGGCCGCGTTCGTCGCGGAAGACGACGAGTTCGTCCCGGGCGGCCTTGAGGGCGGCGGGCAGGCCGGCCAGGCCGCACCAGGCCCGCAGATCCGCGCTGGCGGCGGGCCCGTAGGCGGCGAGGTAGCGGTGCAGCAGGCGCTGTCCGACCGGATCGCCGTCCTCCGCGGGCAGCGGGTCGACGTCCCGCCCCAGCCAGGTGCTCAACGGCAGGTTCCGGACGCCGCCGGTCCGCTGCCACAGGCCGCGGGGCGGGAGTTGGGCCATGGGGATGAGGGCGGCGACGAGCAGTTCGCCCAGCACTCGGCGGGGCGGACCGGGCCAGCGGTCCTCAAGTGCTTGGACGAGCTCGGTCATGGTGCGCGGCTGCCCGTCGGCCATGACCGCGCGACCCGCGGCACCGACCGCGTCCACGTCGATGCCGGCCAGTTCGCTCCGGTAGGTCCCCAGCACGCGCTGGCGCAGCATGGTGTCGTGGCGGGCGCGCCAGGCGAGCGCGTCGTCGGCGGTGACGAGATGGACCGTGCGCCGCATCAGGTGTGTGCGCACCACCGTGCGACCGGTCAGCGCGTCGTCCAGGTGGGCGGGCGCGAAGGCCGCCAGGCGGGACCACAGCCCGGTGAAGGGTTCCTGTGGCTCCTGCGCCTGCAGCCCGCACAGGTGGGCCACAGCCTGCGGCACGGCGAGGGCGCTGCGCTCGAGCAGGTGCTGGCGGGCGAGAGTGGCGCGGTTGAGGGCGCGGGCGTCAAGGACGGTCATGGCCGCTCCCGAGCCCGGTCGCCCCTGGGCGCGCCGTTGTGGTGTTCACACCGGCCCATCCTGCCGAACATCACGGCACCCGGGCCGCAGGCTCCGCCGTCGGGGTCGGCCCGTCCCAGCTTCCTTGCCGTCACGCTGTTTCACTGCCTTTCGTTGTCGTCGGGGGTCGGCGTCCGGGCCGCCCGATGGGCTGCGGCGGCCCGGACGGCTGGTCAGCCGTTGTACGGAGCGGCGACGTCCAGCACCCAGGTGATGCCGAAGCGGTCGGTGAGCATGCCGTACAGCGGCGCCCACTGCGCGGGCTGCAGCGGGCTCACGATGGTCGAGCCCTGGGCGAGCTTGCCCCACAGGGTGCTGATCTCGTCGGAATCGGCGCTCCGCACGGAGACGAAGAACGGGTTCTCGCCCTGGTTCCAGGGCAGCTGCGAGGGCACGTCGTAGGCCATGATGTGGAAGCCGTCGGCGCCGGTGACCTGGCCCCACATCACCCAGTCCGCCTCGCTGTCGTCGCGTACGGCGCCCGCGTCCTGGTAGGTGACCGCGACGGTGGTTCCGCCGAAGACGGACTGGTAGTAGTCCAGTGCCTCCCGGGCGGTGCCCCGGAAGTTCAGGTGAGTGGTGGTCGTGACGGACATGACCTGCTCCTTGCCTCGGTGTGACCCCTGTGCGCCGCTCGGCCGTCGATGCCGAGCAGTGGTGCCGTGACCAGGGGGCATGCCTCCCTGGCGGCTCAGGTGCCACGATGGCAGGGGTAGAGGACAGGGTGTGTCCGGTACTCCGGGCAGGATGGGGTCATGCAGAAGACGTCCGCCCGCCTGCTGGCGCTGCTCGCGCTGCTGCAGACGCCCCGCGACTGGTCCGGCGAGGACCTCGCCGAGCGGCTGGGCATCACCTCGCGCACCGTGCGCCGCGACATCGACCGCCTGCGGGAACTCGACTACCCGATCACGACCGTCAAGGGGCCGGCCGGCGGCTACCGGTTGCAGGCCGGCGCGCACCTGCCGCCCCTGCTGTTCGACGATGAGCAGGCCGTCGCCCTGGCCGTCGCGCTGCAGACCGTGGCCGCGGGCCCCACCCTCGCCGAGGACGCGGCCCGCGCGCTGGCCACCCTCCGCCAGGTCATGCCGCCCCGCCTGCGCCACCGCATCGACCTGCTGCGCATCACCGCCGTCCCCGTGCCCCCGGCGGCCGGCGACGCCCCCGAGGTCGCCGCCCAGGTCCTGCTGGATCTCGGCCGTGCGATCCGCGCCCGCGAGGAGCTGCGCTTCGACTACGCGGCGGGGGCCGGTACGGCAGGCCAGGACGTTCGCCGCGTGCACCCCCACCACCTGGTCACCTGGCGCCATCGTTGGTATCTGGTGGCCTGGGACCTCCATCGCGAGGACTGGCGGACCTTCCGCGTCGACCGCGTCCGGCCCCGTACCCCGACCGGCCCCCGCTTCGCCCCGCGCGACCTGCCCGGCGGCACCGTCGCCACCTTCGTCACCGGTCGCTTCCGCGGCACCGACGGCACCACCGCCGACTGGCCCTGTCGCGGCGACGTCATTCTCCGCCTCCCGGCCGCCGACGTCGTCCCCTTCGCCCAGGACGGCATCGTCGAGGAACTCGGACCCCACCACTGCCGGCTGATCCTCGGCTCCTGGTCCTGGACCGGACTGGCCGCCGCCCTCGGCCGCTTCGACACCGACATCGACGTCATCGGCCCACCCCAACTGGCCGCCGCCTTCGCGGATCTCGCCGTCCGCTACGGCCAGGCCGCCCGCACCGCCGGACCGGCGAGCGGCCCGGTGCGCTGAGAGCACCCCGCGTGCAGGTGGTGGCCGGTGCGCCTCAGCGCGCGGTGGGGCTGGCCGTCGCCTGCGGGGCCGGGCCGACGGTCGGCATACCAAGGTCGGCCGGTCCGGGGGCCGTGCGGCAGGCCGCCGCCCGGCGCCGGTGCCGTACGCGGAGGGCGCCGAGTGCGGCGGCCACGGCCACCACCGCCAGGACGGGCATCCACACGGCGGCGATCGCGGAGGTGGCGCCGATGCCGCCGAGGACGGCCAGGACCGGGCCCGCGCAGCACACCGCGCAGGCGGCGACAGCGGCCGCGCCGGCGCCGAGGGTGCCCCACGGACGGGACGGGCGGGGAGCAGGGGCGGTCATGTGGTGGCTCCGCAGAGGTCGGCCAGCATCCCGGCGGCGGACTCGGGCGCCCGCACCTCCAGTTGCAGCGCGGTCGGGGTCAGGTGCAGGGTGAAGTCGAAGAACGGGCAGCAGCGCTGCTCCGCCGCGGCGAGCGCGGCGACCGTGCCGGTGAGTTCGACGTCGGCGGGAAAGGACAGCCTTACGCCGTCGGGGATGTCCTCGCGGCCGCCGGCCTGGGCGACCAGGTGCTGCCACTGCGCGGTGCGCTCGCTCCGCTCGGCGCCGTCCAGGGTGCAGGTCACCGGGGTGTCTTGCCAGGGGGTGGCGGCCGGGCTAGGGCGGAGGGGCGCCAGCGTGATCGGCACGGGCCCGGCCGGCGCCGGGCCGGTCGTGGTGCAGCCGCACTCCGGACCGCACGATCCCGCGGGCGCCGGGCCCGCGAGTTCGGTGTGCACGGCGGCCAGGTGCGCGGAGAAGGCGCGGAGTTCGGCGATCCGGCCGTCGGTCTGTGTGATCCGGTCCGCGACCAGTGCCAGCATCTGCGCCCGGACCGAGGAACACACCCCTTGTTCGCGGACGTCGAGCAGGTCGCGGATCTCCTCCAGGGCCAGGCCCAGGAGCTTGGCCGAGGAGATGAACGCCAGGCGCTCGACCGCCGCCTCGCCGTACATCCGGTATCCGGCCGGGGTGCGGTCGGCGCAGAGCAGTCCGGCGTCCTCGTAGAAGCGCAGCGTGGTGGCCGGGACGCCGGAGCGTTCGGCCAGCTGTGAGATGCGGTAGGTCGTCACACCGGCGACGGTAGACCTTCGACCCGACTCGAAGGTCAAGCGCTGCGAGCCGCGACGCACCTCCCCGGCCGGTGCCTTGGCCACTGCGTCAGTCCCGTTCCGGCCCGGTCTGCCCGGTGGGCCGGGCCGCGCGCCGGGCGGATGCGACGCCCTCCAGGCGGTGGCCTCCTACCTGATGGGTGTGAGGCCCTCGGCCTGTCCTGTGCCCCTGCTGATACGGACTCAGCGGCCGGGATCACTTCGGAAGTGATCGACATAGCGTTGGTGCGGCGCCAATGCCCCGGCCGATGCCGTCGCTACCAGCACGCACCGGGCGGCCACGACCGTGCCGGGACCGGCCGCCGCTCGGGCCGGTCCCCTGGTTACCGTCCCTCTGTTGCCGCGTCCATGAGGGAGTCGGCAGCGGTGCGGGCGGGGTGGTGGGGGCTGAGGAAGACCGTGATCCCGGTGTCGCCCGGGGCGGGGCGGATGGGTTGGGTCCATCCCAGGCGCTGGTAGAAGCGCACGGCGGACGTGGCGCGCAGGGAGGTCAGCAGCCAGCACCGGCCGTCCGGGGCGCCGTCGGCGATCGCGGCGAGCAGCGTGGCGCCGAGGCCGCCGCCCCGGTGCCCGGGTCCGACGGCGAGCTCGTCCACCTGCCGCGCGCCGCCCAGCCACGCTGTGGTCCGCTCCGGCCCCAGGGCGGCGGTGACCTGCGGGTAGGAGCGCTCGGAGGGGAGGGTCGGGGGAGTGGTCCAGGCGGTGGCGAAGCCCGCGAGGACGCTTCCGTCCCAGGCGAGGGCGGCGACGAACCCCGGCCGTAGGGCGTCGGCGGCCAGCCGGGCGCGGAACCGGGCGGCGTCCTGCTCGTCCTCGTTCCAGGGAGGAGCGCTGAACACCGCGGTGTAGAGGCGCTGCAGGGCGTCCGCGTGCTCGAGGACGTCGGCGGCGCCGAGGTGCTGGATGCGGGGGGTGCGGGTGGTGGTCATCAGGCGGCTCGCACGGTGCGGGCGACCGGGTGCAGGGTCGCGAAGGCCAGTGGTGCGGAGGGGGCGATCGATACGTCCAGCGGGGCGGGGTGCCCTCCGGCCCGTACCAGCAGGTCGCCGACGGCGGCGATCATCGCCCCGTTGTCCGTGCAGAGTCCCAGCGCCGGCACCCGCAGGGCGACGCCCGCGGCGGCACACCGCTGCTCGGCGAGGGAGCGCAGGCGGGAGTTGGCGGCGACGCCGCCGACGCCGCCGACGATGAGAAGCGTTCCCACGCCGTACTCGGCGCAGGCCGCCAGCGCCTTGCGGGTGAGCACGTCCGCGACGGCTTCCTGCAGGGAGGCGGCGCCGTCGGCCAGGGGGAGTTCGCGGCCGGTGCCGCGGAACTGCTCCGCCCAGCGGGCCGCGGCTGTCTTCAGTCCGGAGAAGGAGAAGTCGTAGGGCGCGTCGCGGTGCCCGGTCAGCGGGCGGGGGAAGCGGACCGCGTGCGGGTCGCCGCCGCGGGCGGCCCGGTCCACGGCGGGGCCGCCGGGATAGGGCAGCCCGAAGACCCGGGCGACCTTGTCGAAGCACTCGCCGGCCGCGTCGTCCAGGGTGTCGCCGAGGTGGATGATCCGGTCACGGGCCAGGTCGCGCACCAGCAGCAGCGAGGTGTGGCCGCCGGAGACGATCAGGACGACGCAGGGGTTGGGCAGGGGGCCGTGCTCCAAGGTGTCGGCCGCGACGTGCCCGGCCAGGTGATGGACCCCGTACAGCGGCACGTCCAGCGCGTAGGCGAGGGATTTCGCCCCGGCCAGCCCGACGTGCAGGGCGCCGGAGAGTCCGGGGCCGGTCGTCACCGCGATCGCGCCGATGTCCGCACGGCCCAACCCGGCGCCGTCCAGTGCCCGGCGTACCACCGGCAGCAGGGAGTGCACGTGGGCGCGGGCGGCGATCTCCGGCACCACCCCGCCGTAGCGGGCGTGTGCGTCCATGCTCGACGCGACCGCGTGCCCCAGCAGCACGCCGTCGCGCACCAGGCCTACGCCGGTCTCGTCACAGGACGACTCGATCCCCAACACCACTGTCGAGCGCGCCATGCCGCCCCCTTCTGCCATTAGATCGCTATTGCAATATGTGTGCAATAAGAATAGGGGAGGTCGGGCCCGCCTGTCCCGCGCGGGGAGCGCCCATCTTGGATTTCGGCTACCGGGGCTTCTCACGCCTCCGGCCTATCCGCATCTGGCGGTGGAGCAATCCGCCTGGTGGAGTGGTGGGGGACTCCGCCCGTCCGAGAACGGAAGGCCCCCGCATGCCGGAATCAACGCCGTCCTACAGCGACCTGCGCGCCCTGGTCATCAACTGCACGCTCAAGCGCTCCCCCGAGCGCAGCCACACCGAGGGCCTGATCGACGTCAGCCGCGGCATCCTGGAGCGCCAGGGGGTGGCGGTCGAGGTCCTGCGGGCGGTGGACCACGACATCGCCACCGGCGTCTGGCCCGACATGACCGAACACGGATGGGCCGCCGACGCCTGGCCCGGCATCTACCGGCAGGTCATGGCCGCCGACATCCTGATCCTCGCCGGACCGATCTGGCTGGGGGACAACTCGTCGGTGATGAAGCAGGTCATCGAGCGGCTGTACGCCTGCTCGTCGATCCTCAACGACGCCGGGCAGTACGCGTACTACGGCCGGGTCGGCGGATGCCTGATCACCGGCAACGAGGACGGGGTCAAACACTGTGCGATGAACATCCTCTACAGCCTGCAGCACCTCGGCTACACCATCCCGCCCCAGGCCGACGCCGGATGGATCGGTGAGGCAGGCCCCGGCCCCTCCTACCTGGACGAGGGCTCGGGTGGCCCGGACAACGAGTTCACCAACCGCAACACCACGTTCATGACGTGGAACCTGCTGCACCTGGCGCGGATGCTCAAGGACGCGGGCGGCATCCCCGCCTACGGGAACCAGCGCTCCGAGTGGGACGCCGGCTGCCGCTTCGACTTCGAGAACCCCGAACACCGCTGACCGCAGCGGGCCGTCCGGTCGCCGCCGGGCACCCGACCCCCGTCCACGGCCACCACCCCGGACGGCCGGCGCGCGAAGCGCACATCGCCCGCGCGACGGGGCGGCAACCGATGGTCCGTCAGATCCCCGTCTGGCGCGAAAGGGCCGTGACCGCCGTGGAGTTGTGGACGCTGAAGACCACCGTTCCCGGCAGGTAGCGGTCCTGCGACCACTCCACCGGCGCGCCCGCCGGGTCGGTGGTGTGCCGCCGCTCGCGCAGCAGCGGGTCGCCCACCGCGCACTCCAGCAGCCGGGCGTCGTCGGCGTCGGCGAGGGCCAGGTCGATGGTGTGGTGGGCGTCGGTGAACAGCACGCCGCGCTCCTGGAGCGGCACGGTGTGCGAGACGGCGAGCGGATCGAGCGCCGCGACCAGGGCGCCCACGTGCACGGGGTAGACGGACCGCTCCACCATCACCGGGACGCCCGACAAGGTGCGCACCCGCAGCACCCGGTAGACCTCGGCGCCCGGCTCCAGGCGCAGGCGTTCGCGTTCGACCTCGTCGGCGGGGCCGCAGACGATCTCCACCGTCCGGCCGCCGGGCTCCTCGCCGATGGAGCGGGCCCAGCGCGCGAAGCTGACCAGTTCCGCGAAGCTCTGCACCCGGGCGGTGCCCAGCACGACCCGGCGGGTGCCGCGCCGGGAGGTGACCAGGCCGTCGGAGCGCAGCACGGCCAGCGCCTGGCGCACGGTGCCGCGCGAGATGCCGTAGCGGGCGGCGAGTTCGCTCTCGGCGGGCAGGCGGCCGCCGGAGCCGTAGGCGCCGTCGGCGATGGCCTGCCGGAGGTCGGCGGCCACCTTCCGGTACATCGTCTGCCGGCCGTCCGCCACGCTGCTCCCTCGCTCGTTTCCCCGCTCCGGCCACCGAGCCTAGCCCCCGGTTCCGGGGCGCTCGCGGCGTTCGTGCGACCGCCGCCGGGACTCAGTGATCCGTTCACCTTCCCGACACGGACCTCCGGCGTACTGGGCTCGCGTCGTTCAAGTTGTACAGCCAACCCTGGCCATGTCCATGGAGAGTCCCGTGTTTCTGCCCCGTCCCCGGGCTGCCGCCCTCGCAGGTGTCCTCGCCGTGGCCGCGCTCGGCCTCAGTGCCTGTGGCGCCGCACCCACCGAGACCACCGCGGCCGACGGCAAGAAGAGCGCCGCCACCGCCACCTCCGCCGCCGACCTGGGCGGGATGGACGCCCTGGTCGCCGCCGCGAAGAAGGAGGGCACGCTCAACGCGATCGCCCTGCCGCGCGACTGGGCCAACTACGGTGCGCTCATCGACGGCTTCAGCAAGAAGTACGGCATCAAGGTCGAGGTCGAGAACCCCGACGCCTCCAGCCAGATCGAGCTCAGCGCGATCACCTCCCGCAAGGGCCAGGACCGTGCCCCCGACGTCGTCGACCTCGGCAGCGCCTTCGCCCTGAGCGGTGCGCAGCAGGGCCTGTTCGCGTCGTACAAGGTCGCCGACTACGACAAGATCCCGGCCGCCCAGAAGGACGTCCAGGCCCGCTGGTACTACGACTACGGCGGCTACGTGTCGATCGGCTGCGACGCCAAGCGCGTCAAGGAGTGCCCGGCGACCTTCGCGGACCTGCTCAAGCCGCAGTACAAGGGCCAGGTGGCGCTGAACGGCAACCCGACGAAGTCCGGCTCGGCCTTCGGCGGCGTGTACGCGGCGGCCATCGCCAACCACGGCTCGTTCGACAACATCCAGCCCGGCCTGGACTTCTTCGGGCAGCTGAAGAAGGCCGGCAACTACAACCCGGTGGAGTCCACCCCGGCGACCGTCCAGAAGGGCGAGACGCCCATCAGCATCGACTGGGACTACCTCAACGCCGGGTACACCGACGAGTTCCAGTCCAAGAACGTGGACTGGAAGGTGTCGATCCCCAGCGACGGGGTCTACGCCCAGTACTACGCGCAGGCCGTCAACAAGGACGCGCCGCACCCGGCCGCCGCCCGGCTGTGGGAGGAGTACCTCTACAGCGCCGAGGGCCAGAACCTGTGGCTCAAGGGATACGCCCGCCCGGTGCTGATGGACGCCCTCAAGGGCGCCGGCACCCTGGACGCCGCGGCCGCCGCCAAGCTGCCCGCCGTCGCCGGCACCCCGGCCTTCCCGACGCCTGCGCAGGTGGACGCGGCCAAGAAGGCCGTCACCCAGGGCTGGGCCAAGGCCGTCTCCTGATGCTGCGCAAGACCAAGGCGCCGGCCGGGATGCTGGCGGCGCTGCCCCTCGTGCTGTTCATGCTGGTGGCGTTCGGCCTGCCCGCCGCCGCCATGCTGACCGGCGCCTTCAGTACGTCGAACGACGCGCCCGGCGGCGCGCGGTGGACGACGGCGAACCTCACGGACTCCGTGCAGGGCGCCTACCTCACCGGGCTGCTCAGCAGCGTCAAGCTCTCCGCGCTGTCCGCGCTGCTGGCCGCCGTGCTCGGACTGCCGCTCGCGCAGGCCGTGGTGACCTCGCGTCACCGCGCCCTGCGCGAGGGTGTCCTCGCCGCGTCCGGGGTGCTCGCCAACTTCGGCGGGGTCCCGCTCGCGTTCGCGTTCATCGCCACCCTCGGCAACGCCGGCGTTCTCACCGAGCACCTGGGCCTGACCGGGGCCGGCTGGAGCCTGTACACGTTCTGGGGCCTGGTCGTGGTCTACCTGTACTTCCTGCTGCCGCTGATGGTCCTGGCCATCACCCCGGCGCTGGAAGGGCTGCGCACGCAGTGGCGCGAGGCCGCGCAGAACAACGGCGCCACCGGCTGGCAGTACTGGCGGCACGTCGCCCTGCCGGTCCTGGCACCGTCCCTGCTCGGCGGCTACGTGCTGCTGTTCGGCAGCGCCTTCGCCGCCTACGCCACTGCCGCGGCCCTCGGCAGCGGCTCGGTGCCGCTGATCACCGTGCAGATCGCCGATGCCCTGTCCGGCAACGTCCTGGTCGGCCAGGGCAACATCGCGCTCGCGCTCAGCTTGGACATGGTCGTCGTCGCCGGGCTCGTCATGGCGGTCTACGTCCCCCTCCAGCGAAGGAGCGCCCGATGGCTCGACTGACCCGCACGCCGCTGTGGCGCGGCGCCGTCGGCCTGCTGGCCGGCCTGTACTTCCTCATCCCGGTCGCCGCCTCGGTGATCTTCACCGTGGATGTGCCGGGCCAGGGCTTCACCTTGGGGGCCTACCGCGGCATCCTCGGCGCGGACGGCTTCGCCGACAGCCTGCTGCTCACTGTGGAGCTGGCCGCCGCGACCATCGTGCTGGTGATGCTGCTGCTGGTCCCGGCGCTGGTCGCGGTCCGGCTCGGCGCACCGCGGCTGCGGCCGGTGCTGGAGATCATCTGCTCGCTGCCGCTGGTCGTCCCGTCGGTGGCGCTGGTCTCCGGCTACAGCAGCGTGCTGCGCTGGGGCCCCGAGCACCTGGCGCGCACCCCGCTGTTCCAGACCTTCACCGCCGTGCAGGACAAGCGGTTCCCGTTCGTCCTGGTCCTCGCCTACACGGTGATGGCGCTGCCGCTGGCCTACCGGGCGCTGGACGCAGGCCTGCGCGTGGTCGACGTCCGCGTGCTGGTGGAGGCCGCCCGCAGCTGCGGGGCGAGCGCACCGCGCGCCGTACTGCAGGTGGTGCTGCCCAATTTGCGCGGCGCCCTGCTCAACGCGTCGTTCCTCACCCTGGCGCTGGTCCTGGGCGAGTACACCGTCGGCGCGCTGCTGGGCTACCAGCCGTTCGCCGTGTGGATCGTCAACACCGGCGGCGACCAAGCACAGCTGTCGGTGGCCGTCTCGGTGCTGAGCCTGGTGGTCACCTGGCTGCTGCTGCTGGTGTTCGCCGCCCTGGGCCGCGACCGAACCCGTTCCCTGCCCCGCACATCCCGCCGGGCCGGCCGCGACGCGGCCGCTGCCCTGACTCCCGCACAGGAGGTGGCATGACCGCCGCCACGGCCCCACCGGCCCCGTCGTCCGCCCCGTCGTCGCCCACGGCGGCCACCACCGTCGAGTTCCGGTCGCTGCGCAAGGCGTTCGGCGCCACCGTCGCCCTCGACGGCCTGGACCTGACCGCCCGCCCCGGGGAACTGCTGGCGCTGCTCGGCCCGTCCGGCTGCGGCAAGACCACCGCCCTGCGGATGCTGGCCGGCTTCGAGCGGCCCGACGCCGGCCAGGTGCTCCTCGACGGCCAGGACATCAGCGCGGTGCCCGCGCACCGCCGGGATGCCGGGATGGTCTTCCAGTCCTACAGCCTGTTCCCGCACCTGACGGCCGCCGACAACGTCGCGTTCGGCCTGAAGATGCGCCGCACCGGCGCCGCCGAGCGCCGCTCGCGCGCCCATGAGCTGCTGGAGCTGGTCGGGCTGCCGCAGCACGCCGCCCGCTACCCGCACCAGCTCTCCGGCGGTCAGCAGCAGCGCGTGGCGCTGGCCCGCGCGCTGGCGCTGCGGCCCAAGGTGCTGCTGCTGGACGAGCCGCTGTCGGCGCTGGACGCCAAGGTCCGGGTCACGCTGCGCGAGGAGATCCGCCGGCTGCAGCAGGAGCTGCGGATCACCACCGTGTTCGTCACCCACGACCAGGAGGAGGCGCTGTCGACCGCCGACCGGGTCGCGGTGATGCGCGACGGCCGGCTCGAGCAGGTCGCCGCCCCCGCCGAGCTGTACGACACGCCCGCGACCGCGTTCGTCGCCGAGTTCGTCGGCACCATGAACCGGCTGCCGGGCGTCATGGCCGACGGGGACGTGGAGGTGTTCGGGCAGCGGCTGCCGGTGCGCGGTACCGCCCCCGCGCACGGCCCGGTCGACGTCCTGGTCCGGCCGGAGGCCCTGGAGGCCGCCGCGGACGCCGACGGCCGCTCCCGGGTGCTGACCGCCGCCTTCCACGGCGCGGTCACCCGGCTGACCTTGGCGCTGCCGGACGGTGCGACCGTCAAGGCGGACGTGCCCAGCCACCGCGCGGCCACCTTGCCGGCCGGCGCGAGCGTCACCGTGACCCTGCCGCAGCGCCCGGTGCTCGTCGACGGACCCGCCGCGTGACGCTGCAGGCGGTGCTCTTCGACATGGACGGCACGCTCGTCGACACCGAAGGGGTGTGGTGGGACGCGGCCGCCGCGACCGCGTCCACCCTCGGCTACCCGCTGACCGAGGCGGACGTCCCCGACGTGCTGGGCCGGTCGGTCGCCCACACCACCGGCCATCTGCGCACGGCCACCGGGACCGACCGCCCCCACGCGCAGCTGGCGGCCGAGCTCGAGGCCCGCTTCGCCGCCCTGGTGGCCCGCGAGGTCCGGCCGCTGCCCGGCGTGACCGCCCTGCTGGCCGACCTGCGGGCACAGGGGGTGACGACGGCCCTGGTGACGGCGTCACCGCGGCGCGTCGTGGAGTTGGTGCTCGATGTGCTCGGCCGCGAGCACTTCGCCCTGTCCGTCACCGCCGACGACACCACCCGCACCAAACCGGCCCCCGACCCGTACCTGGCCGCCGCCCGGCTGCTCGGCGCCTCCCCGGCCCGCTGCGTCGCCGTGGAGGACACCCCCACGGGGGTGGCGTCCGCCGAGGCCGCGGGCTGCCAGGTGCTGGCCGTCCCGTCCGTCGTCCCGATCCCGCCCGCCCCGGGCCGCACGGTGCTGCGCAGTCTGGAGCAGGCCGGGCCCGCCCTGCTGCGCTCCCTGGTCGAGGACGCACGGCCCGGCGGCGCCCACGGGTGAGGCGGAGGCCCGCACCGGGGGAGGTGCGGCCTGACGGGGGACGCGGTGGCTGCCCGCGCCTGCGCCGTGCGCTGCCGGGGCGGAGGCCGTTCCGGGGCGGGTCGCGCGACGATCACCGGTTGCCGGTTGCCACGGGACACCCGACGATGATCGGGAGGAGACGGGCGCCCCGTGCGCACCACTGGGCGCCGCCGGCGCCCGACGGGTGCCGGCGGCCGTGTCTCCCGCTCGCAAGGGCGCTGGGAGGTCGGCATGGTGTACTTCGCCCATTCCATGGACCGTTTGGTGGACGACGGGCTGGCCGGGTTCGCCCGCGCCCACGGTGATCTCGTCCGCTGGCACCCCGACGACGGCTTCGTGCAGGCACGCCACCCCGCCCCCACCCGCCGGGTGGCCCTGGTGTCCGGCGGCGGCTCGGGGCACGAGCCCCTGCACCTGGGGTTCGTCGGGGCCGGCATGCTCGATGCGGCGTGCCCGGGCCGGCTCATGGCCTCCCCGCACAACCGCCAGATCTTCCAGGCCTCGTGCGCGGTCGCTCAGCCGGGTGGCGTACTGCACCTGGTGAAGAACTACACCGGTGACCGCATCAACTTCGGGATCGCGGCCGAACGCCTCGCGCAGCAGGGCATCGCGTGCGCGCGGGTGCTGATCGACGACGACCTGGCCTCGGAGTCCCCCGACACGGCCGTCGGCCGCCGCGGCACCGCGGCGACCGTCCTGATCGAGAAGGTGCTCGGCGCGGCCGCCGACACCGGCCTGGGGCTGCGCGAGCTCACCGAGCTGGGCACGGAGCTGGCCGCTCGCTCCCGCAGCCTGGCCGTCGCCTCGGCCGCCCACACCTCGCCCGCCACCGGCCGGCCCGCGTTCACCCTGCCACCCGATGAGCTCGAATTCGGGGTCGGTATCCACGGCGAGCGGGCCAAGAGCTCGATCGCGCGGCGGCCGCTGGACGAACTGGTGGCCACGATGACCGAAGCACTGGTCCAGGCGCTGGCCCTCCGGCGCGGCACCGGCGTGATCGTCCTGGTCAACGGGCTGGGCGCGGTGACCCAACTGGAGCTGTACGCGGTCCTGCACGAGACGGCCCAGCTCCTGGACCGGCTCGGGCTGGTCCTGGAGCGCTCCTTGGTGGGCTCGTTGGTGACCGCGCTGGACATGAGGGGCTTCTCCCTCACGCTGATGCAGGCCGACGACGCCGTCGTGAAGTTCTACGACGCGCCGGCACGGACGCCTGCCTGGCCCCGTTGATCAGGAGGCGCGCCATGCTCGACCCCTCTCTCGCCGCCGAGGACTCCCCCCGCTCCGGCACCACCTTCGCCGAGGCCTGGCTGCGCCGGTTCGCGGCGTCGGCGCTGGCCACCGAGGCCGAACTGACCGCACTCGACCAGCTGCTGGGCGACGGCGACTTCGGCGTCAACCTCACCACCGGGTTGCGCGGTGCGCTGCGCGCCATCGACGCCCAGGAGAGCGGAGGTGAGAGCGGCCCCTTCCAGGCCGCGGCCTCCGCGTTCCTGGACGACGTCGGCGGCACGAGCGGCCCGCTGTTCGGACTGCTGCTGCAGGAGTTGGCCACCGCCATCGCCGCCACCGGGGAGCTGAACGTCTCCGCGCTGGCGACGGGACTGAACGGCGGTCTGGCGGCCATCCAGCGGGTCGGCGACGCGTCACCGGGCGACAAGACGCTGGTCGACGCCCTCTTCCCGGCCTGCGCCGCGCTCACCGCGTGGCCTTCGTCGGGGGACCCCGCCGCCGCGTTGCGCGGGGCCGCGCAGGCCGCCTGGCAGGGAGTGCGCGACACGGCCCGGATGAGCGCCCGCCGGGGCCGGGCGAGCTATGTCGGCAGCCGGGCCGAAGGGGTGCCCGACCCCGGAGCCGTGGGCGTCGCGCTCTTCTTGTCCTCAGCTGAGGACACCGTCGTCGACGTGGCGGCGCAGCTGCGCGCCACCGGCTCGGACCGGCCGGCGGCCGGAGGATAGATCGGGTGGCCGGTCGAGCCGTGCAGCGGCCATCGTCTGCCGGCGGGGAGGTGGTGCGCGGTGCGCCCCGGGAACCCGTCGGGCGGGCCGTGGTCGGAGGCCCCGCCGGACGGCAGGGCGCACCGGGCACCGGCGTCAGCGGGTGGCCAGCGCCGGGATGCGGGTGTGCGCCCACTGCTGGACCCGCGGGTCGTCGAGGGAGTCCACCCACAGGTCGGTCAGTGCCGCGGTGGCGTCGGCCGGGCGCGGTCCGGTGCCCAGCACCCGCATGCCGGCGCGCTGGGCGGCCAGGACGCCGCAGTGGGAGTCCTCGATGGCCAGGATGTCGCTGGGCTCGGTGGCGCACAGGCGGGCGGCCTGGAGGTAGACGTCCGGGTGCGGCTTGGGGCGGACCGGCCCGTCGGGCACCACGATGTGGCCGAAGTGCTGGAGCAGGCCGGCGGTGTCGAGGCACGACTCGACCACCTCCATCGGGCAGTTGCTCGCCACGGCCAGCGGCATGGACCCCGCCAGCGCCTCGACGAGTTCGACCGCCCCGGGCATGGTCATCGGCCGGTCGGCCACCAGCGCCTGGAAGTGCTCCAGCAGGCGCTGCGTCATCCGCTCCCCGAGATCCGGCCGTCCGGCCAACGTGGCCAGCATCTGGCCGCACTCGGTGTAGTGCAGGCCCTTGGCCTGTTCGGCGAATTCCGCCGTCGGAGTGAATCCGATTTCGGCCAGAGCCCGTACGCGGGCGTCCTGCCAATGCTTTTCGGTGTCCATCAAGGTTCCGTCGCAGTCGAACACGACGGCGACCGGGGTCCAGGAAAGGAGGGAGGCAGAGTTCATGAGTGTGTGCTTTCTACTCGATCGTTCGGCGAATGCATTCCAGTCCGCGGCCGCAGTCGAGCCCGGCCGGGCGGCCGTTGGCGGCTCGCCAGGTGGGTACGTGAATGCCTCGGGAGAGGGCTCCCGGGCGCGGCTGTAAAAGGTCCGGACAGGTGTCGGCGAACGGCGGAATTTCTCCCGCCGCCACGAACATAACGATCGTTACGCTAGGTCGATGACCGGGGGTAGTCAACGAATTCCATACGGTTATCGGCGCGTGTCAGTACTGCAGGACGCCGTAAGCGCTGGTCACGCCCCCCTGCACGATCCGGAACCCGCATTTGCTCCGGCGTGGCGCGCATTCGATGCGTGCGGCGGGGGAGAACTCGGTGAAGCGCAGGGCCTTCAGCCGCCCGGCGCGGGGGCGCACGAAGGCGGTCCCGCCGGCGACGACCGCGGCCTGCCGGGCCGCCTCCAGCAGGAGCATGCCCGGGATGTGGTCCACGGCGTGGTCGAAGAAGAACGGATGGCGCCGGTCGGCCGCGTGCACCACAGCGTGCCCGTCCTCAAGCCCGATGACGATGTCGCGCCCATGCGGTACGCCCAGCAGCGCCGCCTCCGGGCGCCCGCCGGGCTCGCCGGGCAGCTGCTCGTCCACGCTCCCGCGCCCACCGCGCAGTGCGGCGAAACGGTCGGCGGCCACGAACCGGACCCCGCCCCCGGCCCGCGCGAACGCCCGCCCGCCCGCCAGCAGGTCCACGGTGAGCCGCAGCCCGGTGAGCGTGCCGTCGGACCGGATGCGCGGATTGCCCACCTCGGCCCGGCAGGTGACTTCGGTCGCGCCGTACCCCGCGGTCGGCTCCGCGCGCGGGTCGAGCCGGAAGAACATGTCGGTAATGACAAACCGCGTGGTCTTCGCGACCCCGAAATAGGACAGGGGAACGACAATCCCCAGTTCGCGTAGCGTCTCGACCACCAGCAGCGGATGATGCAGCCGTGCACCGTCGCGGGGAAACGTCGGATGCGAGGGAGACCACGACGCTGCCGCGTCGAACGTCCACCTCCCGGTTCGTCGCACATCGGTCAACAAGACCTCCGCGACGGAACTCCGATGCACCAATTCCCGGGCGAGCGTGCGCGACCACCGCAGCGGTCGAGACCCTCCGGCCGGGGCGCCGGGAGATGCCTTCATAGGATGAGCAGACATCAGTTCGGACAACGCCACCCTTCCGGTGCCGCCGAATGCCGCACGGAGTCACTACATTTCTCCCGACGGACAACGAGAAGGGCAACACAGCATGGACACAAGGGGTGCGGAAACAACCCGGCGGACCCTGCTGGAAACCGCGGCACAGCTGTTCGACCAACACGGCTATGCGGGCACCAGCATCAGCGACATCAGTACGGCCTCCGGCCGCACCAGCGGCGCCATCTACTTCCACTTCGCCAGCAAGGAGAACCTCGCCCTGGCGGTCCTGCAGGAGCACTTCGCCACCTGGCCGGAGCTGGTCGAGCGCTACCGCGCCTCCGGGCGCCCGGCCCTGGAGCAGCTGGTCGCCCTCAGCTTCAGCGTCGCCCGCGCCTTCCGCGACGACATCGTCGTCCGGGCCGGCGCCCGCCTGTGGATGGAACGCAAAGCCATCAACGCCCCGCTGCCGGCCCCCTTCGTGGGCTGGATCGACGTGGTGAGCGCGCTGCTCACCGAAGCCCGCAAGGAGGGCACCCTGGCCCCGGGCATCGTTCCCTGCACCGCCGCCCATGGCGTCGTGTGTGCCTTCTTCGGCCTGCACACCGTCTCCGACGCCCTGGGGTCCCGCGAGCAGATCGAGGACGAGCTGCACAACCTGTGGCTCCTGCTCCTGGCCGCCCTCCAAGCCCAGCCCGACCCGCCCGCCCTCCTCGCCCACGTCATCGGACACCCCCACATCCCGGCAGCCGCCACGGGCGAAGCCCCCGCGCGACCCTCCCAGGCGCCGGCCTGAGCAGAACCCCACTCCGAGCCGCCCGGCGGGATCCGCGAGGCCCCTGCCGGGCCAAGAGCGTTGACGGGCACAGGGCGGTCCTTTCGGCACCGCCCTCGGACGGCGGTGACGGCGGTGACGGCGAACGGATCGCGGGATGACTCCCACTCCGGCCCGCTGCACCCGCCCCGGCGAGCCGCCCCCCGTTTCGACGGCGGTGCCCAGTCGGCGGCCATACTGCGGGATGTCCGTATCTGTGGGCTACGTGGCCCGGTGGCCATGGCGCCCGCGCGGCCCGGTTCGGAGACTGGGGGTGTGGGCGAACGCCCCGGCAGACGACGAAGCAGGTGGTAGTAGTGGCGAACGGCCGTTCCGCAGCAGGCGTGCAGGTCCCGGATTCGAAACTGGCCGGTGAGGCGACGCAACTCGTCCGGGACCGCACGAACGATCTGATCTACGACCACTCGCGGCGGGTGTACTTCTTCGGCAGCCTGCAAGGCCGCCACCGGGATCTCAGCTTCGATCCGGAGCTGCTCTACATCGCGGCGATGTTCCACGACCTCGGGCTGGGGGAGCCGTTCCACCACAGCGGGCGGCGCTTCGAGGTGGACAGCGCCGACGAGGCCCGCCGCTTCCTCCAGGCCAGGAACGTGCCGGAGGACAGCATCCGCCGGGTGTGGACCGCGATCGCCCTGCACACCACCCCGGGCATCCCGCAGCACATGGAGCCTGAAGTGGCGCTGGTGACCGCCGGCGTGGAAACCGACGTGCTCGGCATCGGCTACCACGCCCTTTCCCCGGAGGAGCGTTCCGCCGTCGTGGCGCTGCACCCCCGCCCCGACTTCAAGCGGCGCATCCTGCAGGCCTTCACCGAGGGCGTGCGGCCCAAGCCGGAAACCACCTTCGGCAACGTCAAGGCCGACGTCCTGGCCCACTACGTGCCCGGCTTCGAGCGCGGTGACTTCGTCCGCACCATCCTGGACTCCCCATGGCCCGAGTAACGGGGGGCACGACGCCGCGCGTGGTGGCCGTCATCGCCTTCGAGGACGTGCAGTTGCTGGACGTGACGGGCCCGGCGGAGGTGTTCGGGACCGCCAACCACTTCGGTGCCCGCTACGACGTGCGGACCGTCTCGCCGAGCGGCGCGGACGTGCGGACCTCCTCCGGGGTCCGGATCGGCGTGGACGGCGGCGCGGGAGACCTTCCGCCACGGCTCAGCACAGTGGTCGTCGCCGGCCGACGCGACTGGCGGCAGGCGGTCGCCGACGCCGCCGTCGTCGAGTGCGTCACCGAGGTGGTGCGCCGTGCGGACCGGGTGACGTCGGTCTGCGCGGGCGCCTTCCTGTTGGCGCAGGTCGGCGCCCTCGACGGGCGACGCGCGGCCACCCACTGGCGCCTGGCCGACGAACTGGCGGCCGCGTACCCGCAGGTCCACGTGGAAGCGGACCCGCTGTTCGTCACCGACGGGCCCGTCACCACGTCCGCCGGCGTCACCGCCGGCATCGACCTGGCGCTGTCGCTGGTCGAGGACGACCACGGCCCCGACCTGGCGCGCGACGTCGCGCGCGAGCTCGTCGTCTTCATGGCCCGCCCCGCGGGGCAGTCCCAGTTCAGCGCGCGCCTGACGCCGCGCGAGGCCCGGCACCCGCACCTGCGACGGGTCATGGACACGGTCGTGGCCGACCCCGCAGCGCCGCACAGCCTGCACTCGCTCGCCCGGGACGTCGGCGTCAGCCCGCGCCATCTGTCCCGCCTGTTCCGCGGCGAGACCGGCATGTCACCGGGCCAGTACCTCGAAGCGGTACGGCTGGAAAGCGCACAGCTCCTGCTGGAGGCCGGTGACGAGCCCGTCGAAACGGTCGCGAGCCGGTCCGGGTTCGGGTCGTCGGAAACCATGCGCCGCACCTTCCAGCACACCCTGGGCATCGCGCCCACGACCTACCGGGCGCGCTTTCGCTCCACCAGACCGGCGCCCTGAGGGGCTGGGCCAGCCCAGGACAAGACCGTCCCCGCCGAATACTCCCGCCGTCGATCGTGACCTTCATGTGTGAGCGGCTGGTCGCCGGTTGTGGCTGCGCTGGGGTCGGACAGCAGGCCGAGTGCCAACTTCCGGGCTCGGCGCCCGGATTCCACCCGCGTGCTCCGCCCCGCTGTCCGGCTCATCAGGCCTCGAAGCCTTCCTGCCAGCGGGCAGGGCCTACGCTGCGACCTGTGGCCATCGTATGATCGTTTGTCTTCATGCACCGATGGTCAACGGTGGCCGCGTCCGTCTCCCCAGCGCGTCAGGGGCGCGGCGTCTGCCTGCCGTCCGGTATCTGGAGGACTTGTGCAACGTGGCGAAGTCTGGTGGGTCCAGTTCGACGAGCGGCGATTGGTTGTACTGCTGTCGGGAGAGGACACGTCCGGGATCCGGGTGATGCAGGTCGTCGCTCCGGCAGGCGTCGACATCAGCGGTCTGGGCATCGAAGTGATGGTGGGTTCCCGTGAAGGGCTGCCGTTCGAAGGCGTGCTGCGGCTCGCGTTCCCGCGTCCAGGCTTCACTCCGTGCACGTGGTTGACCACGGTGTCCCGGGACGACCTGATGGAGCGGGAGGCCGTCCTGTCCTCCCAGAAGCTCGGCGAGATCGACGACGCCCTGCGACTCGCTGACCAAGCGCGCGAGCACACCCCGGGGGCGACCGCGAAGCTCAGCGAGATACGGGATGCGCTCGGTCTCGGTGAATTCCGGTAGACGACGAAGGAGCCGACGCCCGGTGACGGCGTGGGCGATCTCGGCCGAGATGATCCACGGTCTCGGTGCCCCGCACCATCGACGTCACGACCGACGGCTGGATGGCCGGCTGTCCTGACCGCGGTCCTTGACGGACTGTTCGATGGTGTACGCGGTCGCGGTGAACGCCGCGATCTGCTCGGCGGTCAGGTCCCGCACGGAGATCTCCTCCAGGCTGCGCCACATGTCCGCGATGGGTTGCTGCATGGCACGGCCCTGGTCGGTGAGGTGGACGACCATCACGCGCCGGTCGTGCTCGGCCGGCTCGCGGGTGAGCAGCCCGGCTTCCTGCATGCGGCGCAGCGACTTGGAGACCGTGGAGTGGTCGAGGCCCACGGCATCCAGCAGTTCGGACTGCGTCTGGCCGTCACGGTCGAACAGCTGCATCAGCAGCAGTTCCTGCCCGGGATGCAGGTTCATGTCACGGAGCATGCCGGCGGCGTGGCCGCGATGGGCCCGGGCGAGGCGGAACACGGCGTAGCTCAGGCTCCCCTGGAGCGCCGTGCTCGGGGGTGGTGCCGCGGGGTCCGTCATCGTTGCTCCTCAGGCGGTGCGGGGGGTGCTGTGGGTGGTGCGGGTCGGGTAGTCGGTGTAGCCGGTGGCGCCTCCGCTGTAGAAGGTGGCCGGGTCAGCGGTGTTCAACGGCGCTTGGGAGCGTATCCGGTCGACCAGGTCGGGGTTGGCCAGCGCCATCGCGCCGACGCTGATGACGTCGGCACGCCCCTCGGCGACGTCCAGGGCGCGGGTGGGCAGGTCGGCGCCGGGCCGGTTCAGGACCAGCGTGCCCGGCCACCGCGAGCGCAGCGTGGCGAGCAGTGGTTCGTCGCCGGCGTGGATCAGGTGCAGGTAGGCGAGATCCAGCGGGGCCAGGGCACGCACCAGCGCCGGATACAGGGCGTGGACGTCGTCCTCGTGGATGTCGTTGTACGGGTTGCCGGGGGACAGGCGGATGCCGGTGCGCCCGGCGCCGATCTCGTCCGCGACGGCGGTGGCGACCTCGACGGCGAAGCGGATGCGGTGGGCGAGGGAGCCACCGTAGCGGTCGGTGCGGTGGTTGGCGTTGCCGGACAGGAACTGGTGGATGAGGTAGCCGTTGGCGCCGTGGACCTCCACGCCGTCCGCGCCCGCTTGGATGGCGTAGGCGGCGGCCCGGCGGAAGTCCTCGACGGTTGTGGCGACCTCGTCCAGGGACAGGGCGCGCGGCTCGGGCATCTCCTGCGGGCCGGTCGCGGTGAACATCACCCCGGCGGGACGGACCGCGGACGGCGCCACGGGCTGCCGGCCGTGCGGGGTGTTGTCGGGGTGGGCGATGCGCCCGGTGTGCATGAGCTGGAGGACGATGCGCCCGCCGGCGGCGTGCACGGCGTCGGTGACCTCGCGCCAGCCGGCCACCTGCTCCGGCGAGTGGATGCCGGGCGTGAGCAGATAGCCCTGCCCGTCGGGAGACGGCTGGGTGCCCTCGCTGATGATGAGCGCGGTCGAGGCGCGCTGGGCGTAGTACTCGGCGTTGAGTTCGGTCGGCACGCCCTCGGCGGTGGACCGGTCGCGGGTCATCGGGGCCATGACCAGCCGGTGCGGCAGTTGGATGTCCCCGGCGTGCGTGGGCTGCCATAGGGGGCTGAGATCGGTGGCGGGCACAGGGCTCTCCTCAGGTGGGGAACGCGGGGCGGTCGGTTGGACCTGGTGGTGCGGGGGCCGGCCCCCTGGGGGCGGGGGGCCGAGGCCCGGGGGAGTGGTCAGTCGACGGTGAGGACGAGCTTGCCGCAACTGTGGCCGGCGTCGCTGGCCTCCTGGGCCTTGGCCGCGTCGGCCAGCGGGTGGGTCGCCCCGACGGTGGTGACCAGGGTGCCGTCGGCGGCCTGGAGGGCGAGTTCGGCCAGCCGAGCCGCTGAGCGGCGTTGGGGCCCGGCGGAGAAGACGATGCCCAGCTCGCGGGCGCGGAAGTCGGCGGTGGTGACGATCCGGTCGGTGCCGCCGCGCAGGGTGATGGAGTCCTCCAGCGCGCCCTTGCCGGCGGCGTCGAGGACCGCGTCGATGCCGTGCGGGGTGAGGGCACGGACCCGCGCGACCAGGTCGTCGCCGTAGACCAGCGCGGTGGCGCCGAGCGAGGTCACGTACTCCTGGTTGCCCGGTCCCGCGGTGCCGATGACGCGGGCGCCGCGGGCGACGGCGAGTTGGACGGCGATGGTGCCCAGCGCCCCGGACGCGCCGTGGATCAGCAGCGTCTCACCGGCCTGGACCGCGAGCAGGTCCAGGGCCCGGTCCGCGCCGTCACCGGCCACCGGCAGGGCGGCGGCGTGCGTCCAGTCCAGACCGGCCGGCTTGGGGGCCAGGATGGTCTCCGCGGCCAGGGCGTACTGGGCGTAGGAACCGGTGTCCGACCATCCCAGCACCTCCTCGCCCACCGCCAGCCGCTCGACGCCCTCGCCCACGGCGTCGACTACCCCGGCGATCTCCCCGCCGGGCACGGCCGGCAGCGCGGTGGGAAAGATGTCCTCCATGGCCCCGGAACGGATCTTCCCGTCCACCGGGTTGACGCCGACCGCCCGGATCCGCACCCGGACCTGACCGGGGCCGGGCTGGGGGATCTCGAGCTCCGCCTCGTGCAGGACTTCGGTGCCGCCGAACGTGTCGAAAACGATGGCCTTCATGACTGCTGTCTCCTTCAGGGAGGAACCGCCAACCCCTTGTATGTGGCTAGCCACATAAAAAGTAGCACCGATTATGTGGCTAGCCAAGCAATCTGCCGCTCTCGGTCGTTCGCCGCATCTCTTCGCTGGTCAGGTGGGGTGGGGCGGTGAGGTTGGAAGGCCCGAGCGGCGCATGGCGGCGGGCGTCTCTCTGCGATGCCGTGACCGCGGCCGCCGTCCTCTGCAGGATCTCCCGCCTGGCACCGCCTGGCACCGCCTCGCGCCAACCTCGCCGACCACGTCCTGCACTGGTCGCGCTGGCGCTGCCGACGACCGTTCCCAGCCCGCACCAGTCACTACGAACTGACGCGGCCACACACCACCAGAGACCGCCCACACGTCAACCCCCCCGACCGTTGCCGTACTCAGAGTTGTCCCGTGACTGATCGTTGGCAGCACGGGAGTGGCAGGCCGGAATCGCACCCCAGGTTGCCTTGGGGGGAGGCACTGACCGCGAGGCTGTCGTAGCGGGTGGCCACGGCTCGGTGCCTCTTGCGCCGGTTGATCCCGCACGCGACCGCGTGGCGCTCACGGACGTCGACCGGGTCGACATGCGGCGGCCGGCCGCCGCGGGGGCCGAGCTTGTGGCGGCCCGGGCCGGGTAAGCCCTCGGCGGGTCCGGAGCGAAGGGGCATCGTGAGCGATCGGGACGCGACCGTGCGGCCGTTCCCCGGGTCGGGGTCGAGCGCGGGTCCCCGGACCCGGCGGCCTGCGCGAGATGACAGCGATCGAGCCCTCGTCCCGGGCCGTCTCCAGGTTCTTCGCGTTGTCAAGGAGCCCGAGGGACCGCTGGCTGCCCGCGGGAGCGCACAGAGGGCTTGTCGCTTCCCACCGGACCGCCTCGGGGAGTGGGTGGTACGGGATCTGAGGGCCTACCGATGGCGTCGCGCTGGATGCTCGGGGCGCCCTTCTCGCTCTGACCACAGCCCGCGATGGGAGGCGGGCTTCCCGCTGGTCCGCGCGGGCCACCGCTGCGTCGGTTGCTGTGCCCGGGTCGGGCGAGCACGCGACATAGGTACGAGTTCAGCCGGGGCCCACCGGGGGACGGAAGGGCAGTGCCGCCGTACCTTGAGGGCAGCCAGGCACGTCTGCGGGGACACCGACTGTGCCCCCAGCCGGCTGCCCGGGCACCTGCTCCGCCGGTAGTTTCGTTCAGTGAGCCTATGGACTTCCCTTGAGCCGGCGTCAACCACCGTAGACGCGGGCAGTACCGCCGCCGTACGACTGCGGCTTCGCAACACCGGCGACGTGGTGGACGAATACCGCTTCGACCCCGTCGGCGAGATCGCGCCCTACGTCACGGTGGAGCCGCCGATCCTCCGGCTCTACCCGGGCAGTACCGGGGCCGTCCAACTCACCTTCGCGCCGCCGCGTACCCCGGACGCCGCCGCCGGGCCCAACCCGTACGCCGTGCGGATCATTCCGAGGGAGCACCCCGAGGCGACCACGGTCCCCGAGGGCAACCTCACCATCACGGCGTTCACCGAGATACGGGCCGAACTTGTCCCGCACACCGTCAAGGGACGCTTCCGGGGACGGCCCAAGCTCGCCATCGACAACGTCGGCAACACCCCGCTCACCGCCTCCATCACGGGCAACGACAACGGCGACGAGCTCTCGTACGAGATCCACCCCGCCAACGTCCAGATCGAGCCGGGGCGCGCCGCCTTCGTCAACGCGACGCTCCGACCCCGCCAGCTCATCTGGTTCGGCCACAAACAGCAGCGGCCCTACCGCCTGGCCGTACGGCGTTCCGGTACCACGCCCCTCGACGTCGACGGCACCTACATCCAGCGCGCATTCCTCCCGCGCTGGCTCGCCACGCTGCTCACCCTGCTGATATCTCTCGTCGTCGCCTTCCTGATCCTCTGGTTCACCAAGACGGCCGCGGTGACCAGCCAGGCCAGCCCGCAGGTCTCGCAGCCCGCTGTGGCGACCCTCCCCCCGCCTCCCACCTCGGTGCCCCCGAAGCCCAGCGACCCGCCGTCCCCATCGCCGACCGCGCCGCGCGCCGTGGCCGGGGGCGGTGGAGGAGCGCCGGCCAAGCCGAAGCCAAAGCCCGCGCCGAAGCCGGACACCGCGGCGGTCGCGGTCACCGCGCTGAACGAGAAGTCCCCGGGCCGGCACGTCTGTTACCGGGCCTACGTGGCCGGCATCGGCTGGCAGCACACGGTGTGCGACGGCGACATCGCCGGCACGCAGAACGAGGGCCGCTCCATCGAGGCCGTCAACATCGCCGTGTCCGGCAGCAGGATGGCATCGGGCAACGCGTTCATGGAGACGGTCGGGTTCCCGCCTTCATGGACGTCCGCCGCGGAGATGAAGGACTTGACGGTGGGAACCCCGGGCAAGGGCCTGGAGTTGGACCAGTTCACCATGAGCCTCAGTGACGGCGTCGTCTGCGGCAACGCCTTCGTCGAGCGGGACCAGTGGCTGGGAAAGGGGTGTGACCACCCGGGGGGTCCGGGCAATTGGATCAGTGTCGGGGTCACGGACAAGTCTCTCCACCTCGAGGCTTTCCAGCTCAAGATGGACAATATGGACGTGGTGGGTCACTAGGCCAGGGTTCCCCTCCACCCCAGTGTCCGCACCACTACGAAGGTCCGACGTCCGCACCCGAGAATGGCGCGAACCGGACCCTTCGCGGCCATCGGTGGTCACCCGCCACTTTCCAAGGCACGGCAAAGGGCGCCGCGGAGCGGCACCCATCTCGCTGGTCCCGAACCACCGACCACTCCACCGCCGGCGCGCAGCCTGACCGCCCCACTTCGCGGGGCCTGACCTGCTTGCCTCCGCGGGGCTCAAAGGTCGCTCGACAGGACGGACTTCATGCTCGGGCCGGATGGGCGCGGCCTGCCGACGAGTGGACTTCCCCTTCTTCCGGCCGAGAATTCACGTCATGGTCGGGGAAACCTCCTGACGTGATTCAGCCACGCTCACGAGCGATACCTGGGTCGATCCCAGGAGCGGCGTCACGGTGAAGGCGGAGGCTGAGCAGGGCTAGGGCCGGGCGCCTCCGTGCCCTCGGCGCCGTCTTCGGGCCGTGGCATCGAGCTGCCGGCGCCCTTTGCCTATCGATGCAGGTCGGCGCGGTGTTTCTGGGTGGATTCCCAAAGATCAATTCCCGGATGGCCCGGAACCCTGAACTCCATGATCAAGAATTGGAATCGAACACAGTGTTGTGATGGGCGTTACTGTTCGATACGCTCACGATCCTCAACAACGGCAAGTCCGCCTAATGCAGGGGGCATTGTGGGTTCGTTCGTATCGGCCGTTTCCTCCTGGCGCGTTTCTTGATGGATTCCGCAGGAGAGAAGTTAAAAAGCTCGGACCCCCTCTTACCCGACAGCCCGTCCCCCTTTCGGAGACGGGACTTCTTTCTCTTCTGGACCGCGGGTGCGGTCGACGGCCTCGGTACCTGCGCATCCTCGCTCTTCCTGCCGCTGATCCTGCTGGGTGCCGGCTATCCGGCCGGTCTCGCCGGCCTCGTCGCGTCGGTGTCCCTGGTCAGCGGGCTGGTGATCGCGCCGGTGGCCGGCGTGTACGCCGACCGGTGGCCGCGCAAGCCGATGATGTACGCCGCGGCTCTCGTCGCGGCGGCCGCCATGGGATCGGTGTTCGTGGCCGTGGCCCTCGGGCAGGTCGTCCTCGGCTACATCCTCGTCGCGGCCGTCATCGAGCAAGCGGCCAGCGCCACCTACGGGGCTGCCGCCTCCGGGACGATCCGGCGGCTGGTGCCACCGGGGGAGTACACCCGGGCGATCGGCTACCTGCAGGCGCGGGACCAGGCCGTGCAGATCGTCGGGCCGACGCTGGGCGGCGTGCTGTACCAGCTGGCGCGCTGGGTGCCGCTGCTCGCGGACGCGGCGTCGTTCCTGCTGGTCGCGGGGTTGAGCAAGGCGATCCGCGCGGACCTGACACCCGTGCGGGAGGGGCCGGCCGCGTCGTTCACCCGTGACCTCGCCGAGGGACTGCGCTTCGTGTGGGCCGAACCCTTCCTGCGCTTCGTGGTGGTGTGGACCGCCGGGATCAACGCGCTGCTCGGCGCGCTGTACTTCCACGCCGTGTTCGCCTCCCACGCCCGCGGCGCCAGCCCCTCCTCGATCGGCCTCATCCTCACCCTGGCCGGAGTCGGCGGACTGCTGGGCTCCTTCGCCGCGCCGTGGCTGGTGCGGCGGGTGCCCGCCGGGCGGATCGTGACGGGCGCGTCGTGGGCCATGGTGCCGACAGCCGCCGGGCTCGCGTTCGCCTCCCGGACCTGGGCCTACGGGCTGCTGCTGGCCGGCGTGTCGCTGATCGTGCCGTCCGTGATCGTGGTCCTGCAGACCCAGGCGGTACTGGTCACGCCCGACCGGCTGCTGGCCCGGATGGGAACCGTCCTGTCCACCGCCGGGCAGGGGGTCGCCGTGCTCGCACCGGTCGCGGCCGGGGTCCTCGTGACCGCGTACGGCGGCCGCTGGGTGGCGCTGGGCTGCGCGGGCGCCTTCGCCGGGCTGGCGCTGTACGCGACGCTCCGCGCCCAGCTCGTGGTGGGAGGCACACCGTGACGCAGGCCGCGCCGAAGACGACCGCGCCGAAGGCGGCCGCACAGAAGGCAGCCGCGCCGAAGACGGCCCCGCGCACCTACGGCGTCTACCGGCCGGTCCTGCCGGTGACCAGCCCCCGCCACCCGGACCGGATGGTCTACACCGGGGACGCCGACGGCCGGTGCGAGATCTTCACCTGGGACCGCGCCACCGGCGCCGGACGGCAGGTGACCGCCCGCCCGCACGGCACGCTGCTGTGCGCCCTCGACGAGGACGAGGCCGTCTGGTGGTTCGACGAGGACCGCGGCGGCCGCGGCTGCTGGCGCACCCAGCCCTTCGACGGCGGCCCGGACCACCCGGCGCTGACCGGGGTGCCGCACGGGCGGCCCGCCGGACTGGCGTTGGCGGCCGGGGGCGCGGTGGCCGTCGGCATCCGGACCCCCGACGGGCTCAGCGTCCATGTGGGCCGGCGCGGCGGTGCCGGCACACCGGTCCTGCGGACGCC
This sequence comes from Streptomyces sp. NPDC006733, assembly GCF_040636125.1. Classification (NCBI taxonomy): domain Bacteria; kingdom Bacillati; phylum Actinomycetota; class Actinomycetes; order Kitasatosporales; family Streptomycetaceae; genus Streptomyces; species Streptomyces sp. NPDC006733. The sequence continues at coordinate 33,128 of NZ_JBEYJD010000011.1, read as the reverse complement.
GGACTCCGGAACGCTGTGCGACCTGGCGCCCGGCGGTGAGCTGCTGGCGGTGTCCGGTCCGGCGCACTCCGCCCGCGCCGTGACGCTGCTGACCCCGGACGGGACCACCGTCGCCGTGCTCTCCGGCACCGAAGAGCGCACCTGGGCCCTCGGCTTCGCGCCGACCCCCAGCCCCTCGCCCGGTCCCGCACCGGCGCCGGGCCGCCCCCTGCTGCTGGTCCTGCGCGAACGGCACGGCCGCTACTGCCTCGGCACGTGGTCCCCCGGGAGCGGCCTGGAACTGCTGCCCTGGTGCACGTTCGACACCGAGACCACAGCCCGCTGGTATCCCGGCCCCGGCAGCCCGCGGCTGTTGGTGCGCCAGGACCGGCACGGGCGCAGCCGGCTGTTCACCGCCGACCTGGAGCGCCGCGAGCTGCTGCCCGTCCCGACCCCGGAGGGCAGCATCCTGGACGCGCTCCCGGCCGCCGACGGTGACGTGCACGTCATCTGGACCGACGCGGTCAACGTGCCGCGCGCGATGTCCCTGGCGGGTGCGGAGCTGCCCGGGCAGAGTCAGTGGCGTCTTCCCCGGTTCGGCCACCGCCAGGAGTTATGGACGCCCGGGCCCGACGGCCCGGTGCACACCCTCGTCACGACGCCCGCGGACCGCTCCGCGCCGTATCCGCTGATCCTGCTCGTTCACGGGGGCCCGGCCGACCACGACCGCGACGCCTACGACCCCATGGTGCAGACGCTCGTCGGCTCGGGATACGCCGTGGCCCGCGTCAACTACCGGGGCTCGACGGGCTACGGGCCGCGCTGGCGCTCCGCCTACTCCGAGGGCGTCGGCCACACCCAGGTCGCCGACCTGGTGCGGGCGCGCGCCGAGCTGCTGGAGCGGGGCATCGGCCGCGCGGGCTCGGTGGGCCTGTGCGGGACCTCGTGGGGCGGGTACCTGACGCTGCTGGCCATGGGGACCCGCCCGGAGCTGTGGGACGTCGGGGTGGCGGTCAAGCCGCTCGCCGACTGTGTCACGGCCTTCCACCACTCCACGCCCGCGCTCCAGGCGCTCGACACCGCGCTGTTCGGCGGCACGCCGGAGCAGGTGCCCGATGCCTACGCCCACGCCTCCCCGTCCTCCTACGCGGCCGCCATCCGCGCTCCCCTGCTGGTGGTGGCCGCGCGGCAGGACGCCAAGTGCCCGCCGGAACAGATCGAGGCGTACCTGGACGTGCTGCGCGCGGGCGGGGTGGCCCACGAGCTGATGTGGCTGGACTCCGGCCACGACGGCTACGACGGCGCGGAGCACCTGGCCGTGATGAAGCGGTCCCTCAGATTTCTCGGTCGCGGGCTGCCTTCGGCACCCGTGCGGGCCGAGCCGCCCCCACACCAGGAGAGGAGGTGAACATCATGCAGAAGGACATCATCCACGGCGACCCGCTCGATGGCGACGAGGAGAGCCGTAAGCCCGGCGTCGGCGTCGTCGTCTACCTCCGCTCCGCGGAGGAGATGGAGGACGAGGACATGTAGTGCATGGGGGCCGGCCACGCTCTGCGGAGCGCGGCCGGCCCCGACCCCGCCCTCCGGCCGTCCGGTTCCGCTGCTGAGGGCTCGACGCGTTCGACGAGCCCGACCGGTCCGAGACCGGCTCGGCCGGTGGCCGGACCGATGCCCGACTCCGTACCTGGATCACATGAGAAGAGGCCAGCCATGCGCGTACTCCTGGTGAACATGCCCTGGGCCCCGATCGACCTCCCGTCGCTGGCTCTCGGAATTCTCAAGCGCAGCGTCGACGAGCGCGTTCCCGGCGCCACGGCGGACGTGCTCCACGCCAATATCGAATACGTGGACTGGATCACCAAGACCACCGAATTCACCCTTGAGGACTACTCCTACTACGCCCTGGGCTCCTACTTCCTGGGATGCGGCGACTGGGTGTTCTCCTCCGCCCTCTACGACGACCCGAAGTGGCGGGTTGCCGAGTTCACCGAGGCGATGCGCACCCGGGTCCGCGGGCCGCGGATGGCGATGACGCAGGCCCTGCACGTGACCGCACCCGATTTCGTCCGTCACATCGCCGAACGCATCGTGGAACTGGCCCCGGACGTCGTCGGGTTCAGCTCGACGTTCCAGCAGAACACCGCCGCGCTGGCCGCCGCCAAGTACGTCAAGCGCCTCGCCCCGCACATCAAGACGGCCATGGGGGGCGCCAACTGCGACGGCAAGCAGGGCGAATCCGTCCACCGCAACTTCCCCTTCGTCGACTACGTCCTGCGCGGTGAGGGCGAGGTGTCGTTCCCCGCGCTGCTCAACGCGCTGGGCGCCGGCGAGCCGCTGGGAGACGTGCCGGGGCTGTGCTGGCGGGGTGAGGACGGATCCTCCGTGGTCAACGCCATGGCCACCACGCCGCTGCCGCCAGCCGCGATCCTGCCGCCGGACTACTCCGGGTACTTCGAGCGCCTCGCGTCCTCCCACGCACGGCACTGGGTCGAGCCGAAGCTGGTGGTCGAGGGAGCACGGGGGTGCTGGTGGGGCGAGAAGCACCACTGCACGTTCTGCGGCCTGAACGGATCGTTCATGCAGTTCCGCAGCAAGAGCCCGGACGTGTTCTACGACGAGATCATCGAGCTGGCCACCAAGCACCGGGTCCTGGACATGTACGTCGTCGACAACATCCTGGACATGGGGTACGTCAAGTCCGTGCTGCCGCGCATCATCGACAGCGGCTACGACCTGCGCATGCACATCGAGATCAAGTCCAACATGCGGCAAGGGCAGCTCCAGACCCTCGCCGACGCGGGCCTGATCTTCGTCCAGCCGGGCATCGAGAGCCTCAACAGCCGTGTGCTGACCCTGATGGACAAGGGCGTCACCGGCGGCCAGAACGTCCGCATGCTCCGCGACGCCGCCACCGTCGGGCTCTCGGTGGCCTGGAACTACCTGCACGGCTTCCCCGGCGAGGACGCCGAGGACTACGACGACGTGGTGGCGCAACTCGCCGCGCTGGAGCACCTGAACCCGCCGGTCGGCCCGTCCTCCCGGATCGCCATCGAGCGCTTCAGCCCCTACTTCAACAACCCCGAGCTCGGCTTCTCCGAGCTGCGACCGGGCGAGCCGTACCGGCTCACCTACGACCTCCCCGACGCCGAGATGTTCGACCTCGCCTACGTCTTCGACGTGCCGCCGCGCGGGATCGACGAGGATGTCGTCCGCCGCCTCGACGAGGGCATCGCGCACTGGAAGCGGAACTACGCCGGCAGTCGTCTGACGCACTGCGATCTGGAGGACCGGATCGTCCTGGTCAGCAAGCGCCGCTCCTTCGACTGGACCTACCTGGAACTGACGGACCCGTTCGAACTGGCCCTGTTCCGGCTGCTCGACCAGCCGCACGCGGTGAAGGCCGCTGCCCGCAAACTCCATGACGCCCACCCGGTGGGGGAGGAGGCGTTGCGGCAGGTCCTGGCGCGGTGGCGGGAGCTCGGGGTGGTCTTCGAGGACAGCGGGCAGTTCGTGCAGATCGCGCCGCCCGCCCGCAACGAGGAGTTCCTGCGCATCGACTTCATGCGCCACACCTCCGCCCGCGACGCCGAACTCGCCGCGACGACCGTCTGACCACCGCCGACGACCGCCTCACGGAGAGACGACGATGACGCCAGCACTCACGGGCACCGCGCCCTTCACCATCACCGCCGCACGCGACTACGAACCCGAGGTGGGCGCGCTCCCGGGCATGTCCCTGGGCACCTACGAGATCGACATGTCCGGCGGCGAGGCCGCGAAGCGGCTGTTCACCGCCGGAGCCCGGCAGGTCACCCTGCCCCGCCCCATCGACGTCACGGACCCCGCCGACGCCGCCTGGACCGTCCAGGCGCTCAGCTTCGTCGGCGACCTGTCCAGCCTGGCCATCGCGGTCGACTGGCAACTCCACACCGGCCCGGACCCCGACGCCTGGCGCCACTACAGCCATCTGCACCCGCCGACCGCCGTCCTCGGCACCGCCGACCCGGCCGCGACAGCGCTGGAGTGGCGCAACACCTACTACATCTGCAAATGCGTCTTCCGGTACGGCCCCGGCTTCATGCAGGTCCGCGACCGCCGCTACGGCGAACTGCGCCGCTTCACGATCGACGAACCGGAGTACCACCAGGCCATCGAAACCCTCACCGACGGAGCCCCCGCCGACGCCATCCCCACCCCGATCCTGGACGACCTCATGGCCGAGACCCTCGTCCTGCGCTTCGGCGACCACCTGTGGTGGGCCCCCTACCGCGTCCGCCGGTGGTCGGAAGCACCGCTGGTGATCTGATGGTCCTGCTCGCCCCGCACCACCACGGCGGTGCGCGGACGGCCGCGCCGGACCCCCATCGGACCGCGGACCCCTGGGAAGGGATCATCTACGCTGGCGTGGTGACTGATGAGCAGGAGCGGGTGCGGCCGTCGGGAGTGTGGGCCACGGCGGTGGGAGTGGCCAGGGTGCGGGCGCTGGAGACCGGGCGCGAGGACGCGCTGTTCCGTGACCCTCTGGCGCAGGCATTCGCCGCCGCCGGCGGCCTGTGGCCCTCCTCGCCGTCGCCCGATGACGAGGCTGCACGACGGCGCCGGCTGGCCGTGTCGTTCTCGATCGTCATCAGGACGAAGTTCCTCGACGACCTGTTGCGGCAGGCCTCCGCGTCCGGGGTCCGCCAGGTCGTGCTGCTCGGCGCCGGCATGGACAGCCGGGCCTACCGGATGGACTGGCCCGAGGGTACGCGGCTGTTCGAGGTGGACACCGCCGCACCGTTGGACTTCAAGGCGTCGGTGCTGCGCCAGGAGCGGGCCGTGGCACGCTGCGAACGGATCACCGTCGCGGTGGATCTGCGGGAGGACTGGCCAGGCGCGCTGGCGGCCGCCGGGCACGATCCGGCGGCGCCGACCGTGTGGATCGCAGAAGGCCTACTGATCTATCTGCCCGAGGACGCGGTGGAACTGCTGCTGGCCCGGGTCAGCGCGCTGTCGGCGACAGGCAGTCGGATGGGGCTGACCTTGGGCTCGCGCGGCGTGCTCGAGCGCTTCGGCGCGGACGCTGCGCCGGGATCGGCGGCGTCCCTGTGGGTGTCGGAGATGCCTGACGACCCGGTGAGCTGGCTGGGTGGGCACGGCTGGGATGCCGACAGCCATACTCTGCGCGAGCGTGCTGCCGTCTATGGCCGACCCGTCGGCACCCCACCGCAGCGCGAGGAGCAGCCCGGCGGGCTGATCTCGGCGATCCGCCGGTAGGGCGCCTCTCGGCTCCCTACCTCCCGCACAGCAGGTTCCCAGCGTCGCTGAGGCCGCCGCCGATCGCGATGGCTTGCGGGGCGCGGCTGCAGGTGATGGCGTGCTGCGCGCGCACGGTGCGGACCTCAGGAGGGCGAGGTGGTGGGCTTGGGCAGCGTGGGCGCCTGCCGGGTGAGGCGGCCCTTCTCGATGGCGACGATGGCCCATTTCCCGTGGGCCAGGGCGAGGCTGACGGTGCGGTGCTGGGTGTAGGGCCTGTGGAGTTCGAACTTGTTCGTGTCGAGGTAGCTCTGGTCGGCGGCGGTGAACTCGATGGTGCTGTCCATCTCGACCTTCGCGGTCTTCATGTCCTTGGGGAAGGTGGACTGGTACCAGGCGATGTCGGTCTGGTGGGTGGCGAGGTGGTTGGTGGTGAACAGGTCGGCGAGTCCGGCGTCGTAGTGCTGGGCGCGGAGAGCGTCGGCGAAGTCCGCGTTGTAGAAGGCGAACTCCTGCGCGGCGCTGTCGGCGATGGTGCGGTAGGCGCGGTTGTCGACCGCGCCGGAGTGCAGGACGACGGTTTTGCGGACGACGGTCACCACCGGGTCATCGTCGGGGAGTTGGGTGATGGTCTTGCCGTCGGCGTCGATGACGTGCCACAGGCTCTGCCCGGAGTGCCCGGGTGGCGTGGGTGCGGCGGCGCTGTCGGCGGTGGTGCTGTGGTCGGGGGCGCATCCGGCGGCCAGGAGGGCCGCGGCGAGGAGGAGTGGGGCGGCGGTGCTCTTGCGCATGGTGGCTGTCCTCGGGCGTGGGGTGCGGGCCGCCCCCGAGAGGAGAGGGCGGCCGGCACGGTTGGGGTCAGCGGGGTTCAGGACCTCGTGGGGAGGGGGGTCAGGAGGCGGGCTCGAAGGTCCACTGGCTGGTCCACCAGGTGCTGGGGGCGGCGCCGTGCTGGAGGTTGCCGGTGAGGTTCTCGGTGTGGGCGTAGGTGCCGGTGGAGCGGTTCTTCAGCCGCGTGTAGCCGGAGACGGGCTCCTCGGTCCACTGGCTGGTGGTGTCGGTGGCGGGGAGGCTGCCGTAGTGGACGACGGCGTTGCCGGCGGTGGTGTTCATGTACTCGCCGGTCCAGCGGTTGCGGTAGCGGGTGTAGCCGTCGGTGGTGGTCTCCTTCGTCCACTGGGAGCTCCAGTAGGTGGCGGGGACGGTGCCGTACTGGACGTTGCCGGTCTGGTTCTCGATGTTCAGGAACTGGCCGGTCTGGTGGTTCTTGATCCGCTGGTAGCCCGAGCTCTCGGGGTAGCCGGCGTTGTCCTTGAACACCCGCAGGTAGTCGACGTTCCAGGTCTTGGGCCAGACGTTGTTGTGGACGCCGGAGCCGGCGTCCGTGTAGAGGCCGAGGATCATGCCCATCGGCGAGTTGGGGGCGTCGTTGATGGTCTTGTAGAGCTGGTTGTCGTAGTAGAAGTTGAGCTGGGTGGGGGTCCAGTCCATGCCGTAGAGGTGGTACTCGGTGGTGGGGCTGCCACTGGGCACCGGGTTGTCGGACAGGTACCAGTCGCCGAGGAAGTTGGGGTCGCTCCAGCCGTAGGCGGCGATGCGCCAGTTCTTCGGGTTGGAGAAGAACGTCTCGACCATGTCGATCTCGGAGTTGGCGTTGCCGAGGGTGGTGTCGCCGGTACCGACCAGCCACAGCGCCTGGTGTCCGCCGCCCCCGACGTTGGAGTTCTTCGCGCGCATCTCGAAGTAGCCGTACTTGGTGGAGTAGCCGTTGAAGTCCGGCTCGTGGTGGTCGTTGGGCATGGAGCCGTTGAAGCGGTGCCAGTTGTCGTGCTCGTAGGTCTGGATGCTGGAGATCTTGACTGTGCCGTCGTACTGGGCGTTCCAGGCGGGGGTGTCGGCGTCGAGCCGCTCCGTGAGGGTGCCGCCCGCGATGGTGTAGCGGGCCTGGGCGTTCTGCGGGGTGGAGGTCCAGTGCGGGAGGTAGGACGGCAGCCACTTGCTGGTGTTGAGGCTGGGGCCGTCGAACTCCTCGTCGAAGTCCAGGGTGTAGCCGCTCTTGGTGGTGGGGTTGGGCGGGAAGTCCGCGGCGTGGGCGTTGACCGCAGGGAGCAGGAGGGCTGCCGCGACGGCCGTACAGGTCAGGGCGTTGCGGGTGAGGGACCGGCGGCGCCGGGTGGGGGCCGGCGTGGTGCCGGGGTGTGCTGCCATGATGCTTTCCCTTCGGGGACGGGGTGGAGGTGGTGCATGGGGACCGGTCCCGGGTGGCGGGCAGGGGGTCCTCCGTCGGGGGCCGGGGTCTGGGGTGGGCGTGGCCGAGCTCATGCCGCCGGGGCGTGGGGAGCGCCGGGGGAGCCGGGTTCCGGCCGGGCAGGCCGGGGGGCTGCGCCGGTGGCGGAGGCTGCGAGGGGGTGTGGTGCGGTCAGCCCGTCAGGTATTGGATGGTGTCGGTGTGGCGGGCGTGTTCGGCCGCCCACGCGACGAGGTGGCTCTCCAGGCTGGTCGCGGGGTCGGAGAGGATGTGGGCCCGGTCACCGGTGGACAGGGCGTCGAGGAAGGCGTCGACGAGGCGTTCGTCGCCCCCGCCGTGGCCGCTGCCGGCATCGGGGCCGTCCACGCCGAGGACGAGGGTCTCCTCGTGGCCGGTGACGAAGTCGGTGACGGTGGCGTGGACGCCGTCCCCTTCGAGACTGCCCCGGGTGCCGAAGATGCGGGTCTTGCGGTGGGTGAAGGGGGTGAAGCCGGTCATGGTGAAGGAGGCTGTCGTGCCGCCCTCGTATTCGAGGCTGACGACCTGGTGGTCGACGACGTCGTTGTCGCAGGCGTACACGCACCGCCCGTACGGTCCCTCGCGCAGGGCCTGCTCGACGCCCTCGGGGGTGCGTGCGTCGGTGACGGCGGACAGCGGCCAGCGCTCACGGTCCGCGTCGCCGAGGCAGCCGAGGTACAGCCGCTTCGCGGAGTAGGGGCAGCTGGATTCGACCGGGCAGTCCAGGCAGTTGTCGGCCGCGCCGGTGGGGCGGTTCTCGGCGCGGAAGTGCATCAGGGAGCCGAAGGAGGACACCTTGCGCACCGGCGCGCCGACGATGTAGGAGATCCAGTCCAGGTCGTGGGAGGACTTGGCGAGCAGCATGGGGCTGGCCTGGTCCTCGCGCCGCCAGTTGCCGCGGACGTAGGAATGGGCCTGGTGCCACCAGCCGACCGGCTCCAGGTGCTCGACGCTGACGACGTCTCCCAGTCGTCCGGAGTCGATGACGGCCTTCACGCCCTGGGTGTAGGGGGTGTAGCGCAGGACGTGGCAGACGGCGAGCATCACACCGGCCTTCTCGACAGCTTCGGCGATCTGCCGGGCGTCGTCCTCGCTGGTGGCCATCGGCTTCTCCAGCAGGATGTGGTAGCCGAGTTCGGCGAAGCGGACGGCCGGTGCACGGTGCTCGGCGTCCTGGGTGGCGATGATGACGGCGTCGGCGGGGGGTGCCTGTTCGGCCAGGGTGCGCCAGTCGTCGAAGACTTCCGCGCCGGGATGGCGTTCGCGGGCGGCCGCAGCCCGGCCGCGGTGGGGTTCGGCGACGGCGATGACCTGGGCGCGGCCGGTGGCGGCGGCGTAGGTGGCGTAGGTGGAGCCGCGGCTCCCGGCGCCGATCAGCAGCAGCCGCAATGGCTCGCCCGCTATGCGGGACGGGGTGGTGGCAGGCGATGGGGCATGGCTCATGGCGGTGTGTCCTTCAGGACGGAAGCGGAAGGGGCGGGTCGTCAGCCCTTGACGGCGCCGGAGAGGAGTCCTGCGACGAAGTGGCGTTGGAAGAAGAGGTAGACGGCGACCACGGGCGCGATGACGATCAGTGTCGCGGCGGACAGCAGGGGAACGTCGATGGTGTGCGCGCCGACGAAGAAGCCGAGTCCGGCGGGGGCGGTGCGCCCGCGCGGGTCCTGGATCAGGATCAGGGCGAGCAGGAACTGGTTCCAGGCCCAGAGGAAGTAGAGCAGACCGAGGGTGATCAGGGCGGGTTTGGCGCAGGGCAGCAGGACCTTCCACAGGACCGTCCAACTGCCGGCACCGTCGACGGCGGCGGCCTCGAGCATCTCCTTGGGCAGCGCGAGGAACTGCTCGCGCATCCAGAACGCGCCGAAGGGCATGAACAGGCCGACCAGGGCGAAGATCAGCGCCAGGGGGGTGTCGGTGAGGCCGAGGGCGCGCAGGTCGTAGTAGAGCGGGACGACGGCCGCCTCGTAGGGCAGCGCCAGGCCCAGCATCAGCAAGCCGAAGAGCACCTTGCGGCCGCGGAACTCCAGGGTGGCGAAGGCGTACCCGGCCAGGGAGGCGCACACCAGGGCGAGCGGGACGACACCGAGGGCGATGACGGCGCTGTTGCGCAGCAGTTGGCCGAAGCCGGCGGCGGACCAGGCTTGACTGAAGCTGGCCAGGGTCGGGTGGGTGGGCCAGGCGAGGCCGCCGACGACGGTGCCGGGCGGGTTGAGGGCGGCCAGGACGATGCCGGCGAACGGCACGATGACCGCGAGGGTGAAGGCGGCCATCACGGCCCGGCCGGCGAGGCCTTCGAAGCGGCGGGTCATGTCTTCTCCCGGGTGATGCGGCTGATCGCGAGGACGATCAGGGCGATCAGGGCGCTGAGGACCACGGCGAGCGCACAGGCCGCCCCGACCTCGCCGTTGGTGAAGGCGAGTCGGTAGATGAGGACGCCGGGAACCGTGGTGGAGTCCCCGGGGCCACCGCCGGTGGTGACGTACACGACGTCGAAGCTGGCGAGCGCGGAGATGACCGTGATGGTCATCGCCACGGCGATCTCGGCCCGCAGCCCCGGCAGGGTCACGGCGAAGAATTCGGCGACCGGGCCCGCACCGTCGAGGCGGGCGGCCTCGTACAGGCTGCTGTCGATCTTCTGGATGCCCGCCTGGAAGACGATCAGGCACAGGCCCAGCATCACCCAGGTGCCGACCAGTCCGACCGCCACGTACGCCCAGGTGAAGTCGCCCAGCCAGGCGCGGGTGATCGACCCGAGGCCGACGAGGCGCAGCGTCTGGTTGACGATGCCGTCGGTGGCGTACATCCACTTCCACGTCACTCCCACGGCGACCAGCGGGATGATCTGCGGCAGGAACAGGATGGTGCGGCTGACCGGGTAGCGGCGTCCGCTCCGGCCGCCGATGACGGCGGCGAGGAGCAGGCCCAGGGCGATCGGCAGCAGCGAGTAGAAGCCGATGAATCCGAGCGCGTGCAGGATCGAGGCGCGCAGCGCGGGGTCGGCCAGCACGGCGCGGTAGTTGTCGAGGCCGGCCCAGGTGCCGGGGGTGACGCCGTCCCACTCGAAGAGCGACAGCCACATGGTGTGCAGCCAGGGCAGGACGACGAAGGCGGTGTACAGGGCGAGCGCGGGGGCCAGGTACAGGTAGGCGATGCGGCGGGAGCGGGGGCGGCGGGGGCCGGTGTGCAGGGTGCGGGTCGGCGTGGCTGCCTCGGCCCGCGGGTGCCGCAGCCGGCGGGGACCGTCCTGGGCGGAGGAGTCCCGACGCCGTGCCGCCGACGGGTGCGGGTGCGGGGGAGTGCTGGTCACTGGTGGTCCTTGGTCCAAGCGTTCTGCAGTGCGTCGAGGTAGGCGTCCGGGCCGATCTTCCCGCCGATGAGCTGCTGGCTCTGGGAGGTGAGGGTGTCGTTCATGGTGGCGCCGGTGTTGGCGAAGAAGTTCACCAGGCCGTTGTCCTGGTTGACGCGACTCCAGGCCTGGGCGATGTCGTTCATGACGTTGCCCGCGTCCGCCTTGACCGTGTCCGCGTGGGCGACGGGCAGGAAGCCGGTGGAGAACTGGATCTGCGCGGCCTCGGGGGTGTTCATGAAGTCGAGGAAGGCCGCGGCGAGATCGGGGTTCTTGGCCTTGGCGGGGATGGCGTAGGCGACCGAGGTGCCGATGCCGGTCGCCTTGCCGTCGACGCCGGGGAAGGGGAGGAAGCCGACCTTGCCGTGGAGCGCCTTGTCGATGGTCTGGGCGTCCCAGCTGCCGTCGAAGAGGAACAGGCCCTTGCCCTTGGTGAACTCGGCGACCGAGCCGGCCAGGTCGGTGCCGTTGGCGCCGTCCGGCAGGTACCCCTGCTTGGCCCAGGCAGCGAGGGTGTTCGCTCCGTCGGAGCCGCCGGAGGTCTTGATGGTCGAGCCGGCGTTGCCGTTCACCCAGTCGCTGGTCTTCGCCGCACCGTCGACGGAGTCGGCGATCGACTGGACGATGAAGGAGGAGTGGCCCTGCAGGTTGCCGAGCTGGACCGGCAGTACGCCGCCGGCCTTGGCCTTCGTGAGCGCCGCGTCGAACATGGCCCGGCCGGCGGGGACGCCGAGGCCGAGCTTGGCCGCCAGCTCCTTGTTGTAGTAGACGCCGACCACGGAGAACCCGGCCGGGCCCGCCCACAGGTGGCCGGTGCCGAGCTGCTTGCCGTCGCCCGAGGCCCGCCACTGGTCGAGCTGGGTGCTCGGGTACTTGGCGTCCCAGCCGTAGGCCTGCACGTACGGGTCGAGGCTGCGGATCAGGTTCGCTTTGACGGTCGTGCCGAGCTTGTTCAGCAGCGCCAGGTCGGGCGGGTTGTCCGAGGACAGCTTGAGGTTCAGGCTCTTGTTGTAGTCGTCCACACCGGTGTACTGGAAGTCCACCGTGATGTTCGGGTGCTTGGCGTGGAACGCGGCGGCCAGGGCCTTGGTGGTGCCGGCGTTCTCGGAGCTCGCGATGGTGAGCGTGGCCTTGCCGGTGGGCAGCGCGGTGGAGACCGGCCCGGAGGGGGTCGCGCTCGATGCACCGCCGCCCGGTGTCAGGCCACTGCAGGCGGTCAGGCCGGTGGCCGCCACCAGCAGGGCACACATCGCCGCGGTGCGGCGGAGGGATCTTGCGGACATCGGGAGCTCCTCGAAGCAGGTCGGCCTGCGGGGCACGGCCGGGGTGAAGGCCCGACCTAATTATGTCGAGCTGTTGCGAAACTGAGGCGATGCTAGGAGTGGTCTGCGTCTCCGGTCAAGACGGTTATGCAATACCGTTACGTAACTACCTCGCGTATGATGAGCGGCAGGCCGCAGGGGGCGGCCAGGACCAGAAGCGAGGTCTCGTGAACGGCACCGGTCTCACGGGCGGCGACCCCGCCCTGCTGCGGCGCTTGAACGTCGAAGCTGTGCTGCGGGTGCTGCGCAACGCCGAGCCGATGACGCTCACCCAGATCGGCCGGGTGGCTGCGCTGTCCCGTCAGACGGTCGACGTCGTGATCGCCGAGCTGGGCGAGGCGGGCTGGATCGAGGAGGTCGCCCCGGAACGGAGCATCGGCCGTCCCGCGCGCCGCTACCGCTTCCGCGCCGAGGCCGGCCACGTGCTCGGCATCGACGTCGGCGTCAGCAGCGCCCGTATGGTTCTGGCGGACCTGGACGGCGCCGTGGTCGCATCCGGCAGCGCCGACGTGGCGCCGGGCCTGGGCGGTCCGGACCGGCTGGAGGGCATCCGCGACCGCGCTGAGGCCTTCCTGACCGCGTACCCGGAAGTTCGGCTGCGTGGCCTGTGCCTGGGTGTGCCCGGCATCGTCGATGCGCACGGACGTATCCGGATGTCCACCCCGCTTCCCGAGTGGAACGGCGTAGACCTGGCGGGGATCGCGGGCAGCTGGTTCGAGTGCCCCGCCTACGTCGAGAACGACGCGAACCTGGCCGCTCTTGCCGAGCACTGGCGGGGCGCCGCGCGGTACGCGGACGACTTCATCCAGCTCATCACCGGCAGACGATCGGGCGCGGGCATGGTTCTGGGCGGCAGGCTCCACCGTGGCCGGGGCGGGGCCGCCGGCGAGATCGGCGCACTCGCGGTCCTGGGCTGGGAGGGGGACGCGATGAACGACGTCCGCGCCGCCCCCGACCCGGCGCGGATCTTCGCCGATGCGCAGGGCGGTGACACCGAGGCGGCCACCCGCGTCGACCGCTTCGCCCGCGTCCTCGCGCAGGGCATCGCGGCCATGGTCCTGACGGTCAACCCCGATCTCGTGGTCATCGGCGGCGGACTCTCCCAGGCCGGCGAGGCGCTCGCCGAGCCGGTCCGGGTCCATCTCGACCAGCTCTGTCTGGACCCGCCGCAGGTCGCGGCCTCGACCGTCGGAGTGGAGGCGGTTGCTCTCGGGGCCGTCCGGCTGGCCCTGGAACACCTCAACGCCGAGCTGTTCGGTGCTCGCACCACGAGCGCGGTCGGCCCCGTCCTCCACACCGGCGTCGCCGGTGCACCCGCCACGGGCCGCCCCCTCAACCGAGGGGCATTCGAGCCCCCAGCGCAGGGCAGCGCCTCTCCCTGACCGGCCGTCGTGCCCGCCGCCGGAGCGGCACGGACCCACCTCGGTACCGCGTTGTAGCCCCGGCCCACAGCGCGCGAGCCCCGCCCGCCTTCCCGTCACCTGGTAGCCGCTTCAGGACCGCCACTCTTCGGGACCGGGGAGGACGACGGCACACGGTCCAGCGGAATACGTCGGATGACGGATGTACAGCCGCGGTCGACTGGCAGATCGTACTCTCGACGTTCCTCACGCCATGAGGGACGCGACGACCTACGCCACGGCGCGCACCGGGTGATCGTTCCAGGCGGGAGGGCCCTGCCGAGGCGCTGCGCTTCCCGCGCTGAACCGGCACCGCCCCACCGCACCGCCGCGCAATTCGGTCCGCACCTCCACCTGATGGGAGTCGCGCCATGGCACACCACGTCTCCGGCCTGGGCATCAGCCCCACGAGCAGGGATCCCCGAAGCCACATCACCGACCTCTACGCCTTCCAGAAGCCCGGCGATGCGAGCAAGACGATCCTGGTGATGAACATCAATCCGACCTCACCGATCACCGACGACGCCGTCGACCACGAGTCCGTCTACGAGTTCGGCGTCGACACCGACGCCGACGCGATCACCGACATCGCCTTCCGCGTCCGCTTCTCACCGGTCCAGGAGCACACGCAGACCGCCGGCCTCCAACTGGCGACCGGCCGGGAGGCCGCAGCCGACCTCGACGCCGGGGACACGATCCTGCGCGACGCCCCGGTGACCTTCGGCGCCGAGCCGCAGATCACCGCGGTCGGCGACTACCGATTCTTTGCCGGGCTCCGCAGCGACCCGTTCTTCGCCGACCCCATCGGCGGGGCCGACAAGTTCCAGTGGACCGGCCAGGACTTCTTCGCCGACAAGAACGTGTTCGGCATCGTGCTGGAAGTCCCCAACCGCGCACTCGGCCCGAACCCGCGCGTGGGGGTCTGGGCCCGGGTCCTGGTGCCGCACGACGGCCGGCTGGTGCAGGGCGATCGGGCTGGGCAGCCCGGTATCGACGCCAATTTCAACCAGAGCGACGACGACAAACGCGTGTGGAACCAGCAGGAGCCGGCCCACGACCGCGAGCGCTTCCTCGACAAGTTCACCCGCGTCTTCGAGCACGCCGGCCACCCCCGCGAGCGGGCCGCCACCCTCGCGGAGGGCCTGCTCCCCGACCTGCTGCCGTACGACTTCACCAGCGCCGAGGGGTTCCCCAACGGCCGCAACCTCACCGACGACGTCATCAACCTGGGGATCGCTCAGCTGACCAACGGCTCGGCACCCCACGACGGGCTACGCCCCCACACCGACCTGCGCACCGACTTCCCCTTCCTGGGGAGCCCGCACTGACACGAAGGACGTGAACCGACGCCGCCGCGCCGACACTCTCCCACCGCGCGCATGCCCGCACCGTTCGGCCCCTGCGACGCGGCGCGACCCCGCCCAGGTGGTCCGGGCGGGGCCGCGCCCCCGGTGTCCTCGCCGGGTGGGTCAGGCGGCGGCGAAGGACGCCCCGACTGCCACGTTCGGCAGGCCGACGTCCTCCCACTTCGGGCCGGGCAGCGGGCCGTGCAGGTGGACGGGGCGCAGGCCGTTGCCGCAGTACCAGTCGTAGTCGCCGTCGGCGCCGGCGGTGACCGCGGACGGCGCGCCCGCGGCGAAGTCGGCGGCCGCGTCGGTGCGGTAGGTCTTCTGCCAGGTGCCGCTCGCGGACAGGTAGGCCACCGAGAAGGCGCCGTCGGACGCCGCGTACCCGACCGCCAGCCCCTTGGCCCCGGCCACCGCCGACAGTGCCGCGCCGTCCGGGGCATCCGCCGGCCCGTTGGTGTTCGGCTGTACGGAGCCGGTCAACGAGCCCTGCTCCGTGGTGTGGGCGACCCGTACCTGGCCGTCGTGACCGGTGAAGAACAGGGTCAGGGCGCTACCGGGAACGCCGAGGCTCTGGGTGTTGACCGCGGTGATGCCGCCGCCGGGCTGGGCGGTCCCGGGCGCGGTCAGCGACTTCTCGTACAGGGTGCTTCCCTGCGGTCCCTGCCACTGCACCCGCACCGCCCCGGCCGTGTCCACGAAGAACACGTCGTGGTAGCCGTTGGATGTTCCGACCGCGGTCATCGCGCCGCCGGCGTAGGCCGGGGAGGTGTTGAACCGGACCTTGACCGGCGGCGAGCAGGGATTGCTGATCTCCTGCGGGGCGGGGGCCGCAAGCGGCGCGGGGGCGCTCGTTGTGGCCTTCGCGATCTGGCGCGCCGCGACGACGGTGATCTGTCCGCCCACCACCTCGGCGGCGATCGCCACCCCCGGGGGCGCCAGCCGCGCGGCGGTGATGGCCACCGGCTTGGTGAGCTGCGGACAGTCCTGGTAGATCGCCCCGTCCACGCCGACGAAGAACACCGACGGCAGCCCTTCGGCGATCCGCGCCGCGGCCACGTGCGCGCCGGGCAGCGTCTGGCCGGTCGGCCCCTGGGGTGCCGCGGTCGTCCAACTGCCGTCCGTCTGCTGGGTGAAGCCCCACAGGGCGCCGTCGTCGCCGACGTAGTACACCCACGGCTCCGGTCGGGGTCCGGCGTGCGCCGCCGGCGCGCCGAGCAGTGCCACCGCCCCCAGAGCCAGCGCGGACACCAGCGCCGACCACGTCCGCCGCGTGCGCCACCCCGTCCGGCTCCCTGTCGTCCTGCGGAGTTTGATTGACACCATCACACGCTCCTGACTTTCCACGCGTCCTGTGTGCCGGGCATCCTGGCAAGGCGGTCTGGACAGCGTCTGGATGACCCGCCCGCGTGCGGCGCGCACGGCGCCGGACGCGGGCCGCGGGTTCGGGGGGTGGGGTGTGGAGGGCGACGACGCGCGCAGCCGGCTGTCGGTCCGGCTGCTCGGTCCGCTGCGCGCGTGCGTGGGCGCCGGCGAGCCGCCGCTCGGGCCGCCGTTGCAGCGCGCGGTGTTCGCGGTGCTCGCGGTGCGGCGCGACCAGGTCGTCTACCACGGTGACCTGATCGACGCCGTGTGGGGCGAGAGGCTGCCGCGGGATCCGGCGGGCGGCCTGCACACCTACGTCGCCGGGCTGCGCCGGGTCCTGGAACCGCTGCGGCCGCCCCGCTCGCCGGGCCGGCATCTGCAGTCGCACGCGTCCGGCTACCGGCTGCTGCTGTCTGCCGAGGGCTCGGACCTCGCGGTCTTCGAGCGGCTGCGGGATCAGGGGCGCGCGCACTGGCGGGCGGGGCAGAACGGAGCAGCCGAGCGGCTGTTCGGTGAGGCGCTGGGCCTGTTCGCGGGGCCACCGCTGGGCGGGGTCCCGGGGCCGTTCGCCGGTACCCAGCGATCCTGGCTCACCGAGCAGCGCCAGGCAGTGGCCGGGGACCGGGTCGATGTTCTGCTGGCCCAGCGGCGCCACGACGAGGCGATCGAGGCGGCGCGACGGCTGGCGGACGAGGAGCCGCTGCGGGAGCGGACCTGGGCGCAACTCATGCTGGCCCTGTACCGCGACGGCCGTCAGGTCGACGCCCTGCGCTCCTTCGACCGGGCCCGCGCCGCGCTGGCTGAGGCGCTGGGACTCGATCCGGGGCCGCAACTGGGCGCCCTGCGGCAGCGGATCGTGCGGTCGGACCCGACGCTCCTGGACGACGCCGGGGCGGCGGCGGGGAGCGGGGCCGGGGCCGTCCAGGGCGCGGCGGCAGTGGGGTGGCGGGAGGGGAGTTTGTCGGGGCCCGGGCGGCAGCAGGCCTGGCCCGCAGCGGAGCGGGCAGCGTCCCGCCCCGTACCGCAACAGCCCGCAGCAGGCGCCGGGGCGCCGTGGATGAACCTCCCGCGCGGCGCGGACCACTTCACCGGCCGGGCGGTCGAGACCGGGCGGATCGCGGCGGCTGCCGCACGGTCGGGGGTCTGCGCGATCGACGGGATGGCGGGGGTCGGCAAGACGGCGCTCGCGGTGCACGCCGCCCGGCGGCTGCAACACGGCTACCCGGATGTGCGGCTCTACCTCGACCTGCACGGTCATACCCCGGGCCGGCCCCCGCTGACCGCGGCCGCCGCACTGGAGAAACTGCTGCTCGCGGTGGGGGTGCCGGGCGAGCGGGTGCCGGCCGAGCCGGACGACCGGGCCGCGCTGTGGCGGTCGCGGCTCGCGGGGCTCCGTGCCCTGCTGGTGCTGGACAACGCCGTGAACGCCCAACAGGTCCGGCCCCTGCTGCCCGGGTCGGACACCTCGCTGGTCCTGCTCACCTCCCGGCGCCGGCTGTCCGGGCTGGACGCCGGTGAGGTACTGAGCCTGGGCATGCTGCCGCACCCGGACGCGGTCGCGCTGCTCGGCGCGGTCGCGGGAGTGGACCGGGTCGCCGCCGAGCCGGGGGCCGCCGACGAGGTGGTGCGGGCCTGCGGCGGGCTGCCGCTGGCCGTGCAGATCGCCGCGGCCCGGCTGCGGCACCGCCCGGGGTGGACCCTGTCGCACGTACGGGACCGGCTGGCCGACGAGGACCGGCGGCTGGACGAACTGGCCGCGGAGGACCGCAGCGTGGCGGCGGCCTTCGCGTTGTCCTACCGGTCGCTCGAACCGGCCCAGCGGCGAATGTTCCGGCTGCTCGGCCTCTTCCCGGGTACGGAGATCGGGCTGCACGCCGCGGCGGCGCTCTCCGACACGAGCCCGGCCGTCACGGACCGGCTGCTCGAGAACCTGGTGGACTGCCAACTGCTCGACGGACCGCGGCCAGGCCGCTACCGGCTGCACGACCTGCTCAAGGTCTACGCGGCCCGCGAGTGCCGGCGGACCGAGGAGATCACCGACCGACGTGCGGCCATGGGGCGGGTGCTGGACCTCTACCTCGCGGCGGTGGACGACGCGGAGGAACGGTTGCGCCCGCAACGGCTCGACCGTGCCGACAGCGGACTGCCGAGCACCGGATTGGAGTTCCGCGACCGGGCCGCCGCGCTGGCGTGGCTCGACACCGAACGCGGCAACTTCGCCCCGGTGATCAGGGCGGCGGCGCAGACCGGCCGGCACCGGCACGCCTGGCAGTTGGCGCGCTTCCTGTGGGGATTCTTCGAGACCCGCGGGCACTGGGCGGAGTGGATCACCTGCCTCGAACTGGCCCTGCCCAGTGCCCGCGTGCTCGGCGACCGGCTGGCCGAAGCCCGGCTGCTGGTGGGACTGGGCGTCGCGGAGCACGACCTGCGGCACTACCCGGCAGCGGTCGGCCACTACGTGGCCGCGCTCGCCCTGATGCGCGAGGTCGGCTTCCGCAACGGCGAGGCCGGCGTACTGAGCAACCTCGGCAACACCTCGCGGCGGATGGGCCGACAGGCCGAGGCGATCGGCTACCAGCAGGCGGCGTTGGCGATCTGCCGGGCGTCCGGCGACCAGCCGGGCGAGGCCACCGCGCTGACCAACCTCGGCGAACTCTACTGCGACGCGGGCCTGGTGACGTGGAGCATGCCCGCCCTCGAGCGGGCGCTGACGATGTTCCGTACGTGGGACGAGCGCCGCCCGGAGGGCAGTGTCCTCGACGCCCTGGCCCGCTCCCACCTGGCGGCCGACGACACCGAACAGGCGCTGGCTCTCGGCCGGCAGGCGCTGGAGTGCCGCCGGATCAGCGGCGACCGCTCAGGCGAGGCCCAGACCCTGGACCTGCTCGGCCAGATCCACCAGGCCCGCGCCGAAGGGGAGCCGGCCGTCCGCCACTGGCAGCAGGCCCTGGGCGTGGCGGAGGAACTGGGCTCGCCGACGGCCGCCGAGATCCGCCTGCGGTTGACCGCGGCCCTGAGCCGACCGGGCCGGTGAGGCCGGCGACGCCGCGTGCGACCCGGGAGGGCCGCGGGCCCCGGCATGGACACCTGCCGCGGGCCCGGGCAGCGTCCTTGCGCCGACTGCCCCCCGTTGTTCTTGAATGACCGCTCATGTATGTTGGCCGCATGCCCCGACCCCGCGAGTTCGAGCCCGACACCGTCCTGAACGCAGCCATGCTGCGGTTCTGGGAGCGCGGGTACCGGGCGACGTCCATCGAGGATCTGGTGAAGGCGACCGGCGTGAAGCCGGGCAGCCTCTACAGTGCCTTCCCCGGCGGCAAGCACGCGCTGTTCGTGAAGGCGCTGGAACGCTACTCCGCGCTGGTCGTCCCCCAGAAGCTCGGTGAGTTGGAGGCGGCCGGCGCCTCGGTGGCCGAGATTCGCGGCTACTTCGACGGGCTGGTGCGCGACCTGCTCAGCCCCGAGGGCCGCCAGGGCTGCCTGCTGGTCAACACGGCGATCGAGAAGGCCGCCGAGGACGACGAGGCGGCGGCCGTCGTCCGCGGCCATCTGGCCCGGCTCGAACGCTGCATGGCCCACGCACTGCAGAACGCGGTGCGCCGGGGCCAGGTGCGTCCCGCGCTGGACTGCGCGGGCAGCGCCCAGCTGCTGGTCGCGACCTGCCAGGGGCTGATGGTCGTCGGAAAGGCCAACCCCGACGAGGTCCTCCTGCGGGCGATCGTCGACAACGCCTTCGCCGCACTCGGCTGACCGCACGCCACAGGGGCCACCGTCCGCGGTGGCCTTTTGTTCGGCCCAATACTTGAATGACTACTCAAGAATGGAATTGTGACATGCAGGCCATCGTCATTGCCGCCCCCGGCGGCCCCGAGGTCCTCACCCTCACCGACCTGCCCGATCCGATCCCCACCGCCGGCGAAGTCCTCATCCGCGTCCAGGCGTTCGGCGTCAACCACGCCGAGGCGTACATGCGCAGCGGAGCCTGGG
The DNA here is from genome assembly GCF_040636125.1 of Streptomyces sp. NPDC006733. NCBI lineage: Bacteria > Bacillati > Actinomycetota > Actinomycetes > Kitasatosporales > Streptomycetaceae > Streptomyces > Streptomyces sp. NPDC006733. The sequence goes on along the minus strand of NZ_JBEYJD010000011.1, from coordinate 12,882 downwards.
GCGAGGTGGCGGCCGTCCCCGGCATCGAGTGCGCCGGGGTGGTCGAGGCCGACCCCTCCGGCGCCCTGCCCGTCGGGACCCGGGTGGTGGCGCTCCTCGGCGGCATGGGCCGGACCCGCAACGGCAGCTACGCGGAACGGGTGACCGTGCCCGCGAGCAACGTGGTGGCGGTGCACTCGTCGCTGGACTGGGCGGACCTGGCCGCGGTACCCGAGGTGTACGCGACCGCGTGGAGCGGCCTGTTCGGCAACCTGGACCTGCAGCCGGGCGAGACGGTCCTCGTGCGCGGGGCGACGTCCTCGCTCGGCCAGGCCGCCGTCAACCTCGCCGTCGACCACGGCGCGACCGTCCTCGGCACGACCCGCAACCCGGCGCACGCGGCACTGCTGAAAGAACTCGGCGCCACCGACGTGCTCGTCGACGACGGCGCACTGGCCGCCCAGGCCCGAGCGCGGGGCCTGGCCATCGACGCGGTGTTCGACGTCGTCGGCAACCGGGTGCTGCGCGACTCGCTGGCGCTGGTGCGACCGCGCGGGCGGGTGTGCCAGCTCGGCTTCCTGGGCGGATTCGCGCCGGTGCAGGACTTCGACCCGATCACCGACCTCCCCAGCGGCGTTCGGCTCAGCTTCTTCGGCAGCGCCTTCGTCCTGGGCACCCCTGCCTTCCCGCTCACCGACGTGCCGTTGGACCAGATCTACGCCAAGGTCCAGGCCGGTACCCTCCGGGCCCGTCCCACCCGGGTCTTCCGGTTCGACGAGATTGCCGAAGCCCACCGGGTCATGGAGGCCGGACAGGCCCTCGGCAAGATGGTCGTCGTCCTCGGCTGAGCGCCTTGGTCAACCGCGGCGCGCCAGGCTGCGGCGAGAGTCCCGGTCGGCCAGCAGGGCCAAGCGAGCACCGGGTTGGTGACCGCGAACCAGTGGACACCGATGCGGCCGTGCTCCGCGTCGAGGAGGGCCGGGGCCTGGTCCCGGCAGACGGAGCGAAGGGAGCGGCGACGAACCGGCGCTCCGGCGATCAGCGCCACGGGTGCGGCGACGAGGAGGCCCACCGGGATCAGGCCTCGCGCGGCGGTGGGTTTCGCCTTCTCCTCGTAGCTCATGCGCTCGGTGTTCTGGGTATGTGCTGAAGACGCGGCCCAGGGGGAAGACAGTGTTGGCTCTCTTAATTTCGATCTTGGCGGCACTTGTGTCCCTGGGATCATTGATCGTTGCGTATACGTCCAGTCGGCGGGCGCACATGCCCGTACTCCAGTTCATGTGGGAAAGCGGGCAAGCCGGTGGGGAGCCGAGGTGGTGGCTCGTGAACGTCGGGACGGGCCCTGCAACCAACATCGTGGTAGCCCAGGCTGCACGAACCGGACTCACCCGTGGCCTGGACCGCGAACGCTGGTTCAACCCCGTGCTGATTCCCTCGATCCCAGCCGGCGGCAAGCTGGCTCTGACGTGGCTCGGGGGAACCATGGGCCTGGACTGCGCACTGGGCGCCAGCTATACGGATGTCGAAAGGTACTTCTACACGACCAAGTGCGGCGATGACGTGTCGATGTTCTTCGTCGGCCTGCATCTTCCGCGGTGGCCGTTGCTGAGATTGGGCGGTCACAAGGCAGTGAAGACATGGTGGGGCGTGGAGGACCTGGCCGGCCCCCAGTGGTCAACGGTTGATGCGGGGGCTGCCCGTCGGCGCTGGTGGCTTCCGCGGCGCTTCGGGGTTTGCCGTCGGCTCGGAGGATGGGCTGATCCCGTCCGTTCCTACCGTTCGAGTTGAGGGGGTTCGGCTGGAATCCGGCCACATTCGAACTCATCGGCCTGGGGATCCATTTCGCCGACTCGACTTTGTGCCGGGGCCAGTTCGGCTAAAGGCCCGGCCTGTTCGTCCTCGCGGGTGGGGCGGTTGCCGCGCTCGCGGCACCCCGCCGAGGACGGCCCCGATCCGGTCCTCATGTCACTCAGCACGCACCTCTCGGCGACGGGCCGCACAGCGGGCGTGCCGGGCGGCTGGCTGAACCCCACCCCCCGCGCGCCTCTGGCGGGAGGGCACCCGCCCCCACCTGCCACGGTGGAGCACTCCGGGCCGCGGTGGACCGGGCACACCCGCACGGAGGGGAACCCCTGGCGCGCGGGAGGGCAAACCCCCTGGTGAACCGGGGACATGCCACATGGTCACCGGTCCTGGACCCGGACAGTCTGGAGGCATGCGAATCCACCCGCCGGCCCTGGCCGCCCTCCTGCTCCTGTCGATCGGTGCGACGCTCGTCGCCGTGCCCGCCGCCACCGCGGCACCCGCCCCTGCGTCCGCGTCCGCGTCCGCGCCTAGCGTTGCCGCGGCCGTCCCGTCCCCGGTCGCGGCCCTGGACCGGAGCGCGCACCCGCTGCGCTCCACGAGCCCGCAGGGCGATCTCGACGATCTGCGGGCCCTCGGCCGGATGGTGGGTGACGCGCAGGTCGTGGGCCTGGGCGAGGCCACGCACAGTTCGCACGAGTTCTTCACGCTCAAGCACCGGGTGTTCCGCTATCTCGTGGCGGAGAAGGGCTTTCGCACCTTCGCCCTGGAGGGCAGTTGGAGTGCCGGACTACGGCTGAACGACTACGTCCTGCACGGCACGGGGAGTCTGCGCCAGATCATGGACGAGGAGTTCCAGAGCGTCTACGCCAGCTGGAACACCGCCGAATACCGCGACCTGGTGCTCTGGATGCGCAGTTACAACGTCCAGCACCCCGACGACCCGGTGCGCTTCATGGGCAACGACAGCGCGTACGCCGGCCCGCAGCTGTACGACCAGGTGCACGCCTACGCGGCCCGGACGTCTCCCGAGCTGGCAGCGCGCCTGGCCGCGCTCTACCAGGGCCTGCGCCCGGCCACCAGCGTGGACCAGTACATCACCACCTACCTGGCGCAGCCGCTCGCCGCGCGGCAGGCCCGCGCCGCGCGGACGACGCGCGCCGTGGCGTTGCTCGCGCGGCAGCGCCCGGGCCCGGGCGAGGACGGTGCGGCGTACCGATGGGCGGTGCAGCAGGCCACCGCGATCGACCAGATGGCCCGCCTGTTCGCCTACGACGACCACGACCCGCAGGAGATGGCGGCGAGCATGCGCTACCGCGACTCGGTCATGGCCGCGAACGTCGTGTGGTGGCAGCAGCGCACCGGGAGCAAGATCCTGCTGGCCGCCCACAACGCGCACGTGGCCTTGCAGACCTACACGCCGGCCACCTACCCCAAGGTCCAGGGCACCTTCCTGCGCGAGGCGCTGGGTGACCGCTACGTGAGCGTCGCCACCACCTTCGACCGCGGCGCGTTCAACGCCACCGGGCCGGATGGCGTGATGCGGAAGGTGACCGTGGGCGCGGCGCGGCCCGGCAGCACGGAGTACACGCTGGACCAGGTCCGCGCCCGCGACTTCGTCGTCGACCTGCGAAGCGCACCGCCGGCGGCGCGCGCATGGCTGGCCACCGCGCGCCCCGTCAAGCTCATCGGCACGGCCTACCCCGCGCCCAACACGGAGCCTCGGGTCGCTCTGGCGGGAACGCACGACCTCCTCATCCACCTGCACCAGGTCACCGCGGCCACGCTCCTCACCTCACCCACCGGCCGACGCTGACCGCGCCGCCGCCCCGTCCGCCCGCCCTCGGCGCCGGCGGGCGGGGCGCCCGGGGGAGCGGTCCCACCCGACGGTGCCGGCTCCCGGGGCGGGTGGCGTCGGACGGGTGCGGGGTGACCCTGCGCTCGTGGGTCAAGGTGCAAGGCCAGGAGGTTCGTGCGGCGGCCGCCAGGCCGAGCTGTAGGAGTGTGCATGATTGATACCCAGGTGATGATCAAGCTCACGCGTGATGAGATGAGGCACTGGTGCTGTCGCACTGGCTGGCGAAGCTCCAGAGGACCGACCTCAGCCATGTTGTCGACGATCCGGCGGTCTGGGTGCCGATCCATCGGATCGCCGACTTGCTCGACAAGGCACTTCCTGAGCTGCTCGCGTCCGACTACGGCCAGCGGCTTGCGGCCGCTCGTCAACGGCTTCGGCCGGAGGACGACGGAGCGTGCGGCGCCAGACCCACCCCCCGGTCGGCGGAACCACCCGACCTTGCCCGTCGACTCTTCTGCCGCACCGGGAACTCCGCCACCCACGGCAGAGTCAGGTCAGTCCTCGCAGACCAGGGTTTCGGGCACCCAGTGCTTGGTGCCGCTCACCACCACCCATCCGTCGACAAACGTGCACCAACTGTTGGCCTGGGAGACGTAGATGCCTCCGGCGTAGGTCGAGTACACGCCCGTGTCGTTCCACCAGGTCGCCCACCCGTAGTGGCGCAGGCGGACCTCCATGTTGTGGTCGCCCTCACGGTTGTCGTAGGTCTTGGCGCAGTACGTGCCGCTGCCCGCCGGATCCTTCCAGACTTTGATCTCCCCGTAGCCGTCCGGGAGGGGAATGGTCTTGACCCAGTGGCCCTTGCAGTCGCCCAGGAACGGACCGGAGTAGCCGGGCGGCGCCGCGTTCGCGGCGGCTGACCCAGTGCCTGCCCCGAAGAGCGTGGCACTGGCCACGATCCCGCAGACGGCGGCGGCGGTGAGGGCGCGCCGTTTCATCCCATCGAAGTTGTGCACGGACGTCTCCTGTCTCTCGTCGAAGCGGCGACCGAGGTGCTCGGGGACAGATCCCACCGAAGTGTCTGCCCTGCCCCGGGTCGTCGCTCCGGTTCCACGAACCGGGCTCCGGCACGCATCCTGCTCGTGATCGGGTGCACCGGCTACGGACTTAAGCCATCGCTTAAACGCCGTCCCCGCCCGACGCGCTGCCGTGTACTCCGCGGAGCCGTTCATGTCCCCGAGCCGTCGGCACCTGCAGCGCGGACGCGCCCGTACGGCTCGTGGTCATTGGGCCCGCATCGCGCAGGGCCTTGGTGTGCTGACGGGGCGCCGTCGGGGTGACGCCCAGGCGCCCGGCGGGCGTAGGAGTACTGAGGGCGTCCACCGGGAGCTGGAGCTGGCTGCCCGGTGCGGCCGAGCAGGACGCGCGGCGTCTCGTCGGCGCCGGTGCTGCTGTGCCCCAGCCCACGCGTCTGCCAGGTCGTTCACCGCCGGTTGCGTCGCCAGGGGTGCTGACTCCTCGTCGGGCCGACCCCGCTCCGCCGGTGGCCGCCCTCCGATGAAATCCTGCACGCTGCTTGACGGGTGGACGTCCTCCTGGCTTGATGGGAGCGCTCCCACACGGGAGTCGCACCCTCCCCACCCCGCACGAGGAGGCTCCCTTGTCCCCCCACGCAACGCGCCGCCGCAGATTAGGCGGACTGCTGCTGGCCGGCGCGCTGGCCCTGTCGGCGGCAGCGCTCCAGCAACCCACCCCCGCGCAGGCCGCCGACGCCCCGGCGGCCCAGGTGTACCAGGCCGAGGACGGCGCGCTGAACGGCGTCACCGTCGGTACGTCCCTCGCGGGTTACCAAGGCGCCGGCTACGTCGAGAACTTCGACCAGGCCGGCGACCAGGTGACGATCACCGTGCCCGACCAGCCCGCCGGCCTGTACACGCTGTCGGTGCGCTACGCCGGCCCCTTCGGCGACAAGAAGGCCAACCTGCTGGTCAACGATGCCGGCGTGGGGGAGATCGCGTTGCCGGGCACCGCGGGGTTCGCCGAGGTGGCGGCCGGCAACGTGCTGCTCCGCAGCGGCGCCAATACCGTGACCATCAGCAACGACTGGGGCTGGTACCTGATCGACTCGATCGCGCTCACCCCGGCACCACCGCGCCCGCCCCACGCCGTCACCGGCGAGCTGACCGACCCGCAGGCCACGCCCGAGGCGAAGTCGCTGGCGAAGTACCTGGCCGCCGGCTACGGCAAGACCATCCTCAGCGGCCAGCAGGATGCCGCCCACGCGCAGTGGGTGGAGAACGCCACCGGCAAGGCCCCGGCCATCGAGGGCCTGGACCTGATGGACTACTCGCCCAGCCGGGTGGAGCGCGGCACGGTCGGCCACGACACCGACCACGCGCTCGCCTGGGACGTCCGGGGCGGCATCGTGAGCCTGTGCTGGCACTGGAACGCCCCCAGCGGCCTGATCGACCAACCGGGCAAGGAGTGGTGGCGCGGCTTCTACACCGACGCCACCACCTTCGACGTGGCCGCCGCCCTCGCCGATCCCGCCGGCGCGGACTACCGACTGCTGCTGCGCGACATCGACGCCATCGCCGTCCAGCTCGAACGCTTGCAGGACGCGGGCGTACCCGTGCTGTGGCGTCCGCTGCACGAGGCCGAGGGCGGCTGGTTCTGGTGGGGCGCCAAGGGACCCGGGCCCGCGAAAGCCCTCTACCGGCTGCTGCACGAGCGGCTCACCACCGTGCACGGCCTGCACAACCTGGTCTGGGTGTGGAACTCCGTCGACCCGGCCTGGTACCCCGGCAGCGACGTCGTCGACCTGGTCAGTGCCGACTCCTACCCCACGGCCGGCGACCACGGCCCGGTCGCGGTCACCTACGACCGGGAGCTGTCCCTGACCGGCGACACGAAGATCGCCGCGTTGGCGGAGGTGGGCACCATCCCCGACCCGGACCTGCTGCGCGCCTACCGCGCCGACTGGGCCTACTTCGTCGCCTGGGCCGGGTTCGAGCAGGACACCACCAGCAACTCCCTCGACTTCCTCCAACGCGTCTACCGCGACCCGTACGTGACCACGCTCGACGAGTTGGGGGACTTCAAACACACCGGCGGCGGGAGTGACGCCAGCGCCCCCACCGCACCGAGCGGCCTGACGGGCACCGCCACCTCCACCTCCGTGCACCTGTCCTGGACCGCCGCCACCGACAACGTCGGCGTCACCGGCTACGACGTCTACCGCGACGGCACCCGGATCGGCGGCACCACCACCGCCACCACCTACACCGACACCGGTCTGACCGCCGCCACCGCCTACCGCTACACCCTCCAGGCCCGCGACGCCGCAGGCAACGTCTCCGCGGCGTCGGCCCCGTTCAGCATCACCACCACCGGACCGGGCACCGAGGCCTGCACCGCGACCTACGCCACCACCAACGCCTGGGGGACGGGCTTCACCGCCGACGTCACCGTCCGGGCCGGTACGCACGCCATCAGGTCGTGGACGGTGACCTGGACCTACGCCGGGAACCAGCGGATCACCAACACCTGGAACGCCACGGCCGTCCAGACGGGGGCCTTTGTGACCGCCGGCAATATGCCCTACAACGGCGCCCTGCCTGCCGCCGGCAGCGCGTCCTTCGGCTTCCTCGGCACCTTCAGCGGCCCCAACCCCCCGCCCACCCTCACCTGCACCGCCACCTGACCCACCCCCGGCCCCGGTGCGTGCCGCGCCGGCGCCGGGCGGGGTACGGCCGGCGGCCGGAGCAGGGCGCGTTCGGGCCGGAGGCGGATTCCGGTGGGACGGCCCCACCGGAATCGGGCATAGTCGAAAGGACCAGCGGTCGTAGCAGGGCCGCTGGACGGGGCGCCGACCGCGTCATGGACGGGGGACCATGAACGTCGACAACGACAACGACAGCGTCTACTTCGTGTATCTGCCCTGGTGGACCTGGGTGGTGGCGTTGCTCGTGGCAGCCAACGCGGCCCTGGTGCGGGAGGCGGTGAAACGAGTCCGCGAATCCCGCGACCGACAGCGCCGCGCCGCCTTCGGGCAGGGCACACCAGCGGCGCCGTCGTGGCTCACTCCCAAAACGGCCCGCCCGTCCGGCTCCTACGCCCCGATGCGGCAAGGCGGCGGCAGCGCCGACGCGGCGCCGAGGCCGGGCCTCGAGAACGCCCCCTGGAGGGTGTGGCTCGGGGTGGTCGGGGACGTCGTCGGCATCCTGGGATTCGTCATCGGGCTCCTGGCCCACTGACCTTCTCCTCAGCGGCGCCCTGGGAGCAGGTTCGGCGCAGAGGGTCGCCGGATCGAGGCCTGTGGTGCGCGTGGTGGCGTAGCGCGGGATGTGCCGCGGGCGGTGCGTCGTTGCCGCGTCGATCCGGTCGGCGTTCTGCGGGCCCTGGGGCTGTCCGGCCCGAGGTCCGCACGCCGCACGCCCCCCACCAGCCGTGGGGGGCGTGCGGATGCCGGGCCGCGTGGGGGGATGTCAGCCGGCGATCCTGCCGAACAGGTGGTTGGCCGGCGCGTTCGGGTCGTCGCCGTAGAAGAACTCCGTGACCGCCTGGTGGAATTCGGCACGGTCCAGCGCACCGGAGCCGTCCCGGTCCAACGCGGCGAAGACCGCGGCGCAGTCCTCGCCGGGGACGCCGGCGACGGCGTCGAACATCTGCTGGAACTCCGCCTGGTCGATCTTGCCGTCGGCGTTGAGGTCGATGAGGTCGAAGAAGCAGTCGGTCACCGGCTCGATCTGCGCCGGGTACAGGGCAGGGTCGGTCAGGACCCGCCGGAACCCTTCGGTCATCTCCCGCCGGTCGACCTTCCCGTCCCCGTCCTGATCCATCGGGGCGATCACGTTCGTCCAGAACAGGTCCATACCCTCGGTGAGCCGGCGGGCGGTGGCCGCGTCCGGCGCGGTGCCGCGCGCGGCGAGGTACCGCTCGCTCATCCTGCGGACGTCCTGTTGGGTGATGAACCCGTCGCCGTCGACGTCGGCGCCCTTGAACCACTGGCCGTACTTGAGGTCTTGTAGTGCAGTCACGATTGCGCACAGTATTCATGTCGTCACGCAGGAGCAAATGGGCGTCTGGCGAGCCGACCGGCCACAGCCCGCCCGCTACGCGCGTGACGTGGAGATACGCGCCATCCGGCCCGCCGGGGCGGGACGTTGCCGGATCATTGTTCGAGGGGTGGTGGGGTGAAGGCGCGCACCTCCGGCAGTGGGCCGTCGTAGAGCGCGACGTCGACCAGCGCACTGTGCGCGCTCGGTCCTTGGGACAGGCGCGAGCACGGCCGATCCCCGGTGAGGACGTTCGGGTTGCCGTGGCGGTCCAAGGTGCCGCTCCGGCCCGGCTGGACCGGATCCCACCAGGCCCCGGTGGACAGTTGGACGACGCCCGGCATGACGTCGTCCGACAGGACCGCGCCCGCCAGACAGCTCCCGCGGTCGTTGTGGACGCGCACGATCGCGCCGTCCTCGATACCGCGCGCCGCGGCATCGAGCGGATTGATCGTCATGGGCTCCCGGCCGTGGATCTTCGAATCGAGGCTGTGGCCCCCGTTGTCGTACTGGCTGTGCAGGCGGGAGGCGGGCTGGTTCGAGATCAGGTGCAGCGGGAAGCGGTCCGCGTGATCGGCACCCAGCCACTCCACCGGTGCGAACCACGCCGGGTGTCCGGCGCAGTCGTCGTAGCCGAACGAGTCGATCTCCTGCGAGAAGATCTCGATCCGGCCCGACGGTGTCGACAGCGGGAACCGCTGCGGATCGGAGCGCAGCTCCTCGAAGCTGCCGGGAAACGGTCCGGTCAGCGCCGGCAGCTCGGCGGTGGAGGCGCGCCAGAAGTCGTCGAAGCCCGGCAAGGCGGCCTCGTCGCCCAGTTGGGCTCGCGTCTGCTCGTACAGGTGGCGGACCCAGTCGATCTCGGAGCGCGACTGGGTGAACTCCTGCTCGTAACCGAGCCGGGAGGCCAAGGCGGCGAAGATGCGGTGGTCGGTGCGCGACTCGCCCGCCGGCTCGCGGACTTTCGGCATCGCGACCAGGTGGGGGTCGGAGAATCCGGCGGCGAAGTCGTCGCGCTCCAAGGTGGTGGCGACGGGCAGCACGATGTCCGCGAACTTGGCCGTGGTGTTCCACCAGGCTTCGTGCACCACCACCGTGTCAGGGCGCTGCCAGGCGCGGCTCAACCGGTGCAGGTCCTGGTGGTGGTGGAACGGATTGCCGCCGCACCAGTAGATCAGGCGGAGCTCCGGCAGGGTGAGGCGCCGGCCGTCGTAGTCGATGGTCGTGCCCGGATGCAGCAGGGTGTCGGCGATCCTGGCCACCGGGATGAAGTCCGCGACCGGGTTGGCCACCGCGGGTACTGTCGCGACGAAGGCCCGGCCCGGGGCGACGCCGGTCGCGTCCATCGTCGCGTACCCGGCGCCCCACCCGCAGCCGGGCCGCCCCATCGAGCCGGCCATGGCGGCCAGCACGACCGACATCCAGATCGGCTGTTCGCCGTGGTCGGCCCGCTGCACCGCGTAGTTGACCATGATGAGAGAGCGCTGGGTGGTCAGACGACGCGCGAGATCGATGAGCGCCTCACGGCTGACGCCCGTGATCTCCGCCGCCCAGGCGGCGTCCTTCGGGATGCCGTCCAGCTCGCCGCGCAGGTAGGAGGCGAAGCGGTCGAAGCCGATGCAGCACCGGTGCAGGAAGTCCGCATCGTGCCACCCGTTGACCAGCATCGTGTGGGCGATGCCCAGCATGGCGGCCGTGTCGGTGTTGGGGACGACGGGCAGCCACTCGGCGTCGAGGAAGCCGGCCGTGTCCCGGCGGATGGGGCTGACATTCACGAACCGCACCCCCGCCGCACGGCATTGGCGCTGCAACTCCTGCGTCCGGTGCCGGGCCAGCCCACCCGGATTGATCTGGCTGTTCTTGAGCGCCAGCCCGCCGAACGCCACCACCAGCTCACAGTTGTCGGCGATCTCGTCCCACATCGGCATCCGCGACTGGTAGCTCCACGGATGCCCGCCGATCACATGGGGGAGGATGACCTCCAACGCAGCCGTGCTGTAGGTGTTGCGGGAGTCGGTGTAGCCGCCGCCCAGCGCCAGGAACCGGTGGAGTTGCCCCTGCGCCTGGTGGAATCCGCCCGCACTGGCCCATCCATAGGATCCGCCGAACACCGCGCGGTCGCCGTGCTGCGCACGCACCCGGCGCAGTTCCCCGCTCACCAGCGTGATCGCGTCGTCCCAGCTCACTTCCACGAAGGCGTCCGTGCCGCGGGCCGTGTCGTGGGCGCGGGGCTTGCCGTCGAGCCAACCCTTCCGCACGGCGGGACGTAACACGCGAGCGCTGTCGTCGGCGGCGGTCACCATGCCGGGGCCGATCGGCGACGGAGCGGGGTCGTCGGCCCTGGGCTCGATGCGCACCAACCGGCCGGCCTCGAGGACGGCGACGAAACTGCCCCAGTGCGTCGCTACCGACAGGCGTCGTTCCACCATGCGTCAACTCCATTCCGGAAGCTTCCCCGGACCTCGGCAGCGGTTGCTCACGGCGCAGGAGGCTTCCCTTCGGTCGACGCTCCGCGAGACGGAGACTTCCCCTGCGGCCCACCACCCAACCCCGTCGGCCGCGCCTGCCCATGCACAGCAGCTCCGGCCGGGTCGACGCGCAGCGCCGTCAGGCGCGAGCCCCCGGCCGCCGGAGCCCAGAAGCCGCGCCCCTGCCCTGCCCCGCGGCACACTGCGGCTGAAGCCCCGTCTCGGCCCTCCCCGCGCACGGCCACGGCCACCTCGCCGTGCTCGGACCGGCTGCTCCCTGCCCGGTAACCTTCAAGGCATGGGTGGACTGCTGCCGTTCCTGATAGCCGCCGGATGCCTCGGCGCGATCATGGGCTTCCTCTGGTGGGTGGCGGCCGTCGCGCGCCGCCGCGGTGTCGCCGGCACCGCCTTCGCAGGCGCCCTGGCCGCCTACAACGAGGCGTACCGGATCACCTCCTACGAATCCCACTGCGAGTTGCGGGCGCAGGCGGACCGCAAGAGCCCGGTCCGGTCGCCCGACGACCCCTGGCAGCGCAGCCTCACCACCGCGCAGTTCCCGGACGCACGGGGGCCGCAGCCGCGTGTGGGCGCCGGGCGCCGCCGGAAGGGGCTTCGTCAGCGGATGGCCCGTTTCGCCAGCGGCGTCACCCGACCGCATGGTCCGGGATCAGTTCGGCCCAAGCGGACGTAGCGGAGGGAAGGACTCTGCGCTGCGCGACGCGGGGGTGAGCAGCGCCCGGGGCGGCCTCGGGCACCGGGTCGCGTGATCCGTTGGTCGGTGCGGCGATGGACCGGTCGGGGCAGCAGCCCGAGTGCGCGCAGCCGACGGAACGCATCCCCGAGCCACGTCCGACAGCGGACTCACCTTCCCGAGCCGTCGGTGTGCTCTGTTGCGTCCGTGGACCGAGCCCACGATCCGGCACAAGCTGCCCCGTACGGCCGGGAGATCCGCCTCCCGGAGGGCAAGTGCGAGGGATCATGCGAGCAGAGGGCACACCAACGAGCGTCTGCCGCGTCTCGCGAAGGGGGATCCCCATGAGGACACGTCAGCAGAAACGCGGCACCCCCGAGCCGCAGGCTCCCTGGAACGAGATCCTGCCCGGTCTGTGGATGGGCGGCCACTCCTGGAGGGACAGCCAGGGCGAGGTCCATCAAGCCGTCGTGGACCGTGAGTTCGCACTGGTCATCAGTCTGTTCACCCGCCCCGGCCATGGCCCTGCCCCCGGCGTCGAGCACCGTGTGGCCGAGATCCCCGACGACCCTCTCACCTCCGCCCAGCTCGCCGTCGTCCACCAACTGGCCCAGTACACGGCGCAGGCCATCGGCGAAGGGCAGCGCACCTTGGTCCGGTGCTGTGCCGGCTTCAACCGCTCCGGCCTGCTCGTAGGCCAGGCCCTCATCGAGCAGGGCTACGCACCGGCGACCGCGATCGACCTCATCCGGCAGCGGCGTTCCCCCTGGGCCCTCAACAACGGGATCTTCGAGGAATACCTCACCACCGGTCTCGACCTCGCCATCCTCCTCGCCGACCTGGACATCGGCTGAGCGGCTCGGCCCCACCGTCCGGATGGACGGTGGGGCCGGCGGGATGGCGGGGGTGGAGCCGGGGTGGGCGCGGACGCTGCGGGGCGGGCACCTTCCCGGCTTGGTGGTGTGCCCGGAGCCGCGCACCGTCCCGGACCTTCGAGGTGACGCCATGTGGGACTGGCTGGCCGACGCCTACCGGTCGCGGATCGTCGACAACGGCCGCGAACCGCTGTTCCTGCTGCACGTCGGG
>NZ_JBEYJD010000010.1:0-192101 GCF_040636125.1 Streptomyces sp. NPDC006733 | reverse complement strand
CGAACACCAGCGGCGGATACGACTGAAGCTCCGCGAGCACAGTGCGCAACGCCTCAGAGTCGGGGTACTCGGGCTGCTGCGCCGCGGGAAGGGATCGCCAGGATTTTGGGTCCACCGCGGGCGGTTCGGGATGCACGGAGGTCGTGGTTCTGATCGGCAAGGAGGAGATGGTCACTGCGCCTCCGATATCTGAAAGTGGTGGCGCCACTCGCCGGAGCGCGGGTGCAAACCGGATTCCCGGCTTCCGAAGGCGTGGCGAATTCCGGACGGTTCCGCAGGCCCTCGCACTGATCTCCGACTTCCCTCGGAGGGGCTGATTCGGTCATCCGAACCTGAAATTCCGGATATTCAGTGCTGCTGACGGGAGGGCTCACTCCCCAGATCGTAGGGGGTGGTGCCGGCCTCGGTGGTCGGATCCTCGAAGTTAAGAAGACCAACGGAACATCGCAATCAAAGAAGACTCTTATGGCCTGCAAACGGCTATGGGTGTCCTGAGCCGGATTCTTGACAACGGCATACGTTCGGGGCGACGCGGACGCGTGCGGGTATCCGCAGATCGGGGCGGGCCGCGCGCCAGCCCGCGGCCTGCGGGCGGGCGGCCCGCCGTGCGGTCGCCGGCACACCGAGCCCGCGTCCACCGGCGGTTTCCGGGCGCTCTCGTACCCGCCCCACCAGCATCGGAAGCTACCGGAGGCCACCGTGTCCCCACAACCACGCAGGGCTCGCCCCGCGTAACGCGGCCGCCGCCGCGCGGCCTGAGGGTCCGGTGGAAAGAATGGTCACGGCGCATATCTGTTCGATAACAGGGTCTAAGTGACGATCGCCTGAACGGGAAATGGCGAACCCATCCGACATTGATCCGCGGCGCGCTGTGCGACCGCCGAGCCGACCATTCCCGGCGGCATGCTATAGGTTTCTGACGAAATTCGGACTGATGTCGAGCCGCGGATCAAGTGCGTCGAGCACCGCTGACCAGTTGTTATCGTGCTCTCTTTCCTGGGCGTCGCGGGCACTGTTTTTCAGCCAGTCCTTCTCAGGAAGATGCCTACGTAAACTTGTGACACTACTGTCCTTCTCAGCGGTGGCTGGTCAGCGTCGGATTGAAATCGCGCCATACCCCGCAGGCGGTCTTGGGATGTGAAGAAGCAAAGCTTATGTTTCACGAGTTGCGGCGTGTGCGTGCGGGCGCCGAGTGCTCGACTACTGGGGGAGTAGCCGGCCGACTTCGGATCAGGTGTTGAAACCGGAGGGGGACTGCGGTGATCAAGTGGTGGGCGAGGCACGGCAACGGACGTTCGGCCGGCGTTTCCGCCGCCCCCGTTCCCCCCGCTTCGCGTCGCGGGCCCTCCGCAGTGGACATCGCCTCCGCCCGGCGCGCTCCGCACCCACTGCGCCGGCCGGCCCGGCACTGACGGTCGCCCGGCCGTCCTTCTGATCGAACGCTCCGAACCGGACCCGGTCCCCGTCCGGCACGTCGCCGTCCTCGGCCGCTCCCGTCGCCGAGGAAGCGCCGGCTCCAGGCCATGCCTGCCCCGTACCCGGGAGGGTGGGCCCGGTATCTTGCTTTTCAAGGAGACCTCCATGAGGGAATCTCGGTCGAAGAACCCTGTCTTTGAACAGTTCCGCGGCACGAAGTCGGGTTCCGCCGCCAGGAGTGCAGCAGAGGCTCCCGTCCCTTTCGCGACACCGGAGTTCGAGAGCGGCCTGTTGCTCGACGCGTTCGACGCGCAGCTGTTCCGGGAGAACTCCCAGACGGCCGTGGCGAAACTGGAGAAGCACCTCTCCGATTTCTCCATCAAGGGCCTGGAACTGACCGAACCGGCATCGTTGTCACGGGCGGCCAGAGCCCTGATGGCCCCGGACCAGACGGGTATCGCCGCCTTCGACGAGAAGAAACTCGAGGCGATCATCGACCTGTACGTCAGGACGGGAATACAGGTGCACTCGCCGGGCTACATGGGAAGGCAGTTCTCCGGTGTCGTCCCCCTGGGCGGCGTCATCGACTTCGTCAGCTCGGTGGTCAACCAGCCCTCGTCGTTCTACGAGGCGGCGCAGTTGCCCAATGTCGCGGAACGCATCATGGCTGACGAGTTGAACCGCTTCATCGGATGGGATCAGGGACGCTTCGCGATGGTGACCACCTCGGGGGGTTCACTGGCCAATCTCACCGCATTGCTGGCTGCCAGAAACCATAAATTCCCCCATTTCTGGACCGAGGGGTCCTCACTGCTCGGCGGGCAGGCGCGGCCCGCCATCGCCGTCGGTTCCGATGTCCACTACAGCGTTTCGCGGGCCGCCGGCATCATGGGTATCGGCGAGGGGCAGATCGTCCGGCTGCCGCTCAACGACAAGCTGCAGATCTGCATGGACCAGGCCGGTCCCGCGCTGGACGCGGCCGAGCGGCGCGGCCTGCAGGTATTCTGCGTGGTCGCGTCGGCCGGCAGCACCTCGGTCGGGGCCTTCGACCCGATCGACGAGCTCGCCGACCTCGCGCGGGCCCGGGATCTGTGGCTGCACGTCGACGGGGCGCACGGCGCGAGCCTTCTCGTGTCGGACACCCTGCGCCACAAAATGCGGGGCATCGAGAAAGCCGATTCCCTGACATGGGACGCGCACAAGATGATGTTCGTGCCCGCGCCGTGCACTCTGCTGTTCTACCGGAACGAGGAACGCAGCCGCGGGGCGTTCCGGCAGACCGCGAGTTACGTGTTCGACGAAGAGGTGGACGTCTACACGGAACTCGACAGCGGCGAGCGGAACTTCGAATGCACCAAACGCCCCATGATCATGCCGCTGTGGACCCTGTGGTCCCTGTACGGCAGGGCGCTGTTCGCCGAGAAGATCGAGTACCTGTGCCAGTTGGCGGAAAGTGCCCACCGCACGCTCCAGGCCGAGCGGGATTTCGAAACGGTGCACCGTCCGGAGGCCAACATTCTCTGCTTCCGCTACCGTCCCGCGGACCTCGCGGAGGAGGACGTCCACGGATTGCAGGTGGCTATCAGGGACGAGTTGAAAATCCAGGGCAACTTCTTCATCTCCAAGGTGAACATCGGCGGCGTCGCCGCACTGCGCGTGGTGATGATGAACCACCGCATCGCAGGGGAGCATTTCCGGATGCTGCTCGGTGAGATCAGACGAGTCGGACAGATGCTGCTCGGCAGCGACCAGGGACACAACTCACAGACGGGGAACCGGCCATGAGCGAAGTGACCACCCAGCAGAAGAAGTCTCCGTCCGTCGGCGCCGTGCCTCTGGCGCGCCGACTGATTCCCGACCGGGAATGGAAGCCCGCATCCATCGACGTCGTGGCCCAGCTGCCGACCTTCGCGACGAAGATGCGCGCGTGCGAGCAGTCCTGCAAGGTGCCGTACAGCGAGGTCCCGCACGAGATCCAGGACGCCCTGGTGCTGCGCCGGCTGCAGCAGCAGGTCAACACGGTCATGCTCAACCCGCTGTGGCGCGCCCGGCTGCGGGAGGCCGGGATCACCGAGGCCCCCGACACGTACGAGGCATGGCAGCACGTTCCGCTGTCGGACAAGGACGTCCAGCGCGACTTCTTCATGGACTCGCGCCCCGGCATGGTCGTGCCGCTGAACCGCGGCGGCTTCGAGATCGTGGCCAGCGGCGGCACCAGTGGCGGCCGGCCGCTGGAGACGGTCTACCCGATACGTGAGCTGCACGAGACCTACGAGATCGCCGGCCGCTTCATGGGGACGTACCAGCTCGGCGAGTACCTGCGCGGCAGCGATCCCCGATGGCTGATCACCACACTGGCCGACTACCAGATGTGGAGCAGCGGCACGATGGTCGGCGGTGTGCTGCAGAACGTCCCCGGCATCAACTACATCGGTGCGGGCCCGGTCACCGCCCCGGTACTGGAGCACATGTTCTCGTACCCCGGGCCGAAGGCGCTGATGGGGATATCCGCCGGCATCGCGATACTGAGTGAGCTGGGCGCGAACATGAACCGTGAGGCCAGGGAGAGCTTCCGGGTCGCCCTGTACGGCAGCGGGGTGCTGCCGCAGCGCAAGCGGGTGGAACTGCGGGAGGTCTATCCCAACCTGTCCGTCCTCAGCTACTTCGCCGCCACCCAGGCGGAGACCATCGGACTGCAGCTGCGGGCCGAGTCGCCGTACCTCGCGTCGGTGCCGGGCCTGCACTTCATCGAGATCGTCGATGACGCGGGACGGTGGGTGGCCGAGGGCGAGGAGGGCGAACTCGTCGTCACCCGGCTGCACGCCCACGAGACGCCGCTGCTGCGGCTGAAACTGGGCGACAAGATGATCCGCAGGCCCCTGCTGGACGGGCCCGGGCTCAAGACGCGGCAGTTCGAGTTCTCGGGGCGCACCGGCGACGTGCTGCATCTGAATGACAGTCAGTACTCCGCCGCGCGGGCCTATGCCTCGGTGTGCGAGGAGCTGAAGACGGCCACGGCGATGGACCTGGACGCGGTGGCGCACGAGGTCCAGTTCGTCAACCACCGGGAGAGCCGGACCATCACCCTGCTCGCGTCGGTCGACGACGTGCCGGGCTGCACCTACCGGACGGATATGGCGCTGGGGCCGTACGGGGTCCAGCAGGTCTTCGTCAACGCCCTGCCGCGCTCCCTGTCGCTGTTCAACCACGGGGAGGCCAATCCCGCCGGGATTGAGAAGAGCGGCTACCACTTCCATCTCAAGTTCGTCCACAAGCTGTCGGGCGAGATCGAGCGCACGGCCGTCGGCAAGGTGCCGCTGGTGCGCGACCGTGGTTAGTGCCGCACGCGCGCGTCACGGGAGTCACCGGACCACGCGGACCACGGGAACCACGGGAACCACGAGGAGAGGGACAGGAGAGGGAATGAAGCAGAAGGTCAACATCATCGTTGTCGTGGATGTCATCGGAGCACTGTCCGGTGGCACGCTGCGCAACGGCAATCTCTGCATGATCGACGACGGATCCCTGCAGAGCGCGGGTCAGGGAACGGCCGACCTGGTCACCATCGTGGCCCCGGGGCAGACCGTCCAGTGGACGGTCCTCGCGGTCGATCTGCAGACACCGGTCGAGATCAAGAACATCGAGTTCCTCGAACCGGGCCACAACGGCAGCAGCGCGCCGCACACGTCCACGCCCTCCGAGGAGAGCGAGAAGCTCGAACTCGACGTCTGGTCCGGAGTGGTGCCGCGCTACATGACGCCCGGCGTGGCCCACAAGTACCGCTTGGAGCTGCAGATGTACGAGGGCGCGTACAGCGTCCTGGACATCGACACACCCGCGTTGATGTGTCAGTAGCCAACCCCCGTCAGTAGCGGCAGACCTGGAAGGAAAGGCGGGCTCATGGCCCAACAGTTAGCCATCATCGTGCTCGTGGACGTCGGCACGGCTCTGGAGACCAGAAGCCTGAACGGCAACACCTACCTGTTCGACAACATGAAGCTGCACGGCTCGGAGGGCGAGGGGACCGGCGGTCTGGTGACCGCGATCAACGGCTCCTGCTGGAGCGACGGGTCGCAGGCGAGCGAGCAGGTGCTGAACTGGCTGCCGTACAGCCTCGGCTCCATCCCCCCGACGGTGCCCCGCAGCTACCAGGCCGACCGGGCGCGCCAGACGGACCAGCAGGCCCTGGCCGAACTGGACGCGCTGACCGCCAAGCCCGGCGGCACCGGCGCGGACGCCGGGTCCGAGCTGGCCCGCATCCAGAAGATCGCCGGCACCCGGGTCAAGACCACGCCGCGCACCCGCGGGCTGAGCGGGCAGAAGGTCCTGGACCTCACCGGTCACGTCATCTCCAACGGGGACACGACCGCGCTCAGCTACCCCGCGCCGGTCATCACCGACATCTACGGCGAGGCCGTCGACGAGAAGATCATGTATCCGGCCGAGTACGGATCGCCGGACCTGGTCACCGACGGGTGGTACTGGTCCGCGACGGTCGACACGTCGCGGCCGGGAACGTACTCCTACACGATGCGGATCCAGCTCCACCAGCTGAAGCCGCAGGGCGGCGAACTGCTGTGGGAACCGGTGAACATGACCGCCGAGTCGCGCCTGCGGATCACGAACGAGCCCAAGCGCAACGCCTTCACCAAGGCCGGCGTGGGCCTGCTCCCGCTGGGCCCGGCCGCCCGCCCGTAACACCCCCGACCCGAGGACGAGGAGGAAGCCCATGCCCCCCAGGGCGAAGGCGCAGGAAACCGGTACGAGGCGGCCGATCGCGATCACCGCGGTGGTGGACTGCGTGGGTGCACTGGCGGCCCGCAGCATGAACGGCCACCTGTACCTGTACGACACGAACAAGGCCGGTGGCTCCACCGGCTTCGGTACCGAGCAGCTGCGGACGAAGGTGTACAAGGGCGACCAGCTGGTCTGGAACGTCCTGGCGCTGGAGTGCGAGGCGTTCGTGGCCATCGACGAGATCGTCATCGACCAGGCGGTGTGCGAACCGGTGCGCAAGGTGTACCCGGGCACCGACGTCGCCTACTGGACCGGCACGGTGAAGCAGGACGACCTGCAGGCGGTCAGCTATCAGATCAAGTTCAAGCTGGGGACGCGCGACGAGCCGATCACCAGCACCCTGCAGTCGTCCCTGATCGGCTAGGGAACCCGACCGCCGGACACGGATGCCGTGCGCCAAGGAGGAGCGTTGACGACCAGTACACGCAGCAGCGTGGAGCAGAAGCAGAACCCCGGTCAGCTGAACTCGGTACAGCTCAACATCGTCACCCTGGTCAACATGGAACGGGCGACGGCCACGGGCTCGCTGAGCGACGCGATGTACATGATGGACAACAGCATCGGCGGTGAGGGGCAGGGGACGCGGCAGCTGGAGACGGTCTGCAAGCAGGGCCAGGTCCTGAACTGGATCATCCGGCCGATCGACATGGAGAAGCGGCTGGACGGCACCTGGCCGCCGATGCCGAAGATCGCCAGCATCGTCCTCCTCGACACCGAGAAGGGCGATGAGGAGGACGTCTCCGAGCGCAAGATCTTCACCGAACTCAAGATCTACGGGATGCCGGACCGCATGCGGTCCCCGTACACGCCCGTCTACTACTACTGGGCGGGCACGGTCCTGAGCACGGCGAAGCCGGGTGTGTACAAGTACCGGCTCATCGTCGAACTGGAGCAGGACGGCAAGAAGGAGAAGCTCTACCTCAACACGATCGACCACCCGTCGATCAGGGTGATCGCCGTCTGAGATGTCCGGCCGGCGCCGCGGCGGCACCGCCCGCCGCGGCGCGCACCGGCCGGTCCCGCCGTCGTGAACGGTCCCGCCGCGGGGCGGGGCGGTTCGCGGCGGCCACCGTGTGACCGGATACCAAGGGACGGACCCATGACCGCAACGACCATCCAGTACATCGGCGGACCCACCGCGGTGATCGAGATCGGCGGCCTGCGGCTGCTGACGGATCCCACGTTCGACGCTCCGGGGGTGTACCCCGTCGGAGAGTGGGCGCTGGTCAAGGCCGTCGGGCCGGCGATCGCGGCGGAGGGCGTCGAGGCGGTCGACGCCGTACTGCTCTCGCACGACCAGCACCCGGACAACTTCGACGTGGCGGGCGCGGCGTACCTGTCGCAGGTACCGCTGACGCTCTCCACCCGCTCGGCCCGCCAGCGGGTCGGCGGCCGCGTCCAGGCGCTCGCCCACTGGGCGCAGACCGAACTGCTGCGCCCGGACGGCAGACCGCTGCGGATCACCGGGGTGCCGGCGCAGCACGGACCGGCCGGCAGCGAGCCCATCGTCGGCGAGGTCGTCGGATTCGTCCTGTCGGGCGAAGGGGTGCCCACGGTGTACGTGAGCGGGGACAACGCCTCGCTGGACGTGGTGCGGGAGATCACGGAGCGCTGCGGCCCGTTCGACGTCGTGGTGCTGTTCGCCGGGGCCGCGCAGGCGCCGTTCATCCCCGGCGCCGACCTGACACTGGGCAGCGAGCACGCGGCGGAGGCGGCGGCCATCCTGGGCGCCCCGCACGTCGTGCCGCTGCACTTCGAGCACTGGTCGCATCTGACGCAGGGGCGCGAGACGCTGGTGGAGGCCTTCGAGCGGGCCGGGCTCAGTGACCGGCTGCACCTGCTGGACCCGGGGCAGAGCACGGAGGACCTGGGCGGGAAGAGCTGACGGCGCGGCCTTGTGCGGTGTCCCCGGAGCGCATATCGTTTGGAGTCAAACAACCTGCCGGCGCAGAGCGTGCGGACTCCCGCGGAACCGGGGACACCCATGGCGGACGACACCTACGCACAGTGGCTGCGGCGGGCCGAAGCGCTGCGGCCGCCGACCGCGCACCACATCGACGGCGCGGACGAGCCCGGCGGCGGGGACACGTTCGCCGTCGTCGCGCCCCGCGACGGCCACCTGCTGGCGCGGGTCGCCGACGCGGGCGCCGCGGAGGTCGACCGGGCCGTGGCCGCCGCGCGCCGCGCGTTCGACTCCGGTCCCTGGCCGCGGCTGTCACCGGCCGACCGGGGCCGCGCGCTGATCCGGCTGGCCGACCTGATCGAGGAGCACCGCGCGGAACTCGCCCTGCTGATCACCCTGGAGATGGGCAAGCCCGTCACCGAGGCGCAGGGCATCGAACTGCGCGCCGCCGCCACCACCTTTCGCTGGTACGGGCAGCTCGCCGACAAGCTGAGCGACGAGTCCCCGCACGTCGCGCCGGACGCGCTCGCCCTGGTCACCCGGGAGCCCACCGGCGTGGTCGGCGCGGTCGTGCCGTGGAACTTCCCGCTCACGCTGGCCTCCTGGAAGCTCGCCCCGGCGCTGGCCGCGGGCTGCACCGCGGTCCTCAAGCCGTCCGACCGCTCACCGCTGTCGGCGCTGCGCCTGGGACGGCTGGCGACCGAGGCGGGCCTGCCGCCGGGGGTGCTGAACGTGGTCACCGGCGAGGGCCCGGCGCCCGGCCGGGCCCTGGGGACGCACCCTGACGTCGACGTGCTCGCGTTTACCGGATCGACCGCCGTCGGACGCCACTTCCTGCGCTACGCCGCGGACTCCAACCTCAAGCGGGTCTGGCTCGAACTCGGCGGCAAGTCGCCGCACATCATCCTGCCGGACGCGCCCGATCTGGCCCGCGCCGCCGCGACGGCGGCCTGGGGGATCTTCTTCAACCAGGGCGAGATGTGCACCGCCCCCTCCCGGCTGCTCGTCCACCGAGCGATCGCCGAACGCGTCGTCGACGACGTCGTGGGCCACGCCCGCCTGCTGCGGGTCGGCGACCCGCTGGACCCGGCCACCCAGATGGGGGCGCTGGCCGGGGAGGGGCATCTGCGGCGGGTGCTGGAGCACATCGACGGCGGCACCGCCGACGGCGCCCGGCTGCGGACCGGCGGCGAGCGCGTCCGCCTCGACAGCGGCGGCACCTACCTGCAGCCCACCGTCTTCGACCGGGTGGACCCCGCCTCCCGCCTCGCCCGCGAGGAGATCTTCGGACCGGTGCTGTCGGTCCTGACCTTCGACGACCTGGACGAGGCCGTCGCGCTCGCCAACGCCACCGAGTACGGCCTCGCGGCCGGGGTGTGGACCTCCGACCTGAGCACCGCGCACCGCGTCGCGCGCGCCCTGCGGGCCGGGACGGTCTGGGTCAACTGCTACGAGGAGGGCGACCTGACGGTGCCGTTCGGCGGCATGAAGCAGTCCGGCAACGGGCGCGACAAGTCGGCGCACGCGCTGGAGAAGTACACCGAGCTGAAGACCACCTGGATCCAGCTGTGACGGGGCAGCGCCCGCTGATCGCCCTGCCCGCCCGCTTCAGCGCCACCACCTCCGCCCTGCGCTACGCCGCCGAGGTCACCGCCCGCGCCCTGGTCGAAGCGGTCTGGCGGGCGGGCGGCGAGCCGCTGATGATGCACCCGCACGCACCCGGCGGCACGGCCGACCCCGCCGAGGTGGCCGCCCGGCTGGCCCGCTGCGACGGGCTGCTGCTGCCCGGCGGCGGTGACGTCGCACCGCACCGGTACGGGGCCGCCGGCCCGCACCGCGGCGTCTACGACGTGGACGACGAGCAGGACGGCTTCGACCTGGCGGCCGCCCGCCGGGCGCTGGACGCGGGCCTGCCGCTGCTCGCGGTCTGCCGCGGACTGCAGGTCGTCAACGTCCTGCTGGGCGGCACCCTCGAACAGGACATGGGCGGCCCGGACCGCGAGCACCGGCACCGGGTGCACCCGGTGCGCGTGGAGTGCGGATCACCGCTCGCGGGCCTGCTGGGGGCACGGGAGGTCAACGTGTCGTGCTACCACCACCAGCGCGTCGACGGCCTCGGCACCGGCCTGGCGGTCGCCGCCCGCGCCGCCGACGGCACGGTCGAAGCCCTCGACCTGCCGGGCGCGGCAGCCTGGTTCACCGCCGTGCAGTGGCACCCGGAGGACACCGCGCACCAGGACCGGGGCAACCAGGGCCTGTTCGACGCGCTGGTGCGCGCCGCCCGGAACCGGTCGTGACCCCGCCCGCTCCTCCGGCTCGACGGCTTCTACGGCTCTACGGTTCCTACGCCTTGGCGCGGCGCCCGCTGTGGCGCGGAGTGGGCGCGGCGCCGTCGAGCAGGTCCAGCCGGCGCTCCTCGCCCTGCGTCTCGACCTGGACGACGATGCGGCGCAGCACGTCCGCGGTCCGCCGGCACTCCTCGTCGCTGAGCTGCCCGGTGACGAACGCCTCCTCGGCGTTGAACTCGGGGAACAGCTCGGCGAGCAGGCGCTCGCCCTGGTCGGTGAGGCTCAGCAGCACCCGCCGGCCGTCGGAGGGGTGCACGGCGCGGACGACCAGGCCGCGCGACTCCAGCGTGCGGACCACCCCGGTGAGGGTGCCCTTGGAGATCCCGGCCTCCTCGGCGACGAAGCGGGTCTCCCGCTCGCCCCAGATCCACACCACCCACAGCACCACGAACCCGGTCCAGGTGAGGTTGGAGCCGCGCAGCACCGAGTTCTCGACGTGCTGACGCACGGCGGAGGCGGCGCGGTAGATGTTGGAGACGACGGCCATCTGGTCATGGCGGATCGAGGTGCCGCCGAGCTTGGACCGGACCAGCTTCTCGGTCTCGGCGATGGAATGCTCCGCGGACACGGACCCCTCCTTGTGACCAGCATGTCGTTCGGGGTCAAAGTGTACGTCGGCGGGTGAGCAGGGACAGGCCCGCGCAGAGCACGAACACCGCGGGCACGCACACCGCCAGCCAGGTGGCCGTCACGGCGTCGCCCCCGATGAGCGTGGTGAAGTTGGCCAGGATGAGCCAGATCGCGCCCGCGATGCCGGCCGCCGCGAGCGCCGGGGCGAGCCGGGTCGGACCGAGCCGGGTGTCGGAGCGCTCCCGGCGGAAGTACACGATCACCGAGACCGAGGTCAGCAGGTACAGCAGGGTGATGGCGAGCACGGCCAGGCCGCTGAACCAGGAGAAGAGCGCGAGCACCGGGTCCTTCCCGGCCACCGCGAAGGCGCCGACGAGCAGCACCGCCGTCGTGCTCTGCACGGTGCCCGCGACCCACGGCGAGCGGTGCCGGTTGAGCGAGCAGACCGGCCGCGGCAGCAGGCCGTCGCGGCTGAGCGCGTAGAAGTAGCGGTTCGCGGAGTTGTGGAACGCCAGGATGCCGGCGAACAGCGAGGTGGCCAGCAGGAACGGCAGCACGTCCCCGGCCCAGCTCCCCAACCGCGCCGCCACCGGGGAGAAGACGAAGTCCGTCGAGTCGCCGCTGTCCAGGGCCTTTCCCGCGGCGGCGGCGCTGCCCGACGCCCCGTACGACGCGATCAGCATCCAGGAGGTGAAGGTGAAGAATACGGTGACCACGGCCACCGCCAGATACGTGGCGCGGGGGACGGTCCTGCGCGGGTCGCGCGCCTCCTCGCCGTAGATCGCGGTGGCCTCGAAGCCGAGCATCGAGGCGAGCGCGAAGACCAGGGCGACCCCCGGCGCGCCGTCGAGCGCCGCCCCCGGCGAGAAGCTGTCCGCCGGCGCGAGCCCCTCGGGGCCGCCGCCCTTGAAGAGCGTGACGAGGCCGAAGACCAGCAGGATGCTGAACTCGGCGGTGACGAACACGGCCAGGATCTTCGCGCCGAGCTCGACGCCGAAGGCCCCGAGCGCCTGGACGACGGCCATCGTCAGCAGCGCCCACGCCCACCAGGGCACGTCCCAGCGCAGGTAGTGGTCGGCGAGCCCGTTCACCACGGACCCGTACAGCCCGTACATGGCGCACTGGACGGTGGTGTAGGCCAGCAGCGCCACGCCCGCGCTGCCGGTGCCGGCGGCCGGGCCGAGCCCCTTGCCGATGTAGGTGTAGAACGCTCCCGCGTCCACGACGTAGCGCCCCATGGCGACGAAACCGACCGAGAACAGCAGGACGATGCCCCCGGCCACCGCGTAGGCGACCGGTGTGCCGGGGCCGTTGCCGACGGCGACCGAGATCGGGACGGCTCCGGCGATCCCGGTGAGCGGGGCCTGCGCCGACAGGACGAAGAAGACGATGCCCAGGACGCCCAGGGCGTCCCGCTTGAGGGTGCGGGTCGCGGTGGACGCCTCGTCGCCGGTGACCGGACCGTCGGCCGGGTGGGTTCTCATGCCGCTCACCTCGCGTTCGGATACGGGGGACGGGTCAGGGCCGCCGGGGGGCTCTGACCCCGCGGAACTCCCAGTCGCCGCCGAGGGCCGTCGAGACGACCTCCTCCGAGGCGGTGGGCTGGGCGCCGCAGTCGGCACGGACCGGCACCGGCCCGGTGACGATGTGGTTGGTGAGCCGGCCCAGGCCCTCGACCTCGACCTCGACGACGTCACCGGGCTCCACCGGACGGGAGTTGGCCGGGGTGCCGGACAGCAGCACGTCGCCGGGGTGCAGGGTGATGGTGCGGGCGATGTCGGCGACGAGGTAGTGCATGTCCCAGCGCATCTCGTCGGTGGACCCGTCCTGCACCACCTTGCCGTTGACGTGGGTGCGCAGGTACTTGTGGCGGAAGTCCCAGCCGGTGACCAGCCCCGGGCCCAACGGGCACAGGGTGTCGGAGCCCTTGACGCGGAGCATGGAGCCGGCATCGGTGTCCCGGAAGTCGTGCAGCCCGTAGTCGTTGCCGATGGTGTAGCCGGCGATGTACCCGGCGGCGTCCTCCGGCGCGATGTTGCGGCAGGTGGCGCCGATGACGATGGCCACCTCGCCCTCGTAGTTGAGGTACCGGCAGCCCGCGGGCCGCACGACGGCGCCGCCGTGCGAGTTGAGGGCGGAGGTCGGCTTGTGGAAGTAGGTGGGGGTCGCGGCCGGGGTGGTCCGGAACTCCTCCGCGCGGCTGCGGTGGTTGAGGTGCACCGCGACGATCTTGCCGGGGGTGACGGGCGGCAGGTGGTGGGCCGCGTCGGCGGGTACGCGGCGGCCGTCGGGGGCGACGAGTTCCCCGTCTTCCAGGACGACCTGGACGACGGCGCCGTCCAGCAGGATGCGGCGGAGTTCAGGCATGGTCGGCCTCCGGTTCGGTGGCGGGCGCGGGGGGCCGGGTCCAGCCGCCGGCCGGGCGGTCGAACCACAGGTGGACCTGGCCGGTGCCGATGGAGTTCTCGTACGCCCCGTACTGCCGGGCGGGCGCCGTGCAGCGCTCCTCGCCCAGCGCCCCGGCCAGCATCAGGTAGTGGCCGAACCGGGCTTCCGGCCGGTAGCGGTAGAACTCCGCCATGGTGCCCAGGACCCGGTCGTGGCGGCCCTGGCGGAACCAGTCGATGCGCTGCTCGTCGGCCGCGCGGGCCTCGGCGGTGAAGATGTGCGACGGGTCGCTGCTCTCGTGGTCGCGCAGCCGCCGCAGCGGCCAGAAGGTGTGCGACAGGGCGCCGGAGGCGAGGACGAGCACCCTGCGGTCGGTGGCGGCGATCCCGTCGGCGAGCGCCCGGCCCAGCCGCAGGTGGTCCTCGCCGTCACCGGTCTGGCAGACGCCGATACTCATCCACCGCTTGTCGGGCAGGCCTTCGCCGAGGAACTTCCACAGGTTGACGGTCGCGTAGTGGACGGGCAGGTACGGATCGTCGACGGGCGTGATCCAGGTGTTGTGCTTGTCGGCGAACGCGGCGACCGAGCGGGCGAGTTCGGGGTCGCCGGGGAAGTCGTAGGGCATGCGGCACATGCCGCGCGGCAGCTCTTCGGAGGTGAACAGCCCGGCGCGCCGGGCGTGGGCGGTGATCACGAACTCCACGGTGGTGGCCCAGTGCGAGTCCAGGACGACGACGGTGTCGTAGTCCAGGGAGTCGAAGACGTCCCGGCGCAGCTGCCGCAGGCCGGGCACGAGGGTGATCTCGCGGCCCTCGTTCAGTTCGCGCCGGTCCGCCTCCGGCAGCACGATGGTGGGCACGTGCGCGAGCAGGCCCGCGCCGACGATCTCACCCATGGTCGGTCCATCCCTCCGGCGCGGTCACGGTGTTCTTGAGGTCGCAGTAGAAGTCGAAGCTCCACGTCCCGCCCTCCCGGCCGATGCCGGACCGGCGGGAGCCGCCGAAGGGGGCCCGCAGGTCGCGGACGAAGAAGCAGTTGGTCCAGACGGTGCCGGCGACCAGCCGGTCCGCGACCCGCCGGGCCCGCTCCCGGTCGCCGGTGGCCACGGTGGCGGCCAGGCCGAAGCGGGTGCCGTTGGCGAGGGCGACGGCCTCGTCCTCGGTGTCGAAGGTCTGCAGCGTCAGGACCGGGCCGAAGACCTCCTCCTGGACGATCTCGGCGTCCTGGGCCACGTCGGTGAGCAGGGTGGGGCGGTAGTACAGGCCGCCGAGCCCGGGGTGCGGGCCGCCGCCGATCACGGCGCGGGCGCCGGCGTCCAGGGCGCGCCGGACGAAGCCGTCGATCCGCTCCAGCTGGCGGCGGTGGATGGTGGGCCCGATGTCGGTGGCCTCCTCGCGCGGGTCGCCCTGCCGCAGCCGTGCGGCCCGTTCGGTGAAGCGGCGCAGGAACGCGTCGGCGACTGCGGACTGCACGAGCAGCCGGGTCGCGGCCAGGCAGACCTGCCCGGCGTTGTCGTACTGCTCCACGGCCAGGTCGGCGGCGAGGTCCAGGTCCGCGTCGGCGAAGACCAGCAGCGGGGACTTGCCGCCCAGCTCCAGGCTGACCGGCGTGAGGTGGGCGGCGGCCGCGGCGGCGACGTGGCGGGCGGTGGCGACGGAGCCGGTGAAGCTGATCCGCCGGACGCCGGGGTGCGAGACGAGGGCGTCGCCGGCCTCGGCCCCGTACCCCTGGAGCACGTTGAGCACGCCGGGGGGCAGTCCGGCGCCGGCGGCGATGTCGGCCAGCAGGGAGGCGGTCAGCGGGGACCACTCGGCGGGTTTGAGGACGACGGTGTTGCCGGCGGCGAGCGCCGGGGCGATCTTCCAGGTGGCCAGCATGAGCGGGGCGTTCCACGGGGTGATGAGCGCGCAGGGTCCCGCCGGGTCCCAGGAGACCCGGTTGGTGTGGCCGCGGGTGTCGAACTCCGCGTGCTCCAGCTCCAGCAGCCGGTCGGCGAAGAACCGGAAGTTGTGCGCCACGCGGGGCAGCACGCCGCGGCGGTGGGAGCGCAGCAGGGCGCCGTTGTCGTGCGTCTCGACCAGGGCCAGATCCTCGCGCCGCTTGTCCACCCCGTCGGCGACGGCGTGCAGGACGCGGGCCCGTTCGGCGCGCGGGGTGGCGGCCCAGTCTGGGAAGGCCGCGGCGGCGGCCCCCACCGCCGCCGCGGCTTCGGAGGCCCCGCCCCGGGCGATCTCGGCGAGCGGGGCGCCGTCGATGGGGGAGTGGTCGGTGAAGGTGGCGGCCGAGGCCACGCGGTGGCCGCCGATCCAGTGCCGGGTGTCGACGGGGACGTCCGCGACCAGGGCGGTCGTCGTCGGGGGTCGGGCCATGGGGATCCTCCGGTGGCGGGGGTCGGGTCCAGGGAGCGGCAGCGCCTACCGGGCGCCGGAGGTGCCCGATTCGAGCAGCCGTCCGCCGTCCCAGACCACGCCGACCTGCCGGTAGTACGCGCCGATCGGCTCGTCGACGCGCAGCCGGGCGAGTTCCTCGGTCGGCGCCTCGAACAGGGTGAGTTCCGCGTCGGCCGCCCAGGGCGGGCCGCCCTCGAACGACGCGGCGCCGGACTCGATCAGCTCGTCCAGCGCCAACCCCTTGCCCTTCTCGATCGACGGCAGCCAGCGGTGGTGCAGCATGGGGTGGCCGTTGACGAAGCCGCCGCCGGCCGACGGTTCGCGCAGCGTGGCCACGACCTCGGCCAGCCGCCGGTCGGCCGCCGCGAGGGTCGCGCCGAACCGGGCGCCGGCCTCGACGCACGGGGCCGGCCCGTACGGGTGCGGGCGCGTCAGGTGGATCGAGCCGAGCTTCTTCGGGTAGCCCTGGTGCAGGCCGCGGGCGATCGCGAAGTCCTTGTCGACCCAGATGTAGACGCAGCGCGAGTAGGTGCGGCCCCGGTAGGAGCAGCGGACCACGGCGAACGTCTCCTTGTACTGCGCGCGGACCGGGTCGAGCAGTTCCGCGCCGCCGTCGGCGCAGGACTGCCAGTCGGCCCAGATCAGCGCCACCGCGCCCGGGTCCTCGGCCGCGGGCTCCAGCGGCTCGGGCAGCAGTTCGCGGACCCGGGCGGGGTCGGTGCGGTACTCGACGGTGAGCAGGTCGCCGGAGTACCGCCACGGGGGAGCGGGAACGAGGGACGCGGCGCCGGTGGCCGTCTTGGGGTGGAACCAGCCGCGCACAGGGGACACGGTGTCTCCTCGGTCGAAGGGGCGGGTCACGCGGCGGCGGGCCGGTGGAGCAGCGCGGCCCGGAAGCCGGCCGCCTTGGCGGCGGCGGCCGGCCCGCCGATCGCGGCCACGCCGACCAGCCGCCCTGCGGCGTAGTAGCCGATCAGCAGGTCCTGGCCGGGGCCGTGCTCCAGGACCCGGGCGTCGGCCGCGCCCAGCGCGGGAGCGCCGAAGGACTGCAGGCGGCAGTCGTACTGGTCGCTCCAGAAGGACGGCAGGGGTGTGAACGGCGCGTCGTCCCGCGGCAGCCGCCGGGGTCCGCCGGCCAGCCCGTCCACCAGGGTCCGTGCGGCGTGCTTGGCGCAGTCCCCGGGGATCGACCAGTGCTCGACCCGGCGCGGCACCTCGTCGTAGCGGGCGTTGGGGAAGCGGGCGACGTCGCCGACGGCGACCACGTGCGGCAGGCCGCCGGCCCGCAGCCGCGCGTCGCAGAGTACGCCGTCGGACAGGTCGAGGCCGTTGCCGTCGAGCCATTCGGTGTTGGCGACCGAGCCGATCGCCTCCACCACCACGTCGGCGGCCAGTTCGGTCCCGTCGTCCAGGACGACGCCGGTGATCCGGCCGGTGTCGTCCGGGCCGCTGCCGGTGAAGCGCTCGACGGTGCGGCCGAGGGCGAAGGTCACGCCGTGCTCGCGGTGGCGCCGCAGCACGTCGGCGGCGAGCACGTCGCCCAGCGCGCGCACCAGCGGCAGCGGTTCCGGCTCGACGACGGTCACCCGCACCCCGAGGCCGCGGGCGGTGGCCGCGACCTCGCAGCCGATGAAGCCGGCCCCGACGACGACCAGGCGCACCCCCGAGGCGCTGAGTTCAGCGCGCAGCGCCTGGGCGTCGTCGAGCGTCCGGACGGTGTACCGCCCACTGCCGGGACCGCTCGGGCCGGGGCAGCGCAGCCGGCGCGGGCGGATTCCGGTGGCGATCACCAGACCGTCGAAGGTGATGCTCGCGCCGTCGGCGAGCTCCAGGGTGCGGTCGTGCAGCCGGGCCGAGGCGACGGCGGTGCCCAGCCGCCAGATGACGGCGGCGGCGGCCTTGGGACGGAAGGCCAGCGCGCTGAAGGGCGCGCGGCCCGCGAGGGCCTCCTTGGACAGCGGGGGCCGGTTGTAGGGCATGCGGGACTCGTCCCCGATGGCGACGATCTCGCCGGTCCAGCCGGCGCCGCGCACCTGTTCCGCGGCGCGCAGCCCGCCGAGCGACGCGCCGGCGATCGCGATCCGGCCGGTCACGGGGTCAGCCCTCGACCGTGATGGCCTGGAGCGGGCACACGTCCGCGGCGTCCTCGACGTCCTCGCGCAGCGCCTCGTCGACCTCGTCGGCGTGCACGAGGTGGCCCTCCTCGTCGAGGCGGAACACGTCGGGGGCGGAGAAGACGCACTGGCCGTGGTCCTGGCACCTGGTCCGGTCGACGGTGACCCGCATGCGGTCCTCCCGGGGAATTCGTTTGGTCTCAAACAAATTACGTCGGGCTCCCCGCGGGGTCAAGACCCGTGCGCGGTACGGCCATAGCCCTTGCGCGGCACGGGTATCGGCCGCGCGCGACCCCTTGCGGAGCGCTGCGCCGCTATCTATCGTTTGGGGTCAAATAATAGAGCCGGGTCCTGCCGTTCCGGCCGCACGCCGTCCGTTCCCGCCCGTCCGAGGAGCCGCTGGTGAGTGCCGACCACCCTTCCGAGGTCCAACAGCACATGGAGCGGCTCACCGTCCAGGGCATCGACACGGTGCGGGTGGCCTACCCCGACCTGCTGGGCAACGACCGGGCCCGGGACATCCTGCTCGACCAGCTGCCCGGCGCCTGCGGCCACGGCCTCACCTTCTGCCGGGCGGTCTACCACACCACCCCGCGCGGCGGTGTGGTCCCGATCCCCGGCGGGCTCGACGCGGGCCTGCCCGACGTCCTCGTCCACCCCGATCTGGCCACCCTGGTCGCGCTGCCGTGGGAGCCCGGCGTCGCCTCCTGCCTCGCCGACGTCACCGACCCCGCCACCGGCGCCTTCGCCCCCGAGTCCCCGCGCGACCTGCTGCGGTCCGTGCTCGCCCGGTGCGCGGAAGGGGGACTGCGGCCGGTCGTCGGGCCCGAACTGGAGTACTTCCTGTGCGAGCCGGCCCCGGGCACCCCGACCGGCTGGCGCCGCTACGGCGAGGCCGCCGGCAACGTCTACTCCGCCGGCCTGCGCGGCGACCCCGACGGCCACCTCCTGCGCACCCTGCGCCACCTGCGGGACCTCGGCCTCGGCGTCCTCGCGGGCAACCACGAGTTCTGCAGCGGCCAGTTCGAGATCAACCTCGCCCACTCCGGGGCGCTCGACGCCGCAGACCGGGCGTTCCGCTTCAAGACCGCCGTCAAGGAACTGGCGCGCCTGGAGGGCAGGCTCGCCACGTTCATGGCCCGCCCCTTCAACGACGAGGGCGGCTCCGGCTTCCACCTCCACCTGTCCGGGCTGGACGACACCGACGGCAACACCTTCGACCAGCCCGCCGCCCCGTACGGGCTGTCCGACACCGCCCGCCACGCCCTCGCCGGGCTGCTCGCCCACGCGCCGGCGCTGACCGCGCTGCTCAACCCGACCGTGAACTCCTACAAGCGCTTCGGCCCCGACACCCTCGCCCCGTGGCTCATCGACTGGGGCCTGGACAACCGCAGCGCCATGGTCCGCGTCCCGCCGGAGCGCGGCGCGGGCGCCCGGCTGGAACTGCGGCTGGGCGACGCGAGCGCCAACCCGTACCTGGCCGTCGCCGCCACCCTCGCCGCCGCCCTGCTCGGCATCCGCGACGGCCAGGAGCCGCCGGAACCGCTCGACGGCTACGGCTACGACGCCGCCAAGTCCCCCCAGCTGCCTGCCGACCTGCCGGCCGCGCTCGACGCGCTGGAGGCCGACAAGGCCCTCGCCGGCGTGCTCGGAACGGACTTCACCACCGTCTTCCTCGCCTACAAGCGCGACGAGGCCGACCGCTTCCACCACCACGTCACCGACTGGGAGTTCGGCGAGTACGCCTACTTCCTGTGACGGCTCGGCCGAACCCGCCGCGCCGCCCGACCACCCGCATTGGGGGCACCCCATGGCCGACACCGCGCCGACCAGCGTCGGCGACCTGCCGGAGCCGATGGCACTGAAGGAGGTGGACCTCTGCGACCACGACAACTTCCTCGACGGCGTCACCCCGTGGCGGATGTTCCACACCCTGCGCCACGAGGACCCCGTCCACTGGCAGCCGGAACCCGCGCCCAACAGCGGCTTCTGGGCCGTGACCCGCCACCGCGACATCGTCCGCGTCGACCGCGACCCGGAGACGTTCACCTCGTCCCGGTTCACCAACCTGGAGGAGGTGGACGACGACCAGATCGCCATCCGCCGCTCCCTGCTGGAGACCGACGGCCTGCGCCACACCGCGCTGCGCCGGCTGCTGCAGAAGCAGTTCACCCCGAAGGCGGTGGCCGCGTACGGCGAGTTCCTGCGCAGCCTGACCATCCGCACCCTCGACGCGGCGCTGCCCAAAGGACGGTTCGACTTCGTCGAGGAGATCGCCGCCGACTTCCCGATCAACGTCCTCGCCCGCATGCTCGGCGTCCCCGACGGCGACACCCGGCAGCTCATCGACTGGGGCAACCGCATCATCGGCAACACCGACCCCGACTACGCCGACGTCCTGCTCGACAGCGCCGAGAGCGAGCGCTACCGCAACCTGCCCTTCCGCAGCCCCGCCGCCGAGGAGGTCTTCGCCTACGGCCGCGAACTGGCGGAGCTGCGCCGCGACGGCGACGGCACCGACCTGGTCAGCCATCTGGTCAACCAGGTCCCGCAGGACGGGGTGCCGCTGTCGAAGGAGGACTTCGACAACTACTTCCTGCTCCTGGTCGTCGCCGGCAACGAGACCACCCGGCACTCCATCTCGCACTCCATGCTCGCCCTGATCGACCACCCCGCGCAGCTGGCGAAGCTGAAGGACGACCCGTCGCTGATCCCCGACGCGGTCGAGGAGTTCCTGCGCTGGGCCTCGCCGGTCTACCACTTCCGCCGCACGGCGACCCGCGACACCGAGCTGGCCGGCCGGCCCATCCGGGAGGGCGACAAGGTCGTGCTGTGGTTCGCCTCCGGCAACCGCGACGAGGAGGTCTTCGACCGCCCCTACGACTTCGACGTCACCCGGCGCGACAACGACCACGTCGCGTTCGGCAAGGGGAGCCCGCACTTCTGCCTGGGCAACTCCCTCGCCCGCCTGGAGATCCGGACCATGTTCGAGGAACTGCTGCCCCGCATCGCGAGCGTCCGCCGCGTCGGCGACGTCCCGCGGGTGCGCTCGAACTTCGTCAACGGCATCAAGAGGCTGCCCGTCGAGGTCACGCTCGCCTGACGCGTCCGGGAGTTCAGGGGCGCATGTCGCTGTGCCCGCAGATCCAGGCGAGCGCGTCGTGCACGCCCTGGGTGAAGTCGCGCGGGGTCGTGCGCTGGGCGGCGTCCGCCAGCTGCACCGCCGCGGCGTCGACCTCGGCCGTCAGCTGCGGCAGGTCCGGTGCCCCCTCGGTCGGGGCGCCGGTGATCGGGGCCGGATTCCCCCGGCCCAGCGCCCACAGGTAGCCCGTCAGCGCGCCCCGGGAGAGCTGCGTCTGCTGGGTCGGCCCGGCCCCGACGGCCTCCAGGGCCCGGAAGGCCTGCTCGACCTCGGGAAGTTTCCGGGTGCCGACCATCTCTTTCTCGTGCCGCCCTGCGTTGGGAAGAGTCATACCTGTACGTATGTCCCTTTCCGCGCCACTGATGTGTCCGGCGGGGGAGCGCGTTCCGGATGGCGCAATCCGCGCCCTCGGGCACCCGGCGGAACCGGGCGCCCGGCAGCGGGCCCGCTCTAGGACCGCGGCACCGCCACGTGCTGGCCGAGGCCGCCGTCGACATGCAGCTTCACCCCGGTGGAGAACGTCGCGTCGACGGCGAGGAACAGGGCCGCGCGGGCGACCTCGTCGGAGGTGCCGTGGCGCCGCATCGGGGTGACGGCGTCGCCGAGCGCGTGGAACGCCGCCCGCTCCTCGGCGGACAGGCCGGTGGCGCCGGCGGTCGGGGTGTCGATGAAGCCGGGGCTGACGGCGTTGACCCGGATGCCCCGGCCGACGAGTTCGGTGGCGAGCACCTGGGCGAAGGACCACAGCGCGGACTTGGTGCCCGAGTAGACGGCCATGCCCGCGGTGCCGGTGGTGTCGGCGACGGAGGTGGTGAAGACGATCGAGCCGCCCTCGCGCAGCAGCGGGCTCAGCCGCTGCACCGTGAAGAACGCGCCCTTGGTGTTGACGGCGAACTGGCGGTCGTAGGACTCCTCGGTGGCGGACTCGACCGACCCCGGCTCCGCGATGCCCGCGTTGACGAAGAGGTGGTCCACGTGCCCGAACTTCTGCTCGACCGTCGCCCCCAGAGCGGCGATGTCCGCCAGGTCCGCCGTGTCCGAGCGCACCACGTGCGCCCCCGGACCCAGCTCGGTCCTCGCCTGCGCCAGATTGCGCTCGTTGCGGCCGGTCACCAGGACCTCCGCGCCGCCCTCGACGAGGCGCTTGGCGATGGCCAGCCCCATCCCCGTGCTGCCGCCGGTGATGACGGCCTTCTTGCCCGCGTACATGCTCATGTGCTGCTGCTCCTCGGTGAGTTCCCGCCCCCTGCGGGCCGGTGACGACCACGGTGCGCGACGGCGCTGACGGTCTCCTGACGGTTTGCTGCGGGCCCGCCGGCGACGGGTCCCGGACGGGCCGGGTTAGGGTCGCGGCATGCGTTTCGGGGTGCTCGGTCCACTGGCGGTCTGGGACGACCGGGGGACCGTGGTCCGGGTGCCCGAGCTGAAGGTCCGGGCGCTGCTGGCGGACCTGCTGGTGCACGAGGGGCGGCCGGTCCCGGCCGACCGGCTCATCGACGACCTGTGGGGCGCCCGGCCACCCGGCCGTGCCGCCAACGCTCTCCAGGCGAAGGTCTCCCAGCTGCGCCGCGTCGTGGGCCGCGACCTGGTGGTGCACCAGCCGGCCGGCTACTCGCTGCGCGTCGAGGACGGTGACGTGGACGCGGGCCGGTTCCGGGCACTGCTGGCGCGGGTGCCCGCCGCCGGCGGCCCACGGGCCCGGGCCGCCCTGCTGACCGAGGCGCTGCGGCTGTGGCGCGGCCCGGCGGCGTACGCGGACCTCGCCGACGAGGAGTTCGTGCGCACGGCGGCCGGGCAGCTGGCGGAGCAGCGGCTGGCCGCGCTGGAGGAACAGGCCGAGCTGCGGCTGGAGCTGGGCGGGCACGGCCCGCTCGTCGCGGAGCTCGGCGCCCTCGTCGAACAGCATCCGCTGCGGGAGCGGCTGCGCGCGGTACAGCTGCGGGCGCTGTACCGGGCGGGCCGGCAGGGCGAGGCCCTCGCCGCGTACCGCGACCTGCGCGACCGGCTCGCCGAGGAGCTGGGTCTCGACCCGGGCCCGGGGCTGGTCGCGCTGCACCGGTCGATCCTCACCCGCGCCCCGGAGCTGGACGCGACGGAGCCGGCCGGTGCCGCATCCGGTGCGGAACCCGGCGCGGGCCCGCGCACCAATCTGCCCGCTCCGCTGACCGAACTCGTCGGCCGGGAGGAGTCGGTGGCCGCCGCCGCGTCCCTGCTCGGGGCCGGGCGGCTGGTGACGCTCACCGGGCCCGGCGGCGTCGGCAAGACCCGGCTCGCGATCGAGACCGCCGCCCGGGTCGCCGACGCGTTCCCCGACGGCGTCTGGATCGTCGAACCCACCGGTCGGCAGGCGGCCGAAACGGGCGCCGGAAGCGCCGAGCTCGCCGAGACGATCGCCACCACGCTGGGCCTGCGCGACGACACGGCCGCGGGCTTCCCCGGACCCTCCGTCGTCCGGGCCGCCCCCGCCGACCGGCTCGCGGCGGCGCTGCGCGACCGCACCGTCCTGCTGGTCCTGGACAACTGCGAGCCGGCGATCGAGGCCGTAGCCGAGCTGGCGGACGTCCTGCTGCGCAGCGCGCCCGGGCTGCGCGTCCTGGCCACCAGCCAGGAGCCGCTGGGGCTGGCCGGTGAGGTGCTCCGGAGCGTCGAACCGCTGCGACCCACCGAGGCCGTGCGGCTCTTCACCGCCCGCGCCGCGGCCGCGGCGCCCGGGTTCGTGCTCGACACCGCCAACACCGCCGCCGTCGAGGTGATCTGCCGCCGGCTCGACGGCATCCCGCTCGCGCTGGAGCTGGCGGCGACCCGCGTGCGGGCGCTCGGCGTGCACCAGCTGGCGGACCGGCTGGACGACCGCTTCCGCGTCCTGACCGGCGGCCACCGGGGCGCCCCGGCGCGCCAGCGGACGCTGCGGGCCGTGATCGAGTGGAGCTGGGAGCTGCTGACCGCCCCCGAGCGCGTCGTACTGCGCCGGCTGGCCGCGCACACCGACGGCTGCACGCTGCAGGCCGCCGAGGCGGTCTGCCCGGGCGACGGGGTCAGGGCGGAGGACGTGCTCGACCTGCTGGTCCGGCTCGTCGGACGGTCCCTCGTCGTCATGACCCCGGAACCGGAGCCGGCGGGCCCGCGCTACCGGCTGCTCGAATCGATCGCCGCCTACGGCACCGAGCGCCTGCACGAGACGGCCGACCTCGACTCCGTACGGGACCGGCACCTGGCGTACTACACCGACCTCGCCGAGCGGGCCGGGCCGCACCTGCGCGGTCCGCAGCAGGGCCGCTGGCTGCGCCGGCTCGACGCCGAGACCGGCAACCTGCGAGCCGCCCTCGCGACCGCGCTCCGGCGGAGGACGGCCGACGAGGCGCTGCGCCTGACCTCCGCGCTGTCCTGGTACTGGCTGCTGCGCGGCCGCCTCGGCGAGGCCCGCCGATCGCTGCACGCCGCGCTGGCGGCCGGGGAGCACGGCTCAGGACCGGCCGCGCTCCGGGCCGAAGTCGGCGCCCTGCACGCCGGGTTCGCCCTGCTGACGGGGGAGCGGACGCCGCTGCCCGGCTACGAGGGGATCACCGACCCCGGCCGCCGGGCCGCGGCCCAGTGGTTCCACGCCCACGCCCTGTTCAACGCCGGTGACCTGGCCGCCAGCGAGGACCTCACCGACCGGGCGCTGGCGGGGTTCCGCGCCCACCAGGACCGATGGGGCATCGCCGCGGCGCTCGGGCTGCGCGCGACGCACCGGCTGATCCGCGGCGACATGGCGGCGGTGCGCCGCGACGGTGAGCGCAGCGCGGAGCTGTTCGCCGAACTCGGCGACCGGTGGGGCCGGTTGCGCGGCGTCTCGCCGCTCGCCGCCCGCGCCGAGGTGCACGGCGACTACGCGACGGCCGCGCGCCTGCTGGAGGACGGCCTGCGGATGGCGGAGGAGCTGGGGCTGGCGGCCGAGGTCTCCTACCAGCTGTCGGGGCTGGGCAGGATCGCGCTGCTGACCGGGGACACGGACCGGGCGCGGGAGCTGCACG
Organism: Streptomyces sp. NPDC006733; assembly: GCF_040636125.1. NCBI lineage: Bacteria > Bacillati > Actinomycetota > Actinomycetes > Kitasatosporales > Streptomycetaceae > Streptomyces > Streptomyces sp. NPDC006733. Next base: position 167,020 of record NZ_JBEYJD010000010.1, on the reverse strand, counting down.
AGCGGGCGCGGCGGCTCGCCGTCGCATCGGGCTTCAAATTCGGTGAGATCCACGCGTCGATGGGCCTCGCCCTGGGCGCCCGCCGGCAGGGGGAACTGGCCACCGCGGAAGCCCTCTTCCGGCGGATCCGGGAGTGGTACGCGACGGTCTCCTCGGAGGCGGGCAACGCGTTCGTCCTCGCCGAGCTGGGCTTCGTGGCCGAACTGCGCGGCGACGCGGCCGCCGCCCGGACCCTGCACGCCGAGGGGCTCGCCGTCGCCCGCCTCGTCGGCGATCCGCGGGCGGTCGCGCTGGCGCTGGAGGGGCTGGCGGGCGCCGAGGCCCTGTCCGGTCGCGCCGATCACGCCGCCGCGCTGCTGGGCGCGGCGGACGCCGCGCGCCGGGCCGCGGGTGCGCCGCTGCCCGCCGCGGAGCGCGGCGACGTCGACCGCGTCACGCGGTCGGCGCAGGCCGTCCTGGGCGCGGAGGCGTTCACCGGCGCGTTCCGGCGCGGCGCCGCGCTGGGAGCGGACGCGTGGGCGGACCCGTTGCCGGAGGAGGGCGGGGGCCCGGCCGCAGGCATCGTCCCGGACCCGGGTGCCGTCCCGGTGCCGGCCGCGCTCAGGAGCAGCCGGCCGTCGCGTCCGGTCTGACCGTGTCCAGGTGGGTCTCCACCCAGGCGCGCAGCACGCCGAGCGGCACGGCGACGCCGCGCCCCAGCTCCGTCAGCGCGTACTCCACGTGCAGCGGAACGGCCGGGTAGACCGTGCGGTCGACGAACCCGCTGTCCTCCAGCCGCCGCAGGGTGCTGGTCAGGACCTTGGGGCTGATGCCCTGCAGGCGTCGCTGCAGCGCGCCGAAGCGCTGCGGCCCCTCCTCCATCGCGCCGATCGCCAGCGCCGTCCACTTGTTGGCCAGCAGGTCCAGCACGTCGCGGCACGGGCACAGCGCGGCGTAGACGTCGTGCTGTGCGTGGTTGCCTGTCGTGCACGCGATGGTCATGAGTACTGCCTTCTCTGTCGCGGAGGGTGCGGCGACACGCCGTACGTGCTGCCCTTCACCGCTCCCACCTGTATTGCTTTCCAAAAGATAGTAGTGGCCCTTGCAGGTAACCACTACCCGCTGGGTAGCGTCCGGCGCGTATGGATCACCGGTCGGCGCCGTGGGCGCCGACCCGCACCGGGAGCACCAGATGAACGAGAAGCCGACCATGCGCGCGATCACCCAGGACGCCTTCGGCGGCCCGGAGGTGCTGCGCCTCGCCGAGCTGCCGCGCCCGGAGCCGGTGCCGCACGAGGTGCTGGTGCGGGTGCACGCCGCCGGGGTCAACCCGGTGGACTGGAAGTCCCGCGAGGGCGGCGGCATGGCCGGCGCCCTGGGCGCGCCGCCGTTCGTCCTGGGCTGGGACGTCTCGGGCGTGGTGGAGCAGGTGGGATTCGGCGTGCACACGCTGGAGGTGGGCGACGAGGTGTACGGGATGCCGCTGTTCCCCCGCGAGGCCGGCGCGTACGCCGAGTACGTGACCGCCCCGGCCCGGCACTTCGCCCGCAAGCCCGCCACGCTCGACCACGACCACGCCGCCGCGGTGCCCCTCGCCGCCCTGACCGCCTGGCAGGCGCTGACCGTCACCGCCGGCCTCGCCGCCGGGCAGCGGGTGCTGGTCCATGGCGCGGCCGGCGGGGTGGGGCACTTCGCCGTGCAGGTCGCCAAGCACCTGGGCGCGCACGTCATCGGCACCGCGTCGGCGCCGAAGCACGCCTGGCTGCGCGAGCTGGGGGCCGACGAGGTGGTCGACTACACCGCGGTCCGCTTCGAGGACGTGGTGCACGACGTCGACGTCGTCCTCGACCTGGTCGGTGACGAGCACGACCGGACGAGCACCCGCTCACTGGGCACGCTGCGCGCGGGCGGCGTCCTCGTCGCCGTCCCGTCCGGCGTCTCGCCCGCGCTGGTGCAACAGGCGCGCGAGCGCGGGGTGCGGGCCGCCGCCTACCTCGTCGAGCCCGACGGGGAGTCCCTGGCCACGATCGCCGGACTGATCGACCAGGGCGTGCTCGCCGTCGAGGTCGAGGACGTCCTCCCGCTGGCGGAGGCCGCCGAGGCGCAGCGCCGCGGTGAGCGCGGCCGGACCCGGGGCAAGCTCACCCTGCACATCGCCTAAGGGGAACAAAGGGTCGGCGGCGCATTCACCGCGTTCGTCAACCCTTAGGAATGGCAAGGGCAAGGGGGAGGGGCTCCGGTAATTTATAGGGGCCCCTTTCCGTATTCCTGCTCCCTTGTGGCCCGTTCTCGCCGCTGATACTTTCGCGGGCATCAGTGGGAAGTGGGCGGAAATGCGAAGAGAGCAATCTGTCGACATCGGGGAAGAACAGTCCTGGCACGCGGGAGCGAGTGCTGTCACGAGATTCCCGGAGACCTATCCGCGATTCCTTTTGCTGGGTCCGCTGGGAGTAACCGACGGCCGGGACGTCATCGTGCTGCAGCCGTCCAAACCCGCCAATCTCCTGGCCGCGCTGCTCCTGCACCCGAACTCCGTGGTGTCGGTGGACTTCCTGCAGCGGGTCGTGTGGGGCGAGGAGCGGCCCGTCACCGCGAAGGCGGCGCTGCACACCTGCGTGCAGCGGCTGCGGCAGCTCTTCGCCAAGTACGGCATCGCGGGCAACCTGATCGAGGCCGTTCCCGGCGGCTACCGGATCGCCGCCGACACCGGGACTCCCTCGACCGGGCCACCGGCGCCGTGCGGCGGGTGGTCCGCGCCGAGTGCGCGGCGTCGGACTGCCCGGCGGAACCGGTGATCAGCACGGTCTCCGGCTCCCACCCCACCCGGGCGGACCACGGGACGGCCGCCGCCGTGCTGCGCGCGCACGAGCGCGCCTTCGGCCCGCAGCGGGTGGCGGTCTGGCCGCCGTCGCTGGCGACCGAGGACTTCCCGCTCTACGGTCCCGCGGGGCTGTCGCTGCACGGCGTCGAGGGCATCAGGACCGCCTACTGGATGCTCGGCTCCGTCGGACCCCGGCAGTGGGCCGACGCCCCGGGGGACTCGGCCGCCGCCAAACTGGCCGCGCTGCCGCCCAACCACGCTCCGGAGTTCCGCCCGGACCCGCGGCTGACCGTCCCGGCGGGCATCACGGCCCTGACGTCAGCGGCCCTCGCGCACCTGGACCCGCCGTGACGCGGGCGCGGCGAGGTGCGCTCGGGACAGGTCGCTCAGGAGGGGTCGTGACCGACCTCGGAGGCCATCCGCGGATGGACCACACCCGGGAAGAGCCGGGCCTTGGCCACCGGCTCCGCCACGCCGCCCTGCGGCACCATGTCGACCACGCCCCAGGGGCTCTCCGGCAGCAGCACCGGAACGGCGTACGAGGCCGAGCAGCCCATGCACTCGTAGCGGTCCTCCCAGACCTCCACGTCGACCAGGCTGCCGGGGTCGCGCGCGACGTGCTTGTGCAGCGCGTGGCAGCGTCCGCACTTCTCGCCCGGCTCGCAGGTGCTGCCGCACGGGCACGGCAGGTCGAGCCGGACCGGGGGCTGCCAGCGCTGCACGCGGCGGGCCTCGGCGGTCTGCGAGGTGTGGCGCATCGCGAGGATGTTGCGGGCGGCGACGTTGTACGTCTCACCCGTCGCGATCATCCGCTCGCGGATGACGTCCTTGCGGGCACGGTTCGTCGTCATACAGTCTCTCCAGCGGTTCTCCACGCGGTCCCGCAGAAGGCCGGGGAAGACCGGACTGAGGCGATGGCGTGAGTCGATGACCCTTGTCCTCGCCCTCATGGCCCACAGCGGGCCCGGACGTGGAACAGGCAGACGCGGCTGCCCCCCTCCACGGTACCCGCAATCCGCGGGCCCGATCTCCGCGGGCCGCGCGGGGCGGGCCCCGCCGGCCGGGACCGGCGTTGCCGGGCGCGACCGTGGAGACCCAGAGCGCGCGCGGACTGCCGCGGATCTCCCTGCTGGAGACCGAATACCTCCGCGCCGTGACGGCCGCGGAGGTTCAGTGGGTGCGCTCGGTGGTGGACGATCTGCGGGCCGGGCGGCTGTCCTGGTCGGCGGAGAGGCTGGCGGCGCTCGCCGACGGACAGGAGGCCGCGGCCGGCGACTGAGCCGGCGTCGGTGCCCGGACGTCAGCCGATGACGGCGACCGGGGCGTCCCAGGCGTTGTGGTCGACGGTGACGGTGGCTCCGCCGAAGGTCTCCTTCTTGTTCACCGCGTACTGGTGGCCGCGGCGGTGGCCGGTCCACAGGCCGGAGGCGAAGGGGAAACCGGTGGTGGTGTCGGCGTTGTTGTCGTAGCGGGCGTACCAGAGGGCGTCGGGCAGGTCCGCGGCGTTCCGGCCGGCGGCGGTCGCGATCGCGGCGGCGCTGCTCTGGCTGAAGCCGTAGAAGCCGGCCCGGTAGCCCTTCGCGTGCGCGGCCCGGTTCCACGCCTGCACATACGTCAGCACGGACTGGACACAGGACGCGTCGGCGATGTCGTACGCCTCCATGTCCAGGTAGATCGCACTCCCGCGCGCCATCCCCAGCGCGGACGCCTTCGCGACGGCGTCCGCGCCGTTCGCGGCGCCCAGCGAGGCGGCGTTGGCGGCGCTGATCCGCTCCGGGTTCCCGCTCGTCTGGCACGGCGGCTGCGCTCCGACGTACAGCGGGATCAGCTGCCAGCCGGCGGCGTGCACCGTCCGGACCCATGAACCGGTCAGCTGCGGCTGGGCGCAGCCGCGGTTCTTGCCGCCGATGTAGACGGCCGCGGCGCCGTACGGAGAGCTCTTGCGCCAGGCGGCCATGGTCGTCAGGTTCGGGGCGGTGCAGGTGTCGAAGGCCCTGCCCGTGAAGACCCGCGCCGAGGGCATTCCCACCACACTGCCGGGACCCCCCGGCGGCTGCTTCAGGCCGGAGGACGCACCGGCCGCGGTGGTCGCCGTCGCCTTGGCGGCCGGGCCGCCCGAGGCCGTGGCCGACGGCTTGCCGCCCGCCGGAGCGGACGCGCTCGCACCCGGCTCGGCCGCGCCCTGCGCGGACGGCTTCGCGGTGCCGGTCACGGCGCCGGGGGCGCCGTCCGGGCCGGGCCGGTCGGCGGCGGCCCGGGAGTGCCGCGCGTCGTCGTTCCCCCGCGAGGACACGGCCTCGGCCGCGATGGCGCCGCCGCCCGCGAGGAGGACCAGGCCGGCGACCGACAGGGCGATGTAGCGACGCTGCTTGGGACGGCGACGGTTCGGCACGGAGTCCTCAACGGGTGGGCGGGACGGTGGATCCGAACGGAGGTTCGGTGATCGTCCGAGTAAATATCACGTTCGCCGTCCGGGGGGCCAGAACCGCTGAGCGCCCCGGTGCTTTCAGGCCGCCGTCAGGGCGAAGGCCGCCAGCGCCGTCGGGACGGCTCAGCCCGCGTCGTGATCCACGGTCACGGGCCCGAGCCGGGGATCGTCCTCCAGGACCGGTACGCGCATGGGCCAGGAGCCTCATCCCCGGTACGCGGACCTGCGCACGTCCCGGGCCTGCCGGGACGTGCGCACCCCCCGTTCGCCGCCGCGGCCCGGTCAGCCGGTCCGGGTCAGGGTGAGGTCGTCGACGTCGAACAGGGACCCGCTGCCGCCGGTGAAGACGAGGTACAGGCCGGTGCCCGCGTGCGGGGTGAGGGCGGTGGCCACATCGGTGAAGGTGTCCCAGCTTCCGGTGGCCGGGACGGTGACGGTGCCGAGCAGCGGGCCGGTGGGCGACCCGGAGTGGACGGCGGTGGTGCCCCCGGAGCCGGCCGACGCCGTCCGTAGGGAGATCCGGGTGAGCCGGGAGGTGTCCTCGCCCGCGAAGCCGATCCAGTCCCCGTTGTCGATCCAGCCGGCGGTGCGCCCGCCGTGGGCCCCCGCGTGGTCGGCGGCCTGGACCCCGCTCTGGGCGGTCCAGCTCTCGGCCTGGACGGTGGTCGTGGCGGGGGGTGCCGAGCCGGGGGTGAGGGTGAGGTCGTCGACGTCGAACAGCGCGCCCTGGCCGCCGGAGTAGGTCAGGTACAGGCCCGGCGCGTCGCCGGCGGCCAGCGACGCCGACACGTCGGTGAACGTCTCCCATCCGCCGGTCACCGGCACGGTGACCGAGCCGAGGAGCGGGCCCGCCGCCGAACCGGAGTGGAAGCCGATGGTGCCGCCCGAGCCCGCGGAGGCCACCCGCACCGTCACCGTCGACGCGGTGCGCGCGTCGAGGGCGGCGTACCCGCTCCAGTCGCCGTTGTCGATGTAGCCGGCGGTCGCCCCGCCGTGCGCCGCCGCGTGCGCGGCGGCCATGACACCGCTCTGGCTGCTCCAGGCCTCGCCCTGCACGGTGGTGCCGCCGGGGGTGCCGATCGGGTTGTTGCAGGCGGAGGCGACGGCGCCCGCGACGGTGCGGATGCCGCCCAGGACGAGCCGGGTGAACGCGGGGTCGGACCAGTTCTCCTGGGTGTGGCCCATGCCGGTGTACCAGGCGCGTCCGCCGTCGTAGGGGTGGCACCAGGTGTTGGGGTGGTCGCCGCCCATGGTGCCGCCGGAGTAGCTGCTCTCGTCGAGTGAGGTCAGCACGTGCACCCGCGATCGGGGGTTGGCGCGGTAGTTGTACCACTCGTCGGTGCGGATCCAGCGGGCCGGAAGGTGCGCGGTGGCCGGGTCGGCGGGGCCCTCGACGGTGACGGCGGCCTGCTGGACGGCGGGGTGCGAGGCGAAGTACGCCCCGACCAGGCTGCCGTACCAGGGCCAGTCGTACTCGGTGTCGGCGGCGGCGTGCACGCCCGCGTAGCCGCCGCCCGCGCGGACGTAACTCTCGAACGCGGACTGCTGGGCGGTGTCGAGGACGTCGCCGGTGGTGCTGAGCCAGACCACCGCCTGGTAGCGGGCGAGGTTGGCGGTGGTGAAGGCGGCGCCGTCCTCGGTGGTGTCGACGCCGAAGCCGTTGTCCTGGCCGAGTTTCTGGATGGCGGCGATCCCGGCCGGTATGGAGTCGTGCCGGAAGCCGGCGGTTTTGGAGAAGACCAGCACCGTGAAGGCGGGGGCGGCGTCGGCCGAGCAGGTCAGGGTGAAGGGGGCGAGCAGGCCGAGCAGCGCGGCGGCCAGCGTCGGCAGCAGCCGGCGGCGGCGCGTTCCGTGCCTGCGGCGCGAGCGGGTGGGTCCGGACATGGGGTGCCTTTCCGCGAGGTGAGGGGGCGGTGCGGGCGTGCGCGCCGTCAGGCGCTGCGGGTGAGGGTGAAGTCGTCCACGTCGAAGAGGTAGTCGGCGCCGCCGGTGAAGGTCAGGCAGATCGTTGTGGCGGGGTTGGCGGTGAGTGCGGTGGAGACGTCGGCGAAGGTCTCCCAGCCGCCGGTGGGGGTGACGGCGACGGTGCCCAGGACCGTGCCGGTGGCCGAGCCGGCCCGGATCTGGAGGGTGCCGCCGGCTCCGGCGGAGGAGACGCGGGCGCTGAAGCGGGTGACCTTCGACAGGTCGGTGCCGGCGTACGTCGCCCAGTCGCCGCTGTTGATGTAGCCGGCGGTCTTCCCGCCGTGCGCGGTCGCGTGGTCGGCGGTCTGCAGGCCGCCGGTGGCGGTCCAGCTCTCCGCCTGGGTGGTGGTGCTGAGCGGGGCGCCGGTGGTGACGGTGAAGTCGTCGACGTCGAAGAGCGAGCCGGTGGTGCCGCCGCGGAAGACCAGGAACAGCCCGCTGGTGGCGGACGGGGTCAGCGGCAGTGTCAGGCCGGTGTAGTTCTCCCAGCCGCCGGTGACCGGGACGGTGACGCTGCCGAGCAGCGGTCCGGTGGCCGATCCCGCGCGGGCCTCCAGGGTGCCGCCGATGCCGCCGGAGGCGACTCGCACGGTGAGCCCGGTGGCGTGGCTGAGGTCGGTGCCGGCGTAGCCGGCCCAGTCCCCGTTGTCGATGTAGCCGAGCGTCTGCCCGCCGTGCGCGGTGGCGTGCGGGGCGATCTGGACGCCGGAGGAGCTGGTGAACGCCTCGCCCTGGACGGTGCCCGGGCCGCCGCCCGGGCCGCCGAACGTGAATTGGTCGAGGTCGTAGAGGTTGCCCGCGCCGCCCTTGAACACCCAGTACAGGGTGTGGGTGCCGGTGGGGGCGGTGACGGTTCCGGTGACGTCGGTGAAGGTGTTCCAGTCGCCGGTGACCGGGACGGTCGCGGAGCCGATGAGGGTGCCGGTGGGGGAGTCGGCCCGCAGTTCGAGGGTGCCGCCGGAGCCGGCCGAGGAGGCGCGGGCGGTGAAGGTGGTGATGCCCGTCAGGTTGTAGGGGGTGAAGGAGATCCAGTCGCCGGTCTCGATGTAGCCGACGGTCGTCCCGCCCTCGGCCGCGTCGTGGGCGGCGGTCTGGATGCCGCTGGAGCCGGTGTAGTACTCGGCCTGCCTGGTCGCGGTGGGCGTGATGTTGGTGGCGGTGCCGGTCAGCGCGGGCTGGCCGCCCGCGCCGTGGTCGGTGTAGGAGGCGCGCCAGACGCCGAACAGGTTCGCGGAGCCGGCGTGCTCGCCGTCGACGACGGTCTGGATGGTGCCCGAGCAGCCGGTGGCGTCGGTGATGGCGTGGGCGTGGCTGTCGTGGCCGAGCAGGTACTGCACCTGGACGCGGGAGCAGTCGACGGTGCCCTCCTCGGCGTCGGTGACGGTGACCCGGAAGGGGACGGCGTCGCCGAAGTGGAAGATCTGGCCGTTGGCTGGTGCGGTGATGGTCAGCACCGGTGCGGTGTTGCCGACGGTGACGGTCACGCTCGCGGTGCCGGTCAGCCCGTGGGTGTCGGTGACGGTGAGTTTCGCCTGGTACTGGCCGTTGGCGGGGTAGGTGTGCGACGGGTTCGCGGCGGTGGAGTCGGTGCTGCCGTTGCCGTCGAAGTCCCAGGCGTAGGTGAGCGCGTCGCCGTCGGGGTCGGTGGTGCCGCCCGAGGAGAAGGCGACCGCCAGGGGCGCCTGGCCGGAGGACGGGGTGGCGGCGGCCTGGGCGACGGGGGCGCGGCCGTCGGCGCCGATGGCCTCGATGCGGTACAGGCCGGAGAAGGAGTCGCCGTCACCGAAGCCGGTGCCGTAGTCCAGGACGTACAGGGCGCCGTCCGGGCCGAAGGCCATGTCCATGACCTGGGTGCCGGTCCAGGGGAAGTCGGTGATGGTGCCCGCGCTGCCGTCCGCGCCGACCTGCACGTCCTTGATCCAGCGGCGGCCGAACTCGCCGATGAAGGCGTGCCCGTCGTAGGCCTGGGGGAACTTCACCGACGAGACGAGGTTCGGGTCGTAGCGGTAGACCGGGCCGCCCATGGGGGACTCGCTGCCGCAGCCGAACTGGGCGACGCTGCAGTCGTCGTACTTGATCCAGGAGGACCGGGCGGGCGGCAGTTTGCTGATCCCGGTGTTGTTGGGGGAGCTGTTGACGGGGCCGCCCGCGCAGTCGAACTTCGCGCCCGAGGTGTTGGTGCCGAAGTCGAAGGCGTTGTACGTCTCGTTGGTGGTGTTGGTGCCGGTGCAGTACGGCCAGCCGTAGAAGCCGGGGGAGGTCACCCGGTCGAACTCGACCTGGCCGCCCGGTCCGCGGTTGGCACTCAGCGCACCCGCGTCGGGCCCGTAGTCACCGAGGTAGACGGTGCCGGTCGGGCGGTCGACGCTCATCCGGAACGGGTTGCGGAAGCCCATCGCGTAGATCTCGGGCCGGGTCTTCGCCGTGCCCGGGGCGAACAGGTTCCCGGCCGGGACGGTGTAGGTGCCGTTGGCCTCGGGGTGGATGCGCAGCAGCTTGCCGCGCAGGTCGTTGCTGTTGGCGGCGGTGCGCTGGGCGTCGTAGGCGGGGTTGCGCGAGGCGCGGGTGTCCAGCGGGCTGTAGCCGTCGGAGGCGAAGGGGTTGGAGTCGTCGCCGGTGGTCATGTACAGGTTGCCGGCCGCGTCGAAGTCCAGGTCGCCGCCGACGTGGCAGCACATGCCGCGATTGGTGCCGATCTGCAGGAGCTGCTTCTCGCTGGCCGGGTCGATGGTGTTGTCGGCCCGCAGGGTGAAGCGGGAGAGCTGGTTGTGCCCGGCGAAGGGCGCGAAGTCGGCCGCGGTCCCGTCGGAGGGGGCGTCGCCCGCCGGGGTGTTCAGGACGGGCGAGTAGTAGACGTAGATCCAGCGGTTGGTCGCGACGGCCGGGTCGGCGGTGATGCCCTGGATGCCCTCCTCGTCATGGGTGTAGACGGCCAGGGTGCCCGCGACGGAGGTGGTGCCGGCGGCGTCGGTCTTGAAGATGGTGCCGCGCCGGTCGGTGTGCAGGACCGTGCGGTCGGGGAGCACCGCCAGGCTCATCGGCTCACCGGTCTGCGCGGTGCCGCGGGCGAGCTGCACCTGCTGGAAGGCGGCCGCGGCGTCCGGGTGCGGACCCTCGTGGGCGGAGGCCGGGACAACGGCCGCGGTGGCGCCGAGCAGGAGCAGCGCGGCGCCGACGAGGGCGGTGAGCAGGGTACGGAGGCGGACCCGGTGCGGGAGTCGCGCGGGCCTTGCGGGCGGAGGGCTCGCGAGCCCCGAGAACCTTGCGGGCAGGACTGAACGCACGGCGTTCCCCTTCCAGGGCAGCGCGAAGCCGCCTTGTGGAAGGACGCCCCGCCGAGGCGTCCGGTGACCGGTCCTCCTGAACGCTCAGGAGGGGTTCGTTGGTTGCGGGGAGAAAGTAAAGGGGGCGGGCGTGGGCGTCAAGGGGGCCCGCACCGGGTCAGTGGTGCGCGGTGGGACCGCCGCGCGGCAGCGGGAGCCGCGCGGTGTCGATGGCGTCGATGATCGACGAGGCTCCGCCCCTGGCCGCCGCGGTGAAGCCGAGGGTGGACAGCGCGACCTGGCAGCCGCCGAGGTTCGGCGCGATGGTGTGCGCGGCGAGCGTCCGCCGGGCGGGCGGCATGATCCACGGCGCCAGCGTCACGAAGTAGCCGCCCAGGATGAGGGCCTGGGGGTTGAAAAGGTTGAGCAGGATGGCCGATCCGCGCCCCAGCCACTCCCCGACGCGGACCAGCGCGGCGGTCGTCCGCGGGTCGCCCGCCTCGGCCCGGCGCGCGACCTCGGCGACCTTCGCGCCCAGGTCCGTGAACGGCTGCGCCGTGTCGCCGGCCAGGTCGGGGGCCGCCTGCTGGATGATCGAGCCGATGCCGACCAGCGCTTCGAAACAGCCCCGGCGACCGCATCCGCACAGCGGCCCGTCCTGCATCAGGGTGATGTGCCCGACCTCGCCGCCGTACCCCGAGGAGCCGCGCATCAGCGCGCCGTTGATGATCACGCCGCCGCCCACCCCGACCTCGCCGGTCAGGTAGACGAGGTTCTGGGTGTGCGCCAGCGCACCGCGCCGGTACTCGCCCACAGCGCCGAGGTTGGCGTCGTTGTCCAGCGACAGGGCGACGCTGCTGTCGTCGAGCTGCTCCCGGAAGCGCTCGACGAGCCGGAACCTGCTCCAGCCGAGGTTCGGCGCCTCGGCCACCTCGCCGTCGAGGATCCCGATCAGGCCCGGTACGGCAATGGTGATGCCGAGCAGTTCGCGGTGCTGGCGGGCCATCTCGCCCATCGCCCGGCGGGCGAGGTCGGCCAGCCGCACGACGCAGCCCTCGGCGCCCAACTCGGCTGCCTGGACCGGTTCGTGCCAGGTCAGGACGTCGCGCTCGGCCAGGTCGACCATGACCGCCGACAGGTAGTCGACATTCACCTCCAGGCCGAGCGCGGTGAACCGCCGGCCGTCCAGCGTGAGCATGACCGCGGGCCGGCCGATCCGCCGCTCCTCGCTCGCCCCCACCTCGACGACGATGCCGCGGGTGATCAGCTCGGCCACGATGTTGGAGATGGTGGCCTTGTTCAGCCCGGTACCGGCGGCCACCTCGGCCCGCGAACACGGTGCCTCGCGGCGGATGAAGCGCAGGACGGCGGCGAGATTGGTCTCCCGGACATCGAGGAAGTCGACCGCTCCGCTGCTGACGGGCCGCATGGCACACCCCTTTGTGCGAAGCATTGACACTCGTTAGTCGCGACCACAAACTAAGTCGCACCGCAGCGGGGCGTCAAGGTTCCGACTGCCTCTCACGTCACCTTGTACGACCGGTATTCCCAGGTCACAGAGGTGCGCCAGGATCGGCGCCGCACCGCCGCACAGCTGCACCGCCGCACACGTACTGCCGCTCAGCACCACAGCCGCACACGTCACGCCGCAAGCACCCTGCCGCCCCACGCAACGCCGCAAGCGCCATGCCGCCTCACGCCGTGCCGCTCCACGCAACGCCCGCACGGCCGCCACGCGTACCGCCGCTCAGCACCGCAGCCGCATACGTACCGCCGTTCACTGGCGCCACCGAGGAGGTCCCCGTGACCGCCACCGCAGATCCGCCCCTGCTCGCGATGCGGGGCATCGTCAAGGAGTTCCCGGGCGTCCGCGCCCTGGACGGGGTCGACCTCGAGGTCCGCGCCGGGGAAGTGCACTGCCTGCTGGGGCAGAACGGCGCAGGCAAGTCCACCCTGATCAAGGTGCTGTCCGGTGCGCACCAGCCGGACGCGGGCGAACTGCTGTGGCAGGGCGAGCCGGTACGGCTCTCGCACCCCACCGCCGCCATGCGGCTGGGCGTCGCCACCATCTACCAGGAGCTCGACCTCGTCCCCGGCCTCGGCGTCGCCGAGAACATCTTCCTCGGCCACGAACCGGCCTCGTTCGGCGTCACCCGGCGCGGCGAGATGCACCGCGCCGCCCGCGCCCTGCTCGCCCGGCTGGGCCATGCCGAGATCCCCCCGGGCAGGCCGCTCGGCCAACTGGCCGCGGCCGCCCAGCAGGTCGTCAGCATGGCCCGCGCCCTGTCGCACGACGCGCGGCTCATCGTGATGGACGAACCGTCGGCCGCCCTCGCGCACGACGAGGTCGCCAACCTGTTCCGGATCATCCGCGAACTCGCCGCCACCGGCGTGGCCGTCGTCTACATCTCGCACCGGCTGGAGGAGATCCGCGAGATCGGCGACCGCATCACCGTCCTCAAGGACGGCCGCACCCGCGCCGTCGGCCTGCCCGCCCGCACCACCCCGACCGCCGACGTGGTCGCCCTGATGACCGGCCGCACCGTCGAGCACACCTTCCCCGCGCGCCCCGCGCCCGGCTCGCGAGCGGGCAGCCGCGAGGTCCTGCGCGTCGAGGGGCTCTCGGTGGCCGGCCGCGTCCACGACGTCTCGTTCAGCGTCCGCGCCGGTGAGATCGTCGGGATCGCGGGACTGGTCGGCTCCGGCCGCTCCGAGATCCTGGAGGGGATCTACGGCGCCAGGACGCCGCTGAGCGGCCGCGTCCTGCTCGACGGCACGGCGCTGCGGCCCGGCAGCACCACGGCGGCCGTCCGCCGCGGCATGGGCTTCGCGCCCGAGGAACGCAAGTCGCAGGCCCTGCTGATGCTGGAGAGCGTCGGACGCAACATCACCGTCGCCTCCCTGGGCCGCTACGCCCGCTGGGGCTGGTTCGACCGGCGCCGCGAAGCGGCCGACGCCGCCCGGCAGATCGCCGCCGTCCAGCTGCGCCCCGACGACCCGGACCGGCCGGTGCGCACCCTGTCGGGCGGCAACCAGCAGAAGGCGGTGCTGGCCCGCTGGCTGCTGCGCCGCTGCGCGGTGCTGCTGCTGGACGAACCGACCCGGGGCGTCGACGTCGGCGCCCGCAGTGAGCTGTACGCGCAGATGAGGGCACTGGCCGACGCGGGACTGGCCATCGTGCTGGTCTCCAGCGAAGTGCCGGAGGTGCTCGGTCTGGCGGACCGGATCCTCGTGCTGCGCGACGGCCGGGTCATCCACGCCTGCGACGCGGACGACATCGACGAACACGGGGTCCTGGACCTGGTGATGGAAGGAAGCGCGCTATGAGCGACAGACCGCACGCCCCCGCCCCCGGCCTCTCCGTCCCCGCCGGCGCTCTTGAGGCGGACGAGCACCGCCGGGTCGAGGAGCTGGCCGCGCACGCCGCCAAGGAAGGCGTCCGCACCGGGCCGTTCGCGTCCCTCGGCGGTATCGGCGGGCGGGGCGGGGGGTCCGGCGGCGGCCGCGGCGCCGGGGCGCTGCGGCATCTCGCGCTGGTCATCGCCCTGGGCGTGCTGTGCGGCATCGGAGCGATCACCAAGGGCGGCAGCTTCGCGACCACCAGCAACCTGGTGCTGATCCTCAGCCTCGCCGCCGTGATCGGGGTGGTCACCGTCGGGATGACGTTCGTCATCATCGGCGGCGGCATCGACCTGTCGGTGGGTGCGCTGATCGCGCTGGCCTCGGTGTGGTCGACCACCACCGGCAGCCAGGCCCAGGGCCCGGCCGTCATGATCTTCACGTCCGTGCTCGTCGGCACGCTCTGCGGGCTGCTCAACGGGCTGCTGATCGCCTACGGGCGGCTGGTCGCCTTCATCGTGACGCTGGCGACGATGGTCGCCACCCGCGGTCTGGCCGAGCAGCTCTCCGACCGCAAGTCGCAGATCGTCACCGCGGACACGTTCCTGTCCATCGCCGAGACCCGCTGGCTGGGGGTTCCGCTGCTGGTCTACATCTTCGCCGCGGTCGTCGTGGTGGGCTGGCTGGTGCTGAACCGGACCACGTTCGGGCGCCGCACCTACGCCGTCGGCGGCAACCCGGAGGCCGCCCGGCTGGCGGGCATCAACGTCCGGCTGCACACCTGCCTGCTGTATGTCGTCTCCGGCTTCTGCTGCGGTATCGCCGCCGTGATGCTCACCGCGCAGGCCAACACCGGTGCGGCCACCCACGGCATGCTCTACGAACTCAACGCGATCGCCGCGGTGGTCGTCGGCGGGACGCTGCTGACCGGCGGCTTCGGCTCCGTCCTGGGGTCGATCCTCGGCGTCCTGGTCTTCACGACCATCACCGACCTGTTCATCCTCAACAACCTCACCACGCCCATCCAGGAGATCGCCCAGGGCGCGATCATCATCGCCGTCCTGCTCATCCAGCGCTGGGGCCGTGGCCGGCCCGTCACCACCTGATTCGGAGACCGATATGAGCACGAGCTTGGACCGCAGACACGTCCTGTTCGGCGGCGCGGCGATCGGCGCGGGCGCCCTCCTGACCGGATGCACCAACAGCAGCGACAACGACAAGAGCGCCCCGCAGGTCAAGGCGGGCGCGTCGTCGACGGGAACGGCCTCGGGCAAGGCGGTGACCATCGGGTTCTCGGCCCCCGCCGCCGACCACGGCTGGACCGCCGCGATCACCATCAACGCCAAGGCCCAGGCCAAGCAGTACTCCGACGTCACGCTCAAGGCCACCGAGGGCACCAACGACGTCGCCGCGCAGATCCAGCAGGTGCAGTCGCTGATCGACGCCAAGGTCGACGCGCTCGTCATCCTGCCCTTCGACGGCAAGGCCCTGACCGAGATCGCCAAGAAGGCGATGGCGTCCGGGATCCCGGTGATCAACCTGGACCGGATCTTCGCCAGCGGGCTCGCCTACCGGACGTGGATCGGCGGCGACAACTACGGCATGGGCGTGAACGCCGGCAACTTCATCGCGCGCCGGCTGAAGGCGGCGGGCAAGAGCGACCCCGTCATCGTCGAGGTCGCCGGGATCGACAACCTCGAACTGACCCAGCAGCGCAGCAAGGGCTTCAAGGACGCGCTGGCCGCCAACGGGCTGCGGCTGGCCGCCCGGCAGGCCGCCGACTTCACCGTTGCCACCGGCCAGCGGGTGACCGCGCAACTGCTGCAGGCCAACCCGAGGATCGACGCGATGTGGAACCACGACGACGACCAGGGGATCGGCGTGCTCGCGGCGATCAAGCAGGCGCGGCGCGACAAGGAGTTCGTGGTGGTCGGGGGCGCCGGCTCCCGCCAGGCCATGGAGTCGATCAAGGCCGACGACAGCCCGGTGAAGGCCACGGTGCTCTACAGCCCGAGCATGGCGTCCTCCTCGATCACCGTCGCCCGGCTCATCGCGCAGGGCCACGGCATGGCCGACCTCGTCGAGCACGAGGTACCGGCGTCGGTGACGACGTTCTCGGCGGTCGTGACGAAGGAGAACGTCGACCAGTACATGGCCGTGGGCTTCTCGTAACCCCGTCAGGACCCCGGCCGAACGGCGGCCCGGGCACGAGCGAAAGGGATCGACGACGATGTCCCCAGCGACGTCCGCAGCACAGCCGCAGGCCCTCGGCGTCGGCCTGGTCGGGTACTCCTTCATGGGCCGGGTGCACTCCCAGGCCTGGCGCTCGGTGGGCGCGTTCTTCGACCTGCCGCGCCGCCCCGCGATGGTGGCCGTCGCCGGCCGCTCGGGTGCGGACGTCGCGCGCGCCGCCGAGCGGCTCGGCTGGGCCGGGGCCGTGACGGACGTCAAGGAACTGCTGGTCCGCGACGACATCCACGTCCTGGACATCTGCACCCCCGGCGACAGCCACGCCGAGCTGGCCGTCGCCGCCCTGGAGGCGGGCAAGCACGTGCTGTGCGAGAAGCCGCTCGCCAACACCGTCGCCGAGGCCGAGGCGATGGCGGCCGCCGCCGAGCGCGCCGCCGCCCGCGGCGTCCGCTCCATGGTCGGCTTCAACTACCGGCGGGTGCCGGCCATCGCGCTCGCCCGCCGGCTGGTGGCCGACGGCAGGCTGGGGCGGATCCGGCACATCCGCGCCCAGTACCTCCAGGACTGGATCACCGATCCGCGGTTCCCGCTGGTGTGGCGGCTGCAGAAGGAACGGGCGGGCTCCGGCGCGCTGGGCGACATCGGCGCGCACATCATCGACCTGGCGCAGTTCGTCGGCGGCTCGCCCGTCACCGGCGTCTCGGCGGTGACCGAGACGTTCGTCAAGGAGCGCCCGCTCGCCGCGGCCTCGGACGGACTGACCTCGGCGGCGGGCTCCGGACGGACGGGCCCGGTCACGGTGGACGACGCCGCGCTGTTCACCGCGCGCACCGCGGCCGGCGCGCTCGCCTCCTTCGAGGCCACCCGGTTCGCGGCGGGCCGCAAGAACGCCCTGCGGATCGAACTCAACGGATCCGAGGGGTCGCTGGCCTTCGACTTCGAGTCGATGAACGACCTGTGGTTCCACGACCACACCGAGGACGCGCGCACCGCCGGGTTCCGCCGCGTCCTGGTCACCGAACCCGAACACCCCTACGCCGGCGCCTGGTGGCCGCCCGGGCACCTCCTCGGCTACGAGCACAGCTTCACCCACGAGATCCGCGACTTCGTGCAGGCGATCGGGGACGGCTGCGACCCCGCGCCGTCGTTCGCCGACGGGCTGCAGGTGCAGCGGGTGCTGGCGGCCGTGGAAGCCAGCGCGCGCGACGACAGCCGGTGGACGCCGGTCGGCTGACCCGGGCTCCCGCCCGTCCACCCCCACAGCGCGGGGTGGTGGCTCCTGCCGCCGACAGGATCCGCCGCCCCGCTTCCCACCCCCACCCGCTCCCCGCCGGAGGACCGCCATGCCCCGTCCCGTCACCCTCTTCACCGGCCAGTGGGCGGACCTGCCCTTCGAGGAGGTCTGCGCCCTCGCCTCCGGCTGGGGGTACGACGGCCTGGAGATCGCCTGCTGGGGCGACCACTTCGAGGTCGACCGCGCGCTCGCCGACCCCGGCTACGTACCGCGCCGGCTGGAGATCCTGGACAAGCACCACCTCAAGGTCTGGGCGATCTCCACGCACCTCGTCGGGCAGGCCGTGTGCGACCACCCCATCGACCAGCGCCACCAGGACATCCTCCCGGCCCGGATCTGGGCCGACGGCGACGCCGAGGGAGTGCGCGGCCGCGCGGCGCAGGAGCTGAAGGACACCGCCCGCGCCGCCGCGCTGCTGGGCGTCGACACCGTGGTCGGCTTCACCGGCTCGTCGATCTGGCACACCGTCGCGATGTTCCCGCCCGCACCGGCCGCGATGATCGAGGCGGGCTTCCAGGACTTCGCCGACCGTTGGAACCCGATCCTCGACGTCTTCGACACCGAGGGCGTCCGCTTCGCCCACGAGGTGCACCCGTCGGAGATCGCGTACGACTACTGGACGACGGTCCGCGCCCTGGAGGCCATCGGCCACCGGCCCGCGTTCGGCCTCAACTGGGACCCGTCGCACTTCGTGTGGCAGGACCTCGACCCGGTCAACTTCATCCTCGACTTCGCCGACCGGATCTACCACGTCGACTGCAAGGACGCCAAGGTCCGCACCGGCGACGGCCGGCGCGGCCGGCTCTCCTCGCACCTGCCGTGGTCCGACCTGCGGCGCGGCTGGGACTTCATCTCCACCGGGCACGGCGACGTCCCCTGGGAGGACAGCTTCCGCGCGCTGAACGCCATCGGCTACAGCGGGCCGCTGAGCGTCGAGTGGGAGGACGCGGGCATGGACCGGCTGCTGGGCGCCCCCGAAGCCCTGGCGTTCGTGCGCCGGCTGGCGGCCATCGAGCCGCCCGCCGCCTCGTTCGACGCGGCGTTCTCCACGAAGTGAGGCCCCGGGCGGCCGCGGTCAGGTGAGGAGCTTCCCGGCCCGCGCATGGGCCCACCACAGCAGGCTGGCGGTCGTGACGGCGCTCGCGCCGACCATGAACAGCAGGTGCGCGGGGGTCGGCGCGTGCAGGGCGAGGACGCACGGGCCGAGCAGCGCGGCGATCGCCACCAGCGGTCCCGACAGGTACCAGCCCAGGAAGAGGACCGGGCCGACGCTGCCGGTCGGGCTCTGCGCGGGTGAGAGCAGCAGGTGCTGCTTGGACACCCCCCGGCAGGCGTTCACCAGACCCGCGGCGACGAGCGCCGGCACCACGGCCGGCGCCGCCACGACGCGCGCCCCGCCGCCCAGCAGCAGCACCCAGACCGCCGCGACCAGGGCGAGCAGCAGCCCCAGCAGCAGCGGCACGATGGTGTGGCGCAGCATGAGGCCGCCGTACGGGTACGGCGACCACGAACCGCGCCGGGTGTCGTCGGTCTCCAGCCGGGCCGGCTCCAGGAGCTGTGCGACGGCCCAGTAGCCGAAGACCAGCGCGGCGGCCGTGGCCGCGACACCCCCGGCGTGGTGCGCGCCGACGGCCACGGCCGCGCTCAGGACCGCGAGCGCGGACAGCAGCACGGCCCGCCCGAGCCGGCCCGGGGCGTGGATCAGGGCGAGCGCGTCGCGCCACGGCACGGCCAGGGCCGCGTGGCGCGGGGCCGGCAGCCGCAGCCGCGCGGGGCGCGGTGTGCCGGAGGCCCCGGCCGCGACCTGGCGGGCGGTGCGCAGCTCCACGGTCTGCAGCGCGGCCAGCACGCCGGTCGTGGTGCGCGACCGCTGGCGCACGGTGGCCAGCGGCAGCGATCCCGCGGCCCGCCGCGCCAGCTCGATCGCGGCCGCCGTGACGGCGAGCGCCAGCAGCGCCGCGACCGGGCCGCCGGGCACGGCGGCCCGCGTCGGCGACAGCACGGCGATCCCGCTCCAGCCCCACGGCCCCGACCACAGTTCGACCCGCTCCAGCCGGCCCACCCGGTGACCCGCCGCCGCCAGCGCGCTCTGCGCGGCGAGGGCGAGCACCAGCAGCCCCGCGTACGGGGTCGCGGTCCGCACCCACCGGGCGACGGACTCGTGGGCCTCGACGGCCACCGCGAGCGCGGTGGCGAGCAGCGGGACGCACACCCCGCCGACCGCGCACCAGGCGAAGGCCGCCGCGAGGCCGGTCTTGACCGTCAGCGCCAGCGTCACCATGCCGATCACCGAGGCCAGCAGCCCCACCGCCAGCGCCACCCCGCACGAGAGCCAGAACCAGGGCAGCAGGATGCGGGCGATCCGCACCGGCTGCGTCAGCAGCCAGTCCGCGCTGTCGCGCGGCGGCACCACCGGACCCCGCCACAGCGCGTCGCGCGCGGCCACCAGCAGCGAGCCGAGGACCAGCGCGCAGACGCCGGACGGGACGGCGGCCAGGATCGCCGAGCCGTGCACGGTGTAGTCCGCGCCCATGGAGCTCTTGAGGAACAGGCTGAAGCCGGGCAGCACGCCCCACACGACCAGCACCAGCAGCACGCAGTAGACGGCGAAGCCGACCTGGCCGGCCCGTTTGCGGCGGTGCGGCGAGCGCAGGTTGCGCAACAGCAGCAGCGCCTCGGCGGTCCAGTCGTCCTCCTCGTCCCAGGAGGCGTCCCGTTCGTCGTCGGCCTGCTCCTCGGTGTGCCGCGTCGCCGTGCTCACCGGGCGGCGCCCGCGGCGCCGGTCTGCCACGACGTGTCGGTCACGTCGTCGGAGAGCACCTCGTCCGGGGTGCCGTCGGCGATCAGTTTCCCCTCGCGCAGCACCAGCACCCGGTCCGCGACGGCGCGCGCCAGCTCGGCATGGTGGGTGACCAGCAGCACGCCCACCCCGTCGGCCACCTCGGCGGTGATCAGGTCCGCCAGCCGCCGCCGCGCGTCGGGGTCGAGCCGCTGCTCGGGCTCGTCCAGCAGCAGCAGGTCCCGCGGCCGCACCAGGGCGGAGGCCAGCAGCAGCGACTGCAGCTGGCCGGAGGAGAGCCCCGAGGGCAGGGACGCGGCATGCTCGCTCAGCAGCCGGTCGGCGAGCACGTGATCGATCCACGCGTCCGCGCCCTCCACCCCGTGCGCGACCGCGACGAGCTGCAGGTGCTGCCGCACGGTGAGGTCCGGGTAGCACGCGACGGTGTCGCCCACCACCGCGACCCGGGCCCGCACCCGCGCGTCGTTCTCCGACATCGGCCGGCCGTCGAAGGTCACCTTGCCCTTGGTGGGCTTGTCCCGCCCGGCCGCGATCCGCAGCAGGGTGGACTTCCCCGACCCGTTGTGGCCGAGCAGCGCGACGCACTGGCCGCCGTCCAGCGACAGGTCCACCGGATGCAGCACCGTGCGCTTTCCGTAGGAACGTCTCACGCCGGTGAGTTGCAGTAGCGGTGGTGCGCCCATCGGCCGTACTCCTCCAAGCCCGCGGAAAATCCCGGAGCCGGCCCCGCTCCCTGCGCCCCGCGCTCCGCGCGTGAAGGGGTCGGCTCCCGTCATTGTCCACGCCGCCCGCGGCCGGCCCGCCGCCGGGCGCCGCGGACCGGGGTGTCGGACCCAGCTGTACGCCCCGCACCGGCGGTGGAGGACGGAGACAGCATCCTGTCCGGCGGCGGCCGGCACACCGGTGGCCGCCGGCCCACGACCCGCGCGACGGCACGGCCGTCGCTGCGTACGAGGGACGGGGCCCGTCGTGATCCATGGTGTGGACGTCTCCGACCACCAGGTCGCGAACTCCGCGACGACCGGCCTGGACTTCGCGATCAGCAAGATCACCGAAGGCACCGGGTACGTCAAACCGAAAGGGTCCCCGCAACGGGCGACCGCGAGAGCCGTGGGCCTGGTGACCGGCTTCCACCACGTCGGCCGGCCCGGTTCGATGACGGCGCAGGTCGACCACTTCCTGTCGAAGGCCGCGCTCGCACCGAGGGGGACAGGAAGCCCTCCTCGGCGTCGACCGCGCCCTGACCAACCCGGCCACCGGCACCCGCGCCCTGCACCGCACGCTCATCCCGCTCGCCACCGCCGACAGCGCACCCGCACTCGCCGACACCCCGGACGCCGCACCGGAAGACCTCTACGCGGCGCTGACGGCCGCCGCGACGCCACGCGCTCGCGGACACCCAGTCAGCGCCTCATTGCTTCTCCTCTTCCCGCGTTGCCTTGAAGGAGCACGTGGTCATGGCCCAGAAGCCGACGTGTCCTGACAGGCCCGCGTGCCGCAGAGCCCACAGTTGCGGTTCGTCGGCGGACTCCGCCTTGACCGACTTCTTGCCGCACATCGTGCACTGGATCTCGAAGATCGGCAGGCACGTCGACGTGTCGAGCTGCAACATCCAATCGACGAACTTGAGGACCGCCCGAACGTCCCCCATCACCGCACCGCCCGTCCATCACGATCAACCGTCAGCAGGGCCGTTGCGCTCATCCGGAGCGGTGAACCGGACTTGAAGACCAGGGTCACCATGAGGTCGCCGGAGGCGTATCGGCCCGCTCGCACCGCCTTCACCTCGTGCCGGCGGCCGTGCACGCTCACCCGGTCCCCGCGCTTCACCCGCAGCGCTGCCACCCGCGTCATCAGAGCCACCGCCCGCTGCCGGAGACCGTCACCACGGCCCAGACGGCTTTGCCCACGCCGTCCCGGTCGCTGACTCCCCAGCCGTCCGCCAGCGCGTCCACGATGAATAAGCCGCGGCCCCGCTCCACGTCGTTGCCCTGTCCTGCGCGCCGGGGCCGTTGCTCTGCCGCGTCGTGCACTTCGATGCGCACCCCGGCGTCCTCGCGCCGATAGCGTGTCTCGATCTGCCGGCCCGGCGATACGCGTGCGTGGTCGATCGCGTTCGTCAGCAGCTCGGACAGCACCAGGACGGCCGAGTCCGCGACCTCCGCCATGCCCCAGCCGGTCAGCGCGTCGCGTAGCTCAGCGCGCGCCCGCCCGACGTTGCGAGGGTGACGGCTCCAGCGCCGGACCACCGATTGCCCGTCCGGATGGGCCTGTTGCGTCTTCATGCCCGCCAGCGTCGCGCCGGGATCACCACCGCGTTAGCCCACGCTGGGTAGACCCATCATGGGTAGACTTGGGAGAGAAGATCACCATGCGTTCCGTCTGACTCGGGGGCCCGGGGCATGCACAACGTGACGCCGCCACCCACCCTTCCGCCGCGCGTCCTGGAGCGCGAGGACGTCCGACAAGCGCTCAGCACACGGGACTTCGGCCGGGTCTTTCTCCTCGCCCGGCAATGGGGCGGCATCAGCTACAACCAGATCGCGGAAGCTTGTGGCATCAAGCCGGAACGCGTCGGGACACTCGCCCGCGGCGACACGCGCATCACGTCCATCGCGAAGATCGAAGAGATCGCCGACGCGCTGCGCATCCCTGGCCACATGATCGGGCTCGCCTCACGGCCATGGGAGACAGCATCGCCCCTGGCCGTGCCCGCACCTGTCGTGGGTCAGCCCGCGAGCTGGGGCATGCTCGCCCCGGAACCCGGACCCTGGGA
The DNA here is from genome assembly GCF_040636125.1 of Streptomyces sp. NPDC006733. NCBI lineage: Bacteria > Bacillati > Actinomycetota > Actinomycetes > Kitasatosporales > Streptomycetaceae > Streptomyces > Streptomyces sp. NPDC006733. The sequence continues at coordinate 144,165 of NZ_JBEYJD010000010.1, read as the reverse complement.
AGTGGCGGAACTGGCGCGCCGCACCCATGCCACCGACATCGGTCCGACCGATATGGAAACGATCACCGAGGCGATCAACCAGCTGTGCCGTGGCTACGCCTACATGCAGCCCGATCAACTGCACACACAGACCCGCACCGGCATACGGCACATCACCCAACTCCTCGAAGGCCGCACCACCCTCAAGCAGCACCGTGAACTGCTCGTATCGGCCGGATGGCTCTTCCTGCTCGGCGGATGCCTCGAATACGACATGGGGCAGCGCCAGGCCGCGAACCTGAGCCGCGCCTCAGCACTCCACATCGGCCAGGAGGCCGGACACGGGGAGATCGAGGCGTGGTCCTGGGAACTGGGTGCGTGGTTCGCCGTGACCCAGGGCCGCTACACCGAGGTGATCGACTGCGTCGAGGCCGGCCACCGCGCCGATTCGACCCATGGCATCGGTGTGCAGTTGTACGCCCAGCAGGCCAAGGCCTACGCCAGGATGGGCGACGCCCGCCAGGTGCGAGGCACCCTGGACGCCGGACGGGCCCGCCTCGAACGCCTCCCACGACCGGAGTACCCGGATCACCACTTCGTGATCGACCCCGACAAGTGGGACTTCTACGAGATGGACGCCTACCGCATGCTCGGTGACGACGAGCGCGCCGCCGTCCACGCGCAGGAAGTCGTTCGCAACGGCACCGCCGCCGACGGGGTGGAGATCTCTCCGATGCGGGTCGCTGAGGCCCGCCTCACGCTGGGCGTCGCCGCCGCGCGATCGGGAGAGATGGAGGAGGCCGTGACCGTCGGAGCGCGAGCGCTGGAGACATCACGGAAGTCCCTGCCGTCGTTGCTGACGGTGGCCCGCGAACTCACTCATGAGCTGGAGACGCGCTACCCCCGCGAAACGCTGCCCCGGGAGTTCCACGAACAGGTCTCCGAGGTGGCCGCCGGGGCTGCCTCTTCCCTCGGGTCCTAGAGCGGCGGGGAGGCGACTCCGTCGCCTGTTCAACCCCATCTGCGGCTGTCCCCGATCCCCGTGTCACATCTGCCGATGCCTTGCGACGAGCAGGACGCCTGGATCCGCTACGCGAGGAGCCGGGCCCCCGGCCACCGGGTGATCTTCTACTGCAACAAGGACTACTGGTTCAACCGCGACACGACCTCGTTCGCGGGCGACGGCCTGTGGATCGCGACCGGCGGCCTCCCGGCCGGCTCCCCCGGCGTCAAGCACCCCTGGCTGGTCCACCAGTACAGCTCCGCGGACGACATCGACCACAACGTGGCCCGCTTCACCAGCCGCGCCGCGATGGAGACCTGGGCGGTCGGCACCACGAGGACGGGCCTGACCCCCGAGGGGATCAGAGCGGTCGCCGCCGCGGTCTGGAACCACCGGATCACCAGCACCCGCGACAAACTCCCGCAGGACGCGGCCACATACGTCGCCGCCTCGGACGGGCACCTCGCCGAGCTGCTGGAGGCGCTGGCCGCGGGAGCGCGAAGGTCGAAGCACTGGCCGCCGCGGTGACCGACCTCGCGGCCAAGGCGACCCCGCCGGACGACCCCGCGGGCTGAGGGGGCGGCCGGCAGCGACGGGCGGCCCCGGTATCGGGGCGGGTCAGCCTGTTGAGGAGGCCGCGCTGGCGGAGGCGATGGCCGCGGTGATGGCGGCGCGGACCGCGGTGACGGCGTCCTGGACGGCCGCGGCGGACCACTGGGCCTGGGCGAGTTCCTTGATGCGGGCCTTGCGGAGGCGGGGGTCGATGCCGGGGAACGTCTTCTTGGTGAGTCCGCAGGCGTCGACCAGGGCGATGAGGGCGGCGGAGCGGTCGTCCGGCCGGGCGCCGCCCACGATCGCGGTGAGACGGTCGCGGATGTCGTTCGGCAGCGCCGGGTTGCGGCTGGTCCACCGCGTGGACGGGAACAGGCCCAGCACCCGGTACGGCTCCTCGCGCAGCACGCCCTTCGCGGCGAGCCCGGACAGCACCCGCCCGTTCACCCGGCGGGACTCCGCCTTCTGCACCCAGCGCTTGGCGCTGCGCGGTCGGTCGTCGCGGATCTGCGCGTACAGGGCGTCGAGTTCCGCGTCGGCGCTGCCACCGGTGTCCTGCTTGGTCGCGACGAGCTTGCCGTCCCGGACGACGATGCGCTCGCGCAGCGCCAGCTCGATGAGCAGGGCGCCCGCCACCCCGCGGGTGGCCACCAGCCCCGACATCGTGCTCCTGCCCTCGGGGGTGCGGGCCAGCAGCAACAGCTCCTCCGCCAGCGTCAGTTCCATCGCCCCAGCGTACGGCTCAGTGGGCGGCGAAGTCCTGGGTCCACCACGGGCCGCCGGAGCCGAGGTTGGCGCCCACGCCGATATGGGTGAACCGGCAGTCGAGGATGTTGTCCCGGTGGGCGGCGTCGCCCATCCAGTCGGCGACCGCCCGCGCGGCACTCGCCGGGCCGCGGTCGATGTTCTCGCCCCACCGGCTCCACGCGTACCCCGCGGCGGTGATCCGCGCGTCCGGGCCGACTCCCTCCGGGGTGTCGTGCTCGTAGTAGCCCCGTGCGGCCATGTCGTCGGCGTGGCCCTGCGCCGCCGCGTGCAGCTTCGGGTCCGCGCGCACCGGGCGGCAGCCGTGCAGCGCCCGCTGCGCGTTGACCAGCTCGGTGACCTGCTGTTCGAGCGTGGGCCGGGGGCGGGCGGGCGGCTTCGCGGGGGTGGTGGGCGGAGCGGAGGTGACCGTCGGCGTCGGGGGCGCTGGGGCGGGTGCGGTCGTCGTCGCGGGGGGCGCGGCGGTCCGGGTGGGGGCCGCCGAGGGCGCCCGGTCGGGCTGCCAGCGCAGCACGGCCGTCACCGCCAGGGCCGTCACCAGGAGGACGCCGGCGGCCACGGCCGGGGTGCGGGGTCGCCGGGAGCGTGGCGCTCTGGCACGCGAGCGTCCCGGCCCGCCGGAACCGCGGGACGTCGGCGTCGAGCCCGTCGGGGACATCGCGGCCGGTGACATCGCGGTCGCGAACGTCGTGTCGGGGGAGCGGAGGACCGGCACCAGGCTGAGGCGGGCGAGGAGCCCCTCGGCCGGGACCAGGTCGACGGCGCGGCCCGAGCAGTCCCGGCAGTCGCGGGCGTGCCGGGCGACGCGCTTGCGCCACAGGGCGGACGGCACCTGGTCCCACGGCGCGAGCAGGGACTCCAGCTCGGGGCAGCGCGGCACGGCGGCCAGCGCCCGGACCACCAGCCGGCCCGTCTCCAACTGCTCCTTCATCCGCTGGACGCGGACCGCCGCGTGCCGTGCCGGGACGCCGAGCCCGGCGGCCAGCTCCTCGCGGGTGATGACGTCGGCCGCCTCCAGCCACCACAGCGACAGCAGCTCCCGGTCGTCGGCGTCGAGCCAGCGGGTGGCCTCGGCCACCTCCCGGCGCTGCCCGGACAGACCCAGCCGCCAGATGGTCAGGTCGGTGAAGTCGGCCGTCGGGTCGGCCAGCTCGCGCGCCTGGTCGAGCCCGGCGGTCCGGGGCGGGCCGCTCGCCGAGCGCAGCCGGCGGACCTGGTTCATCGCGATGGCCACCAGCCAGGAGCGGAACGACGCCGGGTCGCGGAGGTCGGGCAGGGCGCTCAGGACGCGCAGCATCGTCTCCTGCACGACGTCGTCGACGTCGGCATGCCCGTCCAGCGCCCGGCCCACGATGTTGTAGACCAGCGGCAGGTAGGCCGCGACCAGCTCCTCGCGGGCCGCTTCGTCCCCGCCCCGGGCGGCCGTCACCAGCGCGGTGCCGCGTGCCCGCTCCACGTCCGACCGCTCCACGTACGACCGCTCCCGTCCACCGTCTCGTGCCACGTCGTCGCCTCGCACCGTCCGCGGCCTCAGGAGGCCGCGCCGAAGTCCTGGGTCCACCAGGGACCGTTCGAAGCGAGGTTGATGCCGACGCCTATCTCCTTGAAGGCGCAGTTGAGGATGTTGTCACGGTGTCCGGGGCTCTTCATCCAGCCGTCCATCGCGGTCCGGGCGTCCTGGGGGCTCTTGTAGATGTTCTCGCCCCAGGTGCTCCAGTGGTAGCCGGCGGAGGTCATGCGCGCGCCCGGTCCGACGCCTTCGGGGGTGTTGTGCTCGTAGTAGTCGCGCGCGGCCATGTCGTCGGAGTGCGCCTGGGCCGCGGCCTGCAGCGCGGCGTTGACGGTGACGGGCTTGCAGCCCTTGCGGGCGCGTTCGCTGTTGACCATGTCCACGACCTGCTGCGCGTACCGGGCGGTCGTCCCGCCGGAGAGCGTCCCCGAGGAGGGGGCCTTGCGGGCGCCGGCGCCCTTGTCCGCGCCGGCCGTGCCGGTGGCGCCGGTGGCCGTTCCGGTGGTGTGCGGTGCGGTGGTGGCCGGGCGGGTGCCCGGCCGCGGCGAGGAGGGGGCGGCCGTGACGGAGGCGCTGCGGGACGGTGTGGCGGGGGCCGTGGAGTGCGGGGCCGCCGAGGCGCCGCCCGGGGTGCCGGGGGTACCGCGGACGCCCGTGACGGGGGCCGGCCCCGCGGCCGACCGGGTCTGGTCGGCCGGTTCCGTCACCGACCGGACCACGGTGTACCCGCCGCCCGCCACGGCTATCAGCGCGGCCGCGCCGCCGACCGTCACCGCCCAGCGCGAGCGGCGCCCCCGGTGCTGGCCGCCGCGTCCGCCGTGCCGTCCGCCGTGCCGCCCGGCGCTGCGGCCCCGCGCGGCGGAATGGGCGCCCCGGCCGTCCGGGCGCTGCGGGTACGGGGCGCCGTTCGCGCCGGGTTCCGGGGCGGACGGGGTGGATATGGAGGGTTGGGGCTCACGGTTCACGCGGGTTCACTTCCGGTGCGGGATCTGCTGGGTGCGGGTGCAACACACAGGAGATCCGGCGGCCGGAAGCCGATAACACAAATCCGCGGACGAGTTCCGTCGGAGACAGGACGCGCGTCAGGACGCGGGCGGGCGGGCGCGGCCGGGCCGACGCAGGGCCCGACGCAGGGCCCGGCGCAGAGCCCTGCGCCGAGCGCCGAGCCGGGCAGCACGATGGAGTGCGGGCCGGGCGTGGCGCCCGTTCGAGCCCGTCACGTCCGGGGACGCGACCTCCGGTACAGCACGGCGCCGCCGATGAGCAGGGCCGCTCCCGCGGGCACCGCGAAGCCGAGGGAGTCCGTGCCGGTGTGCGCGAGCACCTCCCCGGCGTCGGCCTGGACGAGCGGGGCCTCTTGGCTCGCCGAGACCGGCGCGGTCGGCGCGGCCGGCAGGGTCCGGTGCCAGGGCGCGGGGAGGGTGACGGCGGGCGGCGTGTCGGGCCGGTTCGACGAGACGTTGCCGATGGACGGGCTCCCGATGCCCACGACACTGACCGAGTTCCCGCTCAGGTTCACCGGCAGATCGACGGGCAGTTGCAGGCCGTTGCCGGTGACGATCCCCGGCGAGCCCTGCGCGGTGCCGTGCGCGACCGAGCCGTCCGTGTGCGGGGAACGGGGGCCGGTGGCCGGAACCCGGCCCGGACCGCTGCCGTGCGAGACGTTCGCACACGCGTTGCCGGTGGCCGGGTTGAGCAGGCCGACGACGTTGACGGTGTTCCCGCACAGGTTGACCGGAACGTGCACCGGAAGCTGCACCGAGTTGCCCGACAGCACACCGGGGGATCCCACCGTGTCACCGCCCGCGCCCGCGTCGGCGTACGCATGACCCGCACCGGCCAGTGCCCCGCCGGCGGCGATGACGGTGAGCAGTCCCTTCCTGGCGACCTGTTGCATGGGTTTCCTGCCTTCCGGAATGACGCACGGACCGAACGTCCGCACCCGTCCCAACGCGGCGGCGGCATTCGGGTTATGGCTCATATGTATTTGCCTCCCTTCGAGTGATCGCGTACAACGCCCTTCCTTTAGCATGTCGAAATGACGTTCACCCACCGCCCCAGTGGCGTTCCCGACAGGCCTGTGCTCGACGGGCTGGAAGAGAAGTGGTCCCACCGGTGGGAGACGTCGGGCGTCTACGTATTCGACCGTTCCAAGACGCGTGAGCAGGTGTTCTCCATCGACACCCCGCCGCCCACCGTCAGCGGTTCGCTGCACGTCGGCCATGTCTTCTCGTACACGCACACCGACGCGATCGCGCGTTATCAGCGCATGTGCGGCAAGGAAGTGTTCTATCCCATGGGGTGGGACGACAACGGCCTGCCGACCGAGCGGCGCGTCCAGAACTACTTCGGCGTCCGGTGCGACCCGGCGCTGCCCTACGACCCGGACTTCACCCCGCCGCGGACGCCGGGAAAGCAGCAGATCCCCGTCTCGCGGCGCAACTTCATCGAGCTGTGCGAGCGGCTGACCGTCGAGGACGAGAAGGCGTTCGAGGACCTGTGGCGCCGGCTCGGGCTGTCGGTGGACTGGACGCGGACGTACCAGACGATCAACGACGAGGCCCGTGCCACCTCGCAGTCCGCGTTCCTCAACAGCCTGGCCCGCGGAGAGGCGTACATGGCCGAGGCCCCGACGCTGTGGGACGTCACCTTCCGCACGGCCGTCGCCCAGGCCGAGCTGGAGGACCGGGAACGGCCCGCCGCCTTCCACCGGCTGGCCTTCCACGGCGCCGACGGCCGCCGCGTCCTGATCGACACCACCCGTCCCGAGCTGCTGCCCGCCTGCGTCGCGCTCGTCGCCCACCCCGACGACGCCCGCTACCAGGAGCTGTTCGGCACGAGCGTGCGCACCCCGCTGTTCGACGTCGCCGTGCCCGTGCTGGCGCACCGGCTGGCCGACCCGGAGAAGGGCTCCGGGATCGCGATGGTGTGCACCTTCGGCGACACCACGGACGTGACCTGGTGGCGCGAACTGCGGCTCGGCACCCGCCCGGTGATCGGCTGGGACGGCCGCTTCACCGCGGATCCGCCCGAGGGCGTCGTCGCGGAGCAGGCGCGGGCCGCCTACGGCCGGCTGGCCGGAGCCACCGCGCACACCGCCCGCGAGCGGGTGGTGGAGATGCTGCGCGCGAGCGGCGAGACGGAGGGCGCGCCGCGGCCGGTCACCCACGCGGTGAAGTTCTTCGAGAAGGGCGACAAGCCCCTGGAGATCGTCACCACCCGCCAGTGGTACCTGCGCAACGGCGGCCGTGACGTCCCGCTGCGCGAGGAGCTGCTGCGGCGCGGCGCCGAACTGCGGTGGCACCCCGAGCACATGCGGGTGCGCTACGAGAACTGGGTGAGCGGGCTCAACGGCGACTGGCTCGTCAGCCGGCAGCGGTTCTTCGGCGTGCCGATCCCGGTCTGGTATCCGCTGGACCAGGAGGGCAACCCGGAGTACGACCGGCCGATCGCCCCGGACGCGGCGGCGCTGCCGGTGGACCCCAGCGCCGAGGCGCCCGCGGGATACACCGAGGCGCAGCGCGGGGAGCCCGGCGGGTTCATCGGCGACCCCGACATCATGGACACCTGGGCCACCTCGTCGCTCACCCCGCAGATCGCCGGCCGGTGGTTGAAGGACCCGGACCTGTTCGCCCGGGTCTTCCCCATGGACCTGCGGCCGCAGGCCCACGAGATCATCCGCACCTGGCTCTTCTCCACGGTGGTCCGCGCGCACGCCGAGCACGACGTCCTGCCCTGGAAGCACGCCACGATCTCCGGGTGGATCCTCGACCCGGACCGCAAGAAGATGTCGAAGTCCAAGGGCAACGTGGTCACCCCGGCCGACCTCCTGGCGCAGCACGGCTCCGACGCCGTGCGCTACTGGGCCGCCAGCGGCCGCCCCGGTACCGACACGGCGTTCGACACCGGCCAGATGAAGATCGGCCGCCGGCTCGCGGTGAAGATCCTCAACGCGAGCAAGTTCGTCCGGGGTTTCGGCGCGGTCCCGGCCGGCACGCCGGTCACCGAACCGCTGGACCGCGCGATGCTTGCCGAGCTCGCGGCGGCCGTCGAGGAGGTCACGGCCGCGTTCGAGGACTTCGACTACGCGCGGGCGCTGGAGCGCACCGAGCACTTCTTCTGGCGGTTCTGCGACGACTACGTCGAGCTGGTCAAGGACCGGGCCTACGGTGCCGAGGGCAGCGCCGGAGGGGAGCAGGACGTCGCCGCGACGCACTCCGCCCGCGCGGCCCTGGACACCGCCCTCGACACGCTGCTGCGGCTGTTCGCCCCGCTGCTGCCGTTCGTCACCGAGGAGGTGTGGTCCTGGCACGCCGAGGGCTCGGTGCACCGGGCGGGCTGGCCCGTGGCGAAGGAGATCCGCGCCCGGGCCGCCGACGGGGACGGGACGCTGCTGGCCACCGCGGCGGACGTGATCTCCGCGGTCCGCAAGGCCAAGTCGGAGGCGAAGGTGTCCATGCGGGCCGAGGTGACGACGGCCGTGGTCTCCGGGCCGCGCGAGGCGCTCGCCCGCTACGCCCTGGTCGACGCCGACGTGCGGGCGGCGGGCCGGATCGGCGCCGTGGAGCGGCGGGAGGACGCCGGGCCGCTGGCGGTGCGCGTCAGTCTGTGAGGGTGCCCGGCGGCTGTCCCGGCCCCGTGGATCGGGGCAGCCGCGGCACGGGCCGCACCTGTACAAAAATATGACGACCGGCAACGTGCTCGGTCTTATTCACCCGCAGGGCTGAATGACCTCGTGCCTGTACGTTTCTGCATTCCTCCCTGTCCCTACAGTTCAGGATGTCGCCCGGGACCCCGGTGGTAGTCCGTATGGCTGAGCGCTTCCGAGGACCACTCAGGAGCTGTTGGACAGGGGGCCGCGCATGGATGATCACATCCCGGCTATGCACACGGGCCACGCAGGCCTTCGCCTGGAGGCCGCACCGCTGGAGGCCGCAGCGCGGCGGCCCCGGCTCGTGCACAGTTACGCGCGGGGCGAGTTCACCGTGGTGGAGCTGGGCGGGGAGATCGACCTGTCGACCATCGACGAGGTCGACGCGGGGTTGTCCGCCGCCACGCAGTCGCCGGGCTCCCTGGTGGTCGTGGACCTGCGGCCCGCCCAGTTCTTCGACTGTGCCGCGCTGACCCTGCTGGTCCGCACCCGCCGCCGGCTCCTGGAGCACGACGGCTGGATGGGCCTGGTCTGCACCCACCCCTGGCACCTGCGGGTCCTGCGGCTGGCCGACCTCACGAGGAACCTGCGGCCGGTCGCGACGGTCGAGGCCGCCTGCGCCCGCGCCCCGCACCGGCGGCCGCGGTGACAGCGGTGACGGCGGCCGCGGTGACGGCGGGCCCGCGGGCCGGGTCCGGGCGGGCTCAGTCGCAGCTGATGTCGGCGTAGTCGAACGTCGCGGTGAAGGGCCGCTTCTGCGGGTCGCCCTGCGGCGACTGGGAGCGGTTCACCACGGACAGGCCGATCCGCAGCTCCGGCTTCCCCTTGGTCCCTGACGCCCCCGGCGTCGGGGCCTGCCCCAGCTCCTGCCAGGCGGCGGCCGCGTTCTCCCGCCAGGACGCGGTCACGGTGTCGCCGACGCGCCGCAGCTGCAGCTGGACGCTGCGCGCGTCCGTCCTGATGAGCTTGCGGCCCTTGGACTCCGCGGTGGTGAAGGCGTAGTCGATGGCGATGTACTTGCCGTCGTCCCGGTAGTACTCGAACGTGATGCCGCCGGTGTCGCCGTAGCCGCGCTCCAGCCGGATGTACCCGTAGCCGGCGGCTCCGAGGAAGAGCCCGGCGCCCTGGTAGGTGTAGCGCGGCAGCGCGCTCACCTGCGTCGTGGCGGTGAAGTTCCCGCTCACCGGGCGGTAGTAGACCGGCGCCCGGGCCCCGACCGAGGGGATGTCGGCCCGCAGGTCCGCGCCGTCGGAGGCGGTGACGGCGAGCTGCCCGCCGGAGATGACCATCGGTTCGTCCGCGTTGTGGTGCGGGACCCAGCCCGCGGCCGTGGTGGTCGAGGTGAAGGGGTCCTTGATGCCGCCGCAGGCCAGCGTGGCGGCCGTGCCGGACGGGGTGGGGGAGGCGGTGCTGGACGAGCCCGAGGACGAGCCCGAGCTGCCGCCGGGCTGGTCCTTGTTCCCCAGCAGGTTCAGCGCGATCGCGCCGCCGCCCCCGAGCAGCAGCATCGCGACGGCCGCCGCGAGGATCCGCCCCCGGCGGCGCTTCGGCGGCTCCGGTGATCCGGGCGGGCGCGGTGCCTGCGGGACCGTGGTGTACGCGCTGTGGCCCCCGGATCCCCTGCCGGCGGTGCTGCCGGCGGACGGGACGAACGGCGGCGGCCCGAACCCGGCGGGCGGAGCGGTGCCCTCCGGCGGACCGGGATAGCCGTAGCCGGACGGGGCCGGTGCGGCGGACGGGGCGGCCGGGGACGGGTCGAGGACGGTGGGATCCTCTTCGAGGATCCCGGCCTGCCGCATGATCGCCCGGGTCAGCGGCACCGGAAGCCAGCGCCCGCCCGAGTCGAACGTCGCGGTCGGCGGCGGGTCGAGGGAGTCCAGCCCGTCCAGGACCTGCGCCGCGGTGGGCCGCCGCGCCGGGTCCTTGGCCAGGCAGCCGCGCGCCAGCGGGCGCAGGCCCGCCGGCAGGTCGTCGACGCCGACCTCGTCGTTGACCACCCGGTACAGCAGCGCCGGGGTGGCGCCGGTACCGAAGGGGGACCGTCCGGTCGCCGCGAAGACCAGCACCGCGCCCAGCGCGAAGATGTCGGTGGCGAAGGTGATCTCGCCGCCGGTGACCTGCTCGGGCGCCATGAACCCGGGCGAGCCGATCGCCAGCCCGGTCATCGTCAGCCCGGCGGACTCCAGCGCCTTGGCGATCCCGAAGTCGATGACCTTGGGCCCGTCCAGGGCGAGCAGCACGTTGGACGGCTTGAGGTCGCGGTGGACCAGTCCCGCGCGGTGGATGGCGACCAGCGCCTCGGCGAGCCCGGCGACGAGCATGCGCACCGCGTCCTCGGGCAGCGGCCCGAACTCCGTCACGGCGCTGGTCAGCGACGGCCCCGCCACGTAACCCGTGGCCAGCCACGGGGGGTCGGCGTTCGGGTCGGCGTCGATCACCGGGGCCGTGAAGACCCCGCTGACCCGTTTCGCGGACTCGACCTCGCGGGCGAACCGGACGCGGAACTGCGGATCCTGGGCCAGATCGGCCCGGACCACCTTCACCGCGACCGACCGGCCGCCCGGCGAACGCGCCAGATAGACCTGCCCCATGCCGCCCGCACCGAGCCGCGCGACGATCCGGTACTGCGCCACCTGCCGCGGATCCCCGGGACCGAGTTGCTCCACCCTGTCGCACCCCCTCCGGAACCCGTACCGGCCGGGCGCCGCAAGCTCCCCGCCGGCTGCGTGTCCGGCCCACGATCAGAGTAGAGCCGCCCGGCCCGCAGGGGGCGCTGTCGCGCAAGTCGGCCCCCGCCGCACCGGTCGGCGGGGGTTGACTTGGAGCGCGCTCCAGCATGCAGACTCCTGCCCACAGCCCGCCACGAAGGGGCTCAACGAGGGGAAAGCACATGCTCTACCGCACGATCGGCACGGACCCGGCCACCCGCCGCGAGGTCAGTGTGCTGAGTCTGGGCGCCATGCTGTTCGGCACGGCCACCGACGAGGCGACGTCGTTCGCGATCCTGGACCGGTACGTCGAAGCCGGCGGCACCTTCATCGACACGGCCAACAACTACGCCTACTGGGTCAACGGCACCCAGGGCGGCGAGAGCGAGGCGCTGCTCGGCCGCTGGCGCCGCAGCCGCGGCGCCGGCGACGAGCTGACCATCGCCACCAAACTCGGGGGCCGGCCCCTCGCGCCCAGCTCCACCCTGGCCCGCGAGGTCGAGGGACTGTCCGCCAAGTCGATCCGGGAGTCGTCGGAGCGCAGCCGGGAGCTGCTCGGCGTGGAGAAGCTGGACCTGCTGTACGCGCACACCCAGATCACGAACTCATCTGCCCAGGAGATCGTCGAGAGCTTCGCCGAACTCGTCACCGAGGGCACGGTCGGCCTGCTCGGCGCGAGCAACCACTGGGCGTGGCGGCTGGAGCAGGCCCGCGGCCTGGCCGCGGCGGCGGGCCTGCCGGGGTACGACGTCCTGCAGTACCACCACAGCTACCTGCGGCGGCGCACCGACTTCCCGAGCCTGCGCTCCCCGGACGGCCAGGAGGGCGTGCTCAGCGGCGACCACCTCAGCTACCTGCGCGCCAACCCCGCACTCGCGCTGGTGGCCTACTCGCCGCTGCTCGGCGGCGCCTACGGCCGCGCGGACAAGCCGCTGACCTCCGACTTCGACCACGCGGGCACGCCCGTCCGGCTCGCCGCGCTGCGCGAGGTGGCCCAGGAGACCGGCGCGACCGCCAACCAGGTCGTGCTGTCCTGGCTGATCGGTTCGGACATCCCGGTCATTCCGCTGGTCGGCGCCTCCTCGGTGGCGCAGCTGGACGAGAGCCTGGCCGCGGTCGACCTGGAGCTGACGGCGGACCAGCGCGCACGGCTGGACGCGGCGAACTGACCACCGCCGCGCGGCGCGTGGGGCCCGTGTCGGTTCCGATGCGGTGATGGCAGAGTGGGAGCCATGGACTACGTGCCCCATTTCCAACGCGAGATCGAGGCGTTCGAGGCCGCGATCCGTCGGGCGGCCGGTGCCGGTGACGCGCTTCCGGTCCCGTCCTGCCCGGACTGGACGGTGTCCGATCTGGTGCTGCACCTCGGCGGCGTGCACCGGTTCGTGGCCGCCATCGTCGAGAACGGGCTGATGGCGCCGCCCGACGTCACGGACGTCACCCTGTTCGCGCTGCCCGACGACCGCACCGGCTGGCCGACCCCCGAGTCGGCACCGAGCCGCGGTCCCGTCCCGCCCGGTCTCGTCGACTGGTTCGCGGACGGGGCCCGCGCGCTGGCCGCCCTGTTCGGGAGCGTCGCCGGCGATCGGACGGTGTGGACCTGGTCGCAGGAGCGGACCGTCGCCTTCTGGGTGCGGATGCAGACGATCGAGGCGGCCCTGCACCGCTGGGACGCCGAGGGCGTGACCGGCGCCGCGCAGCCGGTGGCGGCCGAGCTGGCGCGCGACGCCGTCAGCCAGACCTTCGAGGTCATGGCACCGGCCCGGCGGGCCTGGAAGCAGGCTCCCCCCGGCGCCGGCGAGCGGTTCGGCTTCCGCGCGACCGACGTCGAGGGCGCCTGGACGGTGTCCGTCACGGGCGACGACGTGCGGCTCACCGCGGAAGCGGGCCCCTGCGACGTCGAACTGGCCGGCACCGCCTCGGACCTGATGCTGTACCTCTGGAACCGCATCCCCGCCGACCACCTCGAGGCCAAGGGCGACCAGGCCGTCCTCGACCGCTACTTCACCCTCGTACCGCCGGTGTGAGCCTCAGCGGAACTCGTGCACCACGGCGATGGTGCCGACGATGTGGGCGTTGAACTCGTCCAGCTCCTCGGCCGGGACCCACAGCTCCAGGATCGTGCGGCCCCCGGCCTGCTGGACGGGGTACCGGGCGACGAACGCCGAGTCGACCTCGAAGCGGGTGACGAAGCCCGCGCCGTCGTGCGGGACGTTCCAGTCCCGGGCGATCTTGACCGCGTACTCCTCGTTGAGGACCGGGTAGAAGATCGGCTGCTCCGGCAGCCGCGGCGGCCAGGCCCGCCACTCCAGCTCCCGCACCAGCTCCAGCTCGCGGGGACCGGTCGGGCGCCAGAGGGTCGTCGTCGGTCGGCCGGTCATGGTGGATGCCTTCTGTCGGGCGGCGGGTCCGGTGATCCCGCTGGTCGGGAGTGGGCAGGATAGCGGCGCCGTGCGCCGGGCGGCCAACGGGTTGTTCGTCCGGCCGGGGCCCGGAGCCGATTACCGTTCGGGGGCGTCGTTCGACAGGATGCGGGTATGACCGAAATCCGCACCCCCCGCCTCCTCCTCCGCCGCTGGCACGACGACGACCTCCCGGCCATGGCGGAGATCAACGCCGACCCGCAGGTGATGCGCTGGATCAGGGACGGCTCGGTCCGCGATCTGGAGAGCACCGCGGAGTCCATCGAGCGCTGGGAGGAGGAGTGGGACGACGAAGGCTTCGGGATCTTCGCCGTCGAGCTGCTCGCCTCCGGCGAGCTGGCCGGGTTCACGGGGCTGTCCGTGCCCGGGTTCCTGCCGGAGGTGCTGCCGGCCGTGGAGATCGGCTGGCGGCTCGGGCAGCAGTTCTGGGGCCAGGGCTACGCGTCCGAGGCCGCCCACGCCACCTTGGAGTTCGCCCTGCAGGACCGCGGCCTGGACCGCGTCATCAGCATCGCGCAGGTCGGCAACGACGCCTCCGAGAACGTCATGCGCAAGCTCGGCATGGTCCTGGACCGCGAGACCGTGGACCCGGCCAGCGGCCGGCGCCTGCGCGTCCACAGCATCGACCTCACCGAGTTCCAGGCCTGACGCGACCGAACCGGTCGCGGCCGGACGGCATAGTCCGGCCGCGACCGGGGTTGGCCCCGTCATGACCACGATTCTTGTCACCGGCGCGACCGGCACCATCGGCAGACACCTCGTTTCCGCACTGGCGGGCACCGGGTTCGACGTCCGCGCCCTCGTCCGCGATCCGGACCGGGCCGCGCTGCCCGGGGGTGTGGAGGTCGTGCGCGGGGACCTGACGTCGCCGCAGTCGCTCAAGGCCGCACTGCGCGGGGTGGAGCGCGTCTACCTGATGTGGCCGGGGATCCCGGCCGATCCGCGCGCGGTCGAGGCGATCGCCGAACACGCCCGCCACATGGTGTATTTGTCGACCGATGTCGCCGACCTCGCGGACGGCGAGCGGGCGACGTCGTTCCACCAGGAGATCGAACGGCAGATCCGGGCGTCCGGGCGGGCCTGGACGTTCCTGCGGGCCATCGACTTCGCCACGAACACCCTCGGCTGGGCCGACCAGATCCGGCAGGGGGTCGTGCGCTGGCCCTACGGCCGGGCGTCGCGCTCGCTGATCCACGAGCGCGACATCGCCGACGTGGCGTCCCTCGTGCTCACCTCGGACGGGCACGAGGGTGCCCGGTACGTGCTGACAGGTCCGGAGTCGATCACCCACGCCGAACAGGTGCGGATCATCGGCGAGGCGGTCGGGCGCGAGGTGCGCTGGGAGGACCTGCCGCCGGAGACGGCCCGTGCGCAGCTGACGGCGGCTTGGGGCAACCCGGCGTTCGTCGAGGCCAGGCTGGCGGCGTGGCGGTCGTTCGTGGACACGCCCGAGCGGGTGACGGACACCGTGGAGCGCCTGCTGGGGCGCCCGGCGCGGACCTTCCGCTCCTGGGCGCACGACCACGCGGACGACTTCCGCTGACCTTTGCGCGGCCGTGGCGGCACGCCCTACGGGCGGGGTGCGCCGTACCAGCGCCAGGTGGTGAGGCGGGGCCGGCCGGGCAGCTCCGCGCGGCCGGTGGCCCACAGCAGCGTGGGCCACGGCTCGGTGGTGTCCGGCGCCTCGGGGAACAGCCGGGCGAGCACCCGCGCGCAGATGTCGGCAGGCGGCGTCCAGTCGAGCCCGAGTCCCGCGGCCAGGTCGTGGGTGTGCACCAGGGTCTCCACGATCCCCATCGCGGCGAAGCCCTCGGGGTCCGAGACTCCGAACCCGTGGTGGGCCCGGGTGTGCGCCGGCGACGTGCGCACCATCGCGACCAGCAGCGCGCCGCACGCCTCCAGCACCTGCAGCAGCCCGGCGGCCCCCGCGGTCCGGTCGGCGTGGACGGCGTTCTTCGGGCCGCCGGGGCGCCGGCTCTCCCAGACGAACGGCACCTCGCTCTCCAGCGGCGGCGTCCTGGGCCCCAGCTGCGCCGCGTAGGCGAACAGGTCGTCGCTGAGGTGCTCGACGGTCTCCCAGCAGTCCCACTCCAGCGAACCCGCCCTGCCGTCCCAGGCCGTCGCCGGCGCCCTGCGCAGCAGCGCGACGGAGAGCTGGACGGACCGGTCGAGATCGTCCGCGGTCACGGGGGAGGGCGACGGCGACGGGGCGGCGGCAGCGGAGGGCGCGGCGGGCGACGGCACGGCTTCGGGTGAGGGAGACATGGCAGGACCGTAACCCCCGCACCCCCACCCGCCAACGCGCGGGCACCGCGCCGCCCGTCCCCGCCGCGCGACCCGCGGCCACTCCGCGGCACGGCCACATCTGCGCCCGCACCGGCGGGTGTGTACGTTGGCCCAGTCCAAACGGTTCACTTCGCTCCGAAACCCGGGCATCGGTGCCGTGCGGCGGGGCAGCAGTCACCTCAGCAGCTCACTACGCAGGAGATCTTGGATGACGACCGTCGAGGACCACGAGCAGACACTGCCCGGGGCGGGTGCGCCGCCCACGCCCGGCGAGCTGTCGTACGCCGAGCGCAAGCAGCGGATACGGCGCCGGCTGGAGCGGCTCATCGGCATCGCGGCGACGGAGAACAACGCCCTGGTGCCGTTGCGCAACGGCGACGAGATCTTCTCGGCGATGCTGGGGAGCATCCGGTCGGCGCGCCACACGGTCGACATGATGACGTTCGTCTACTGGCGCGGGGAGATCGCCCGGGAGTTCGCCGCCGCGCTCGCCGACCGGGCCCGCGCGGGAGTGCGGGTCCGGCTGCTGCTGGACGGGTTCGGCAGCCGGCTCATCGAGCAGGAGCTGCTGGACGAGATGGAGCAGGCCGGGGTGCAGGTCGCCTGGTTCCGCAAGCCGCTGTGGCTCTCACCGCTGAAGCAGAACCACCGCTGCCACCGCAAGGTGCTGGTCGTCGACGAGACGACCGGGTACACCGGCGGGGTGGGCATCGCCGAGGAGTGGTGCGGCAACGCCGCGAACGAGAAGGAGTGGCGCGACACCCACGTGCAGGTGCGCGGTCCGGCGGTGGACGGCATCGCGGCGGCGTTCGCCCAGAACTGGGCCGAGTGCCACGCCGACCTCTTCGACGACCGCGACCGCTTCGTCGAGCACGCCCCGCAGGGCGACGCGATCGTCCAGGTGGTGCGCGGCTCCGCCAGTTTCGGCTGGCAGGACATGCAGACGCTGATCCGCGTGGTCATCGAGTCGGCCCAGGAACGGCTGCGCCTGGCCACCGCGTACTTCGCACCCGACGCCTTCTTCATCCAGCTGCTGTGCGACGCGGCCCGGCGCGGGGTGGAGGTGGAGATCCTGCTGCCGGGACCCCACACCGACAAGCGGGTGTGCCAGCTGGCCGGCCAGAACTTCTACGAGGAACTGGTCGCGGCCGGGGTGAAGATCTGGCAGTACCAGCCGACGATGATGCACGCCAAGGTGATCACCATCGACCACGTCGCCTCGCTCATCGGGTCCACGAACTTCAACCGCCGCTCGCTGGACCACGACGAGGAGGTCATGCTGGCCGTCCTCGACGAGACCTTCACCGCGGCCCTCGACGAGCACTTCGAGGAGGACCTGGCGGTCAGCGAGCTGATCGAGTCCGGCTCGTGGAACCGGCGTTCCTCCATGCAGCGGCTCGGGGAAGTGGCGGTCATCCCGATCCGGCGCTTCCTGTGACACCGGTGGCGTCGGGGGGCGGCAGCAGGCCGGCCGCCTCCTCGACGTCGCCGGCCAGCGTGATGATCTGGTCGGCGCCGGTCAGTTCCAGGGTGCGCAGCAGCTGAGGGCTGGGCGCGGCCAGGACCAGGGAGCCGCCGCGCTCGTCCAGGGTCTGCCGGAGGGCGAGCAGCAGCCCCAGCCCGCGGGAATCGCAGAAACTGAGATCACCGCAGTCCAGGATCAGCTGTGACCGGCCGGTGTCCAGCACCGAAGCGATCGCGTCGGCCAGCACCTGCTCGCTGTCCAGGTCCAGCTCACCGACGACCGCCAGGACGGCGAGGCCGTCATGGCGGTGTATTCGTCGCGCCTGCAAGCGCGTCATGGAGCGCTCCCACTCGAAGATCGACTGCCCCGTGCGGTCATTGTGCCAGGGCGATCCGCCTCCGGTCAGGCACTTCGCACACTTGTGCCCGCGGTCTCCGGGCGAACCCGGCCGGAGCAGCAAAACAGGACCGGCGCGGAGAACTGGGTTGGAGTGGTCGGGGGCCTTTCCCGGCCTCCGCGGAGCCTTTCCCAGCACTCTGAGGAGTAGCGATGATCACCATCGTGTGCCACTGCGGCGACAACATCGGCATCCCGAACGGGACCGGCGCCGACCCGGACGAGCAGCCCCTCTACCACGGTGACGACAACGGCAGGCCCACGGTCTGCCCGCTCGACGCCGACGGCGACGGTGACGCCGAGGGCCAGGACCGGGGCCGGGGCTAGAGCTGGATGCCCGCCCGGGCCGTGCACGTCGTGGCGTGGTCATCCACGACGCCGACCGCCTGGAGGTAGGCGTAGGTGATGGTGGTGCCGACGAAGGTGAAGCCCCGCCGCTTGAGGTCCTTGCTCAGCCGGTCGGAGAGATCGGTGCGGGCGGGCAGCGGATCCGTCGGCCGGGGGCGGTTGACCACCGGCGTCCCGTCGACCCACTGCCACAGGTAGGTGTCGAAGGTGCCGAACTCCTCGCGCGTCGCGAGGAAGGCGCGGGCGTTCTTCACCGTGGAGGCGACCTTGAGGCGGTTGCGGACGATCCCGGCGTCGGTCATCAGCTCGTCCAGCTTGGCCTGCTCGTACCGGACGATCTTCCGGTAGTCGAAGCCGTCGAGGGCCTTGCGGTAGTTCTCCCGCTTGTTCAGCACCGTGGACCACGACAACCCGGCCTGGGCGCCTTCCAGGAGCAGCAGCTCGAACAGGTAGGCGTCGTCGTGGGACGGGACGCCCCACTCGGTGTCGTGGTAGTCGGCCATGAGCTGGGAGCCGCCCTCCGCCCAGGCACAACGGGTGACGGGTTCGGCGGGCGCTGCGCTCACGGGCTGTCCTCGGGGGTGCTGGGGCGGGCGGGGATGGGTCGGGCAGGGAAGGGCGGACGGATCGGATGCTACAGCGGGGCACCGACAGCGATACTCGGAGCGTGAGCAGCGCCGCAGAAGACACCAACCGCCGCATGCTGCGGGCCCGGGACGCGATGGACCGGGCGTACGCGCAGCCGCTGGACGTCCCGGCCCTGGCCCGGATCGCCCACGTGTCGCAGGCCCACTTCGCGCGCACCTTCCGGGCCACGTTCGGCGAGACGCCGCACCGCTACCTGCAGCGCCGCCGCGTGGAGCGTGCGATGTCCCTGCTGCGGGAGACCGGTCTCAGCGTGACGGACATCTGCTTCCAGGTCGGCTTCGGCAGCCCGGGGACCTTCAGCCGTACCTTCCGGGACATCGTCGGCCGCTCCCCGAGGACGTACCGCAAGGAGGCCGCGCCCGCGGCGGACGTGCCGACGTGCTTCACGAAGGCGTGGACCCGGCCGAGCGCCTGACGCCGGGCACCCTGCTGCTGGGCGCTGCTCGTGGCCTGCCGCGACTGAGCAGTTTTGGATAAGTTTTCGTCCGGCCCGCTCGGTAGCGTGATGCCCATGTTCACAGCGATCACGCACTCACAGATCTACGTCCTCGACCAGGACCAGGCCCTCGACTTCTACGTCGGCAAGCTCGGCCTGGAGGTCGCCGCCGACATCGACATGGGCTTCATGCGCTGGCTGACCGTCGCCGTCCCCGGCCACCCGGAGCGGCAGATCCTGCTGGAGCGGCCGGGCGCCCCGGCCATGTCCGAGGAGACGGCCCAGCAGGTCCGCGAGCTGGTGACCAAGGGGGTGATGGGCGGCCACCTCATCTTCAGCACGGACGACGCCCGCAAGACGTACGAGACGCTGCTGAGCCGGGGCGTGGAGTTCACCGAGGAGCCCACCGAGCGGCCGTACGGCATCGACTGCGGTCTGCGCGACCCCTTCGGCAACAGCATCCGCTTCACCCAGCCGAAGTCCTGAGCGACGCCGACGGGCCACAGCCGCGGGAGCGGTTGTGGCCCGTGGCGACCGGCCCGACGGCGCGACTTCGTGGCTAGAGGAACTGCCAGGTGGGCTTCGCCGCGTACGTGGCGCGGAAGTAGTCCGCGAGCTTGAGGCCGGACGCGGCCGCCTCGTCGATGACGACGGTGGCGTGCGGGTGCAGCTGCAGCGCCGAGGCCGGCACCATCGCGGACAGCGGGCCCTCCACGGAGAGCGCCACGGCCTCGGCCTTGGCCTCGCCGGTCGCCAGCAGCACCAGGTGGCGCGCCTCGAGGATGGTGCCGATGCCCTGGGTGATGACGTGGTGCGGCACCTCGTCCAGCGAGTCGAAGAACCGGGCGTTGTCCACGCGGGTCTGCTCGGTGAGCGTCTTGATGCGGGTGCGGGAGGCGAGCGAGGAGCAGGGCTCGTTGAACCCGATGTGCCCGTCCGTGCCGATGCCGAGCAGCTGCAGGTCGACGCCGCCCGCGGCGGCCAGCGCGCGGTCGTACTCGGCGCTGGCGGCGGCGACGTCCTCAGCGGTGCCGTCCGGGCCGATGAAGGACGCCTCGGTCAGGCCGAGCGGTTCGACGACCTCGCGCAGCACGACCGAGCGGTAGGACTCGGGGTGCCCCTTGGGCAGGCCGACGTACTCGTCGAGCTGGCAGATGCGCGCCCGCGAGGCGTCGAGCGTGGAAGCGGCGACCCGGGCGGCCAGCGCTTGGTAGATCGGCAGCGGCGTCGATCCGGTGGCTACGCCGAGCAGGGCGTCGGGCTTGCGGGCGAGCAGGCCGGCGATGGCGGAGGCGATGAGCTCGCCCCCCGCTTCGGCGTCCGGAACGATCACTACTTCCATGCTGATTCCACCGTTCTGAGGCATACACGTCGTGGTGTAGACCAATTTAC
Organism: Streptomyces sp. NPDC006733; assembly: GCF_040636125.1. Lineage (NCBI taxonomy): Bacteria > Bacillati > Actinomycetota > Actinomycetes > Kitasatosporales > Streptomycetaceae > Streptomyces > Streptomyces sp. NPDC006733. Next base: position 123,603 of record NZ_JBEYJD010000010.1, on the reverse strand, counting down.
CGGAGGAGGGCGGTGGACGGGTCGGCGGTCCAGATCCCGGATCATGCGGTACGGCAAACGTTCACGACCAGGCGATCCGCTGTCCGCCGGCCGCCCGGGTCCGCTCACGGATCCGCTCCAGCACGTCGGCGTAGCGGGCCCGCCGGTCCGGCCGGGCGTGGTCGGCCGCGTACCGGAGAGCGGGCACCGCCGCCTCGCCCATACCGACCAGCCCCTCGGCGGCGGACTTCCGGACGACGGGATGGGCGTGCTCCAGCAGCGCGGTGATGGCGGGCAGCGCGGGCTCCCAGCGCGCGTGGCTCAGGGCCAGGACGGCCGTGCGCACGACATGCGGTTCGGGGTCGGCCAGCAGGACCGCGGTGTGCAGCAGGTACGTCCGCCGGTCGAACAGGGACCGTGAGGTCCGGTGGGCGCGCAGCCGGACCCCCGGCCGGGGATGGCGCAGCAGCCCGACGATCAGCTCCGCCAGCTCCTCCAGCTCCGTCGAGTCCGAGGACTCCGACGGCTGGGTCGGATCCGTCCGATCCCGGCCGGACCGGGCCCCGGCCAGCCGGGAGAGCGCGTGGCGGATCTGCTGGGGAGTGCCGGTGCGGGCCAGCGCCATCAGCTCCGCCCGTGACGGCTCGGCCACGGCTCCTCCCGGCGCGTCCTGCGGGCGGGCGCGGAGCGCCGCCAGGGCGGCGGCGTCCCGCGCTCCGGCGTCCGGGCCGCGCAGCGGGCCCTGGACGAGGCGGAGCCCGTCGGCGAGTTCACCGTGCCCCTCGGCGCGCAGCCGCTCGCAGGTCCGCTCCAGCGCGGGGGTGCGCAGCAGCGGACGGCCGGTGAGCAGGTCGAGGAATCCCCAGGCGCCCGTGGCCAGGCGGTCGGCCAGCTGTTCCGCCAGCGCGTCGGCGGGCACCCGGTGGAGCAGGTTCCGCACGGTCGGGCCGGACGCCGGGGGGCCGTGCTCCCACCATTCCAGCAGCAGCGGGATCAGCGGCACCAGCTCCCGGCCGTCGAGCCGCTCCGCCACGAGCGCCGCCCGCTCGGGCAGGATCTCCGGGCCGCGCAATTCGGCCGGGCCGATGCCGGCCGCCAGGCGGGCCTGCTCGTGACCCACCGGCACGGTGACGCGGCCGCGGAGGAACGCCCGGAGCACGAGCAGCCGGGTCGCGGGCTCCGGCCAGGTGAGGAGCGCCCGTGCGGCGGCGTCCCGGCGGTCGGGATCGGGGGACTCCAGCAAGGTCAGCAGGCGTGCGCGCAGGGCGGCGGAACGGGGCTGGTCCAGGTCGTCGGGGCGGACGGCGCGAGGTGCGGGGAGGGGCTCGCGGACGGTCTCGGCCAGGGTCCAGGCCGGTGCGTCGAGCGGCTGGAGTTCCGTCATCCAGTCCACGAGCACCTCGCGCGCCTCGGGACCGGCGCAGGCGTACGCGTCGATGAGCGCGGCCAGCCGCTGCCGGGAGCCCACGCCCGCGTCGTCCCGGCCGCGGAGCGCGTGCAGCGCGGCGCCGTCCGAGGTGCGCAGGGCGGCGTCCAGTGCGGTCCGCCATGCCGCGCTTTCGGGCGTGGCGGAGGGCGCGCCGTCGGGACGGGCGGTGAACGCCTCCCGCAGGACGGCGGACGCGGCCCGCCAGGGGTCGGCGCCCCGCCGCGCCGCGGCCAGCGCCCGGTCGAGGTCGGCGCGCACCAGCACCGCACCGCACCGCCGCAGCAGTGTCAGGACGGAGCGCTCGCCCGAGGGGGCGGGCGGCAGCGCGCGCACCGCCTCGGCGAGATGCGCGGCACCGACGGCGGACAGCTTCGGTGCGACCGCCTCGAGCACGGCGAGCAGCCCGTCGCGGTCGGCGGACGGTGCGCCGAGTTCCCGCACCACGACCCCGGTGTACCCGGACAGGACCGCCAGTTCGTCGTCGGTCCACCGCTCCGGGCACAGGCGCGGAACCAGCCGCAGGACGGGACCGCGGGCGGAGCGGTCCGCGGCGGCCAGCCGGAGCCAGTCGGCCAGCAGCGGACGCAAGTCCGCCGACTGCCCCGCGGTGAGCGGATCCGGGAGCGCGGCGACGCGTAGACCGATCGCGGGGTCCCAGCCCCGCGTCGTCAGCGACCGGATGTCGCGCTCGGCTCGACCGTCCTGCGCCGGGCGGCAGGCCGGGTTCGCGGTGACACCGTGCCGGGCCATCGCCGTCGCCAGCTCCTCCACCGTCCCCGCCGCGAGGCGGACGCGACCGGCCGCCACGAGGGAGAGCAGGGCCGGCACGACCGGGGAGCCCTGGTGGTCCAGCGCGAGGACCGAGCGCGCCGGCAGCGCGCCGTCGAGGCCCGCCAGCAGCAGTTCGCGGGCGCGGCCGGAGTCGGCGTCGAGTGCGGCCGCTTCGAGTTCGGCGGCGGCGAGCACGGTCGCGGCGTACGCGTCGCCGAGGACCGCGCGCAGCGCCGCGGCCAGGGCCGTGCGCAGCCCCGGATTGTCGTGGCGGCCGAGCCAGAACAGCAGCTTCGGCACCGCCGCCGGGGTGCCCGCGAGGGCCAGGACCCCGGCCGCCGTCTTCTTGATGTTCATGTTCGGATGGTCGAGGCACCGGGCGACCGCGCCGGCCGCCCAGCGGGCGCGCGCGTGGCCCAGGGCCAGCAGGGCCTGCCGTACGGTCCGGATGTCCTGGTCGCCCGGCGGGGAGAGCAGGGCGATCAGGGACGCCGAGAGCGCCTGGGCGTCCTCGCCGGTGGTGTCGCGGGCGAGCAGCGCGATGGTGTGTCCGCGCACCCGCGGATCGCGGTCGCGCAGCAGGCGGTGCACCCGTCGGCGGGTGCCCGGGTAGGGCGCGCGCAGCAGCGCCTCGAGCAGGAGGGTCCGCTCGCCGTCGGTCAGCCCCGGCCGGTCCAGCAGGTCGAGCACCATGCTCGCGACGAGCGCGTCGCCCGCCTCCGAGGCCGTCGCGGCGTCGAGCAGGCAGACCGGCCGGATCCTGCCCCGTGCGTGGAGGCGAGCGCCCACAGCGGACAGGGCGTCGAGGACCGCGTCCGGTACCACGGGCTCGCCGCCGAACGACCCCTTCGGCACGTCCCGGGCCGCGCCGCTCGCCTCCCCGGCCGCGAGGTCGGCCACGACGCGCAGCAGGAGGTCGGCGAGGACCGGCAGCGTGCCGGGGCCGCCGTGGGCGGCGAGCGTGCACAGGGCCGCGACCGGGTCGTCCGGGTCCAGGTGGGAGCCGAGGAGCGCCAACTCCTGCTCGTCCGGGCCGCCGAGGTCGGCCGCGATGCGCCGGGGGAGGTCGGCGGCGTCGAGCCGGCCGAGCAGGGCGCGCCGCTGCTCCGGTCCGGTCGTCAGCAACCAGAGCAGTTCGAGGGCGCGGTCGCGGACGCCGCGCAGGTGCGGCGCGATGCTCCCCGCCCCCTGCTCCGCGGCGAGCCCGGGCCCGAGACCGAGCCCCTGTCGCAGCGCCGCCACGGTCCGGTCCCCGCCGATGGCCTCCAGGGTGTCGAGGGCCGCCGCGGGCGCCGACGGCAGGAGCGCGATCACCGCCTCCTCCGCGCCGGTGCACCGCAGCCTGCGGATCGTGTCGAGCACCGGTCCGGGCTCGGGAGCGGACGGGAGGAGCCGGGTGAGCGCTTCGCCGACGGTCGGCCCGTCGTCCCGACCCTCGCCGCTCTCACCGCTCCGGTCCTCATCGCTCCCGGCTCCCTGCTCGGCGAGGGCGACGAGCAGGTCCAGTCTCCTCGGCCGGTCGAGATCGGCTCCGGTCGCCTCCCGGTCCATCAGCACGTGCAGGACCGTCCGACGACTGGTGAACAGGATCGTCGCGACGTCACCGGCCGCGATCGAGTGATCGGCCAGCGCCAGGCCGACGATGGCCGGGACGTCCGCGTCCGTGGGGAAGTGCCCGCGCCGGTGCAGCCCGCGCAGACACGTCACCGCCGGTGCGGCGAGCAGCAGCGGGTCCGCCGCCGCGCTCGCCGTCAGCCGGGGGACATCGCCGCGGTCGGCCAGGCCGCCGAGGAGTTCCATCGCGCGCCGTCGCGGGTCCGGTGCCAGGTCGGGATCGTCGACGGCCCGCAGCAGCAGGTGGCGGTGGCCGTGCCGGGCCGCGGTGGTGAGGGCGGCTCGCGCGGTTTCGGGGCGGGCGTCCGCCGCGGCCGGGCCGAGGAACGGCGCCAGGCGCTCCGCCGGCAACGGGTCCAGCACGGCCCACGGCTCGGCGAGTTCCGCGAGCGCGCCGGCGGTGACGTCCGCGCCCGGTGCGTCGAGCAGCCGCACCACCTGGTCACGGACCAGCGCCGGAGCCAGCAGCCCGGCGTGCAGGCCCTCCCGGGCCAGCCGGAGCGCCGCGGCCGACAGCACCGGGTCGCCGCTGTGCGCCAACTCGCGCACGAGCCGTCCCGGCCGGTGCGCGTCGGCCAGGGACACGTCCCGTACGGCCTGGTACAGCAGCTCTCCCGGCGGCTCCGTGCGGAGCACCGCCGGGTCGTTGAGGAGTTCGGCGCGCAGCCAGGCGATGCGCACCCGCACCGGCAGCCGCGCCGCACGCCACGACGGCCAGGGCCGCCCGTCGAGGTGCGGCCCCAGCCGTGCGTACAGCGCGGCGAGGGCGAGCGCCGCCTCCGGCGGTCCGTCGACCGACCGCGGCAGTAGGGCGGCGAAGGCGGCCGACCCGGCCTCGTCGGGCACCCGGTCCGGTGCGAGCCGCTCCATCAGCAGCGTCAGCCCCAGGTACCGGACCCGGGGGTTCGCGTGCCGGACGAGGCGTCCCAGGACGTCGGGCGTACAGGCCGCCGCGTCCCATCGGGTTGCCGTCCCGTCGAGGCCGGCCCGCTGGAGCGCCGTGCGGAGGTCCTGGTCTGCCGGGGTCGTCATCAGCGGATGCTAGCCGTGCCGATTCCGGCTCCACCAGCGGATTCCCGCAGTGGCGCTCCGTCAGGGGGCGTCCGGGGACCGGCGCTCAGTCCACATCGATCGCCGTGATGACGGGGGTGCCCAGGGGCGCGGACTCCTCGTCGAGACCGGCTCCGCGCAGCGCGCCCTCGGCCAGGGCGCGGGCCTCCTCGCGGGCCTGGCCGCTGTTCTCCGCCTCCACCTCCAGACGGAGGGTGAACGTGGAGGTGTCCGGATCCAGACTCAGCGCGTCCAGCTCCGCGGCCTCGCCCTCCGCGACCTCTTGGGGATCGGTGCCCTGGAGCGCGGAGAGGATCTTCCCCTTGGTCTCGGGGGAGAGCGGCGCTTTGAGGGTGCCTGGCAGGGAGACGACGAAATTGGTCATGAGCGTCGCCTACCCGCCGGCGGCCGTTTTTCACCAGACCGGTCCGGGCCGGCACCCGTACGACACCCGGCCGCCCGGCCCCGGTCGGGTACAGTGTTGCCGTCGTTACCAGTGATCAACCGAGGAGGTGGGACCCATCACCGCTGTATCAGGTCGGGTGCTCCCCCCTCGCGGCCGTGCGGCTCACCGTCAGGCATAGGTGACCGCGGGAGCGCCCACAGGCGTTCCGAAAGGCTCATCGTGCCGACTTCACCCGCAGTACTCCCGCTCTCCGCCATCGTCAGCAGACTCCGTGCCGCCGGCTGTGTGTTCGCCGAGGCCGAGGCCGAGTTGCTCCTCTCCACCGCGCAGAACCCCGCCGAACTCGCCGCCATGGTGGAACGCCGCGCCGACGGCCTGCCGCTCGAACACGTCCTCGGCTGGGCGGAGTTTCACGGCCACCGGTACGCCGTCGACCCCGGGGTCTTCGTGCCGCGCCGCCGTACCGAGTTCCTCGTCGACCAGGCGGCGGCCCTGCTCCGGGCGGGCTCCGTGGTCGTCGACCTGTGCTGCGGCTCGGGCGCGCTGGGCGCCGCGCTCGTGGCGGCGCGGCAGCCGGGTCCTGGCAACGGCCCCGGCCCGGTGGAGTTGCACGCCGCCGACATCGACCCCGCCGCCGTGCGCTGCGCCCGCCGCAACGTCGGCGCCGTCGGCGGCCGGGTGTACGAGGGGGACCTCTACGAACCGCTGCCCGGCGGGTTGCGGGGCCGGGTCGGGATCCTGCTCGCGAACGTGCCGTACGTGCCGACCGAGGAGATCGACCTGCTCCCCACGGAGGCCCGGGTCCACGAGGCGCGGGTGGCACTCGACGGCGGCACCGACGGGCTGGACGTCCTGCGGCGGGTGACCGCGCGGGCCGGCCGGTGGCTGGCCCCGGGCGGCCGGCTGCTCTTCGAGACCAGCGAGCGGCAGGTGCCGGACGCCGTCGCCATCGTGGCGCGCGACGGGCTGATCCCCCGGGTGGCCGTATCGGAGGAGCTGTACGCCACCGTCGTCATCGGGACCCGCCCGGAGGGGTGACGCGCACCCCGGCGGGCCCGCGGATCTGCGTCCCGAAGAGTGGGTTCTGCACGGTTTGCGTGCCTTCTGGCCGTCCCGCGCGTTACCTGGATCATGAACGTTCGTCGATTTCTCACCGCCGCCGCCGCAAGTTCCGCGCTGCTTGCCGCCGCCGCCCCCTGTGCCCAGGCCGACTTCGGAGGGACCCTGAGCGGCACCGCGCAGACCGCCGCGACCACCGGCCAGAAGGCCAAGACGGCGGCGCAGGGCGTCGTCGGCAACAAGCTGGACAAGAAGGTGGGGGCGGTCAAGGACACCGTCAAGGCGGGCAAGGACGCGGTGAAGGCGGGCAAGGACGCGATGAAGGCCGGCCACGAGCTGGTCGGCTGAGCCACCCGCGCTGCGGCCGCCGCCGGCCGCTCCTGCTGTTTCTCGCGGGCGGTGACCGGGTAACGCTGTCGGCGACAGCAGGAGGACACGTCGCCGCCGGGACCGGCGCGGGCACCGCCCCGTGCCGGTCCGCCCAGCCCCGTGCCGGTCTCCGGCTCAGGCCAGATGCCTGAGCGCTCCATGATCGGGAAGGGGTGGGAGATGCCCGTCGTACCTGATCCCGTCATCAAATTCGTCCAGAAGTCCAACGAACCCGTCGTCGCCCAGACGCTGCGCTCCACCGCGGCGGCGGTCATCGCCTACCAGGCCGCCGTGTGGCTCACCCCGGAGCCGGCGCCGCTGACCGCACCCCTGACCGCGCTGCTGGTCGTGCAGGTCACCCTGTACGCCACGCTGACGACAGGGGTCCGCCGCGTCAACGCGGTGGTGGCCGGCGTGCTCATCGCCAGCGCCTTCAGCTCCCTGGTCGGGCTGAACTGGTGGACCCTGGGCCTGACGATCCTCACGTCGCTGGTCATCGGCCGCTTCGTGCGCGTGGACGAGTTCGTCCCCGAGGTCGCGATCAGCGCGATGCTCGTCCTCGGCGTGAGCCGTGTGGCGGACACCGCGTGGGACCGGGTCGTGGAGACGCTGATCGGCGCCGGGGTGGGGCTGCTGTTCAACCTCCTGTTCGCGCCACCCGTGTGGGTGCAGTCCGCGGGGGAGTCCATCGAGGCGCTGTCCCGCCGCATGGGACGGCTCTTCCGCGACATGGGCGCCGAGCTGGCCGGGAACACCCCCGTGGAACGCGCCGCAGGGCGGCTGCACGAGGCCCGCCGGCTCGACCACGACATCGTCGAGGTCGACGCCTCACTGCGGCAGGCCGAGGAGAGCCTGCGGTGGAATCCGCGGGTGCGCGAGGGGCTGCTGTCCCGGGTCGTGCTGCGGACGGGCCTGGACACCCTGGAGATCTGCGCCGTGGTGCTGCGGGTCCTGGCCCGCACGCTGACGGATCTGGCGAAGGAGCGGCGGGACGAGCCCCTGTTCCCCGCCGACGTCGCCGCCGCGCTCGACGAGCTGCTGCGCCACGTGTCCATCGCCATCGAGAGCTTCGCCGTACTGATCACCACTCAGGTCAGTGCGAACGCCGAGGAGGCGGAGGACGAGCTGAGCCGGGCGCTGGAGCAGAGCGCCGTGCACCGCGAGACGGTCGCGCACCTGCTGCTGGACAAGGTGCGCGAGCACCCGCGCCAGTGGCAGCTGCACGGGGCGCTGCTCGCGGAGATCGACCGCATCCTCGACGAGCTGGACGTGGAGAAGCGCTCGGTCCGCCTGGTGGAGGAGCTCGACCGCTACTCCCGTGAGCAGCGCGAGCGCTTCCCGCGCATCGACGCGTTCAAGCGCCGCCTGCGCGGCACCGCGAGCCGGCGCGTCTCCCGCGCCGACCCGTGACCCCGCCGGCGGGGGAGCGGCGGTGACCAGCGGCGGTCGGCGAGGGCATCGGGCGGGCGGTCGCGATGCGGTCAGTCGACCTCGACCCAGTCCAAGGTGCGCTCCACCGCGCGCTTCCAGTTCGCGTAACCCGACTCGCGGCGGTCCTCGTCCCACTCGGGGTCCCAGCGGTCGGCCTGGTTCCAGTTGGCCCGCAGCTCGTCGGTGTCGCGCCAGAAGCCCACGGCCAGACCGGCCGCGTAGGCCGCGCCCAGGGCGGTGGTCTCGGCGACCTGCGGACGGATCACGGGCACGCCCAGCACGTCCGCCTGGGTCTGCATGCACAGGCTGTTGGCCGTGACGCCGCCGTCGACCTTCAGCACCTCCAGGTCCACGCCGGAGTCCTTGGCCATGGCCTCGACGACGTCCCGGCTCTGGTAGCAGATCGCCTCCAGGGTGGCGCGCGCGATGTGCGCGTCCTGGTGGAAGCGGGCCAGGCCGACGATGGCGCCGCGCGCGTCGGAGCGCCAGTAGGGCGCGAACAGACCGGAGAACGCGGGCACGAAGTACACGCCCGCGGAGTCCTCGACGCGGCGGGCCAGGGTCTCGCTCGCCGCCGCGTCCCCGATGATGTGCAGCTGGTCGCGGAGCCACTGCACCGCGGACCCGGTCACCGCGATCGACCCCTCCAGGGCGTAGACCGGATCCTGGTCCGCGAACTGGTAGGCGACGGTGGTCAGCAGCCCGTGCTGGGAGTGCACCGGCCGGTTGCCGGTGTTCAGCAGCAGGAAGTTGCCGGTGCCGTAGGTGTTCTTCGCCTCGCCCTCCGCGAAGCAGACCTGCCCCACGGTGGCGGCCTGCTGGTCGCCGAGGATGCCGCTGATCGGCACGCCGGCCAGCGGGCTGACGTCGGGCGACTCGCCGTAGCCGGTCGGCACGCCGGACGGTTTGATCTCCGGGAGCATCGCCCGGGGGATGGAGAAGAACGACAGCAGCTCGTCGTCCCAGGCCAGCGTCCGCAGATCCATCAGCATGGTGCGCGAGGCGTTGGTGACGTCCGTGACGTGCACCCCGCCGCGCGGTCCGCCGGTGAGGTTCCACAGCACCCAGGTGTCCATCGTCCCGAACAGGGCGTCGCCGCGCTCGGCGTCCGCGCGCACCCCGTCGACGTTCTCCAGGATCCACTGGACCTTGCCCGCCGCGAAGTAGGTGGCCGGCGGCAGTCCGGCCTTGGCGCGGATGACCGCGCCCTTGCCCTCGCGCTCCAGGGCGCTGGCGATCCGGTCGGTGCGGGTGTCCTGCCAGACGATGGCGTTGTAGTAGGGGCGGCCGGTGCGCCGGTTCCACACCAGGGTCGTCTCGCGCTGGTTGGTGATGCCGAGGGCGGCCAGGTCGCTCGCCACCAGGTGGTGCTTGTTCATCGCGGTGGCGATGACGGAGCGGGTGCGCTCCCAGACCTCCACCGGGCTGTGCTCCACCCAGCCGGCCTTCGGCATGATCTGCTCGTGCTCCAGCTGGTGGCGGCCCACCTCGTTGCCGCCGTGATCGAAGATCATGAAGCGAGTGCTCGTCGTGCCCTGGTCGATCGCGGCGACGTAGTCCGCCATGTCGGTTCCTCCACGCGTGATTCGCTGCTGACGGCCGGCCGGCCGGCCCGGACGGCTGCGGTGGGTTCGGCTCGGTGCCCCGGGGGCGGGCCCGTCACCCGTCCTGCGTCAGGGAGCGGCCCGGCTGCTGATCCGGTACCGGCAGGAAGGGGCCGATGACGTAGCGGTAGAAGGCGGCACCGACCGGCCCGCCGATGAGCGGGCCGACGATGGGCACCCAGAAGTACAACTCGCCGTACTGGTCGCGCCACGCCCCGCTGTAGCCGGTGAGGAAGCTCGCCAGCCGCGGGCCGAAGTCGCGGGCCGGATTGATCGCGTACCCGGCGTCGGTGCCGATGGCCATGCCGATCGCCACCACCAGCAGGCCGGTCAGCAGCGGACCCATGTTGGCGCCGGGCGCGGTGTTGAGCACGTCGGTCAGCGCCATGATGACGAGCAGCAGGATCGCCGTGCCGATGATCTGGTCGCGCAGCGCGCCCCACTCGCTGACCGGGAAGGTGCCGTTGCCCGGGAGGGTGGAGAACACCCCCTGGGTCTTGATGGTGTGGCCCGGGTCGGCCTTGGCGAGGACCTCGGAGTAGTTCCAGCGCACCAGCAGCGCGGCGACGAACGCGCCGAGCGTCTGCGCCAGCGCGTACGGGGCCACCTTGCGCCAGGAGAAGCCGCGGAACATCGCCAGCGCGACCGTCACGGCCGGGTTGAGGTGCGCGCCCGACAGCCGTGCGGCGATGTAGACGCCGAAGGTGACGCCGAAGCCCCAGGCCCACGCGATGCTGTCGTGGTCGCCCACGCCGGCCGCGCTGACCTGCGCGACCACGCCCACCCCGAACAGGATGAGCACCATGGTGCCGGCGAACTCCGCGAGCAGTTCGCCCAGCAGGCGGTGCGAGCCCAGCCCGACCGCCCTTCGGGTAACACCTGTCGTATCGGCCACCGGTCCAGCCCTTCGCGACGTGCGGGCCCGCATCCGACCCGCGTTCGACCCATTCGACAGGCAGGGCGGTCCGGCGGCACCGCGAGCGGCCCGTCGTGCTGCCGAACGGGTGACGCGGCGGGCTCCGGCGGCCCCGCGGAGGCCGAAAGGCGAGGTCACGGAAGGGCGGCCGGCCGCGGCCGGCACCGCGGCGAAGAGAACTCCGCAAAAAAATGCACGACCGCACTCGATTCATGCTCGATTCATGCTCGCGACGTGGCCAATTCTTCCTCAAAGGTGCGTCAACTCGGAGTAATGGATCGTATGTTCATATTGCGGAGCCGGAATCCGCCTCGCTACGCTTCCGGGGATTCGAGAGGAAACACGGCTTTATCTCCTCTTCTGCGGTAATTCCGCCCGGGATGTAGGACGGCCTCGCCATGACCGCTGCACGTCGCACGTCGCACGGCAGAGCGTCCCGGTCCCGGGACTTCTGGCTGTACTGGTCGGCCGGCACCTCCGACGCGCTCGGCACCCAGGCCTCGGGCCTGGTGCTCCCGCTGCTGCTGCTCGGCCTGGGCTCGTCCCCGGGCACCGTCGGCGTCCTGGCCTCGGTCTCCGCGATCGGCGGGTTAGCCGCCGGGCCGCCCGCGTCCGTGCTCGCCGACCGGCGCTGGCGGCGGGGGATGATGGTGGGATCCGCCCTGGTGGCGGCGGGTGCCATGGGTGCGATCGCGGGCGCCGCCGCGCTGGGCCGGCCCTCGCTGCTCTTCCTGTGCTCGGCCGCGCTCGTCGAACGGGTCGCCACCGCCTGCTACGAGGCGGCCGCCCGGGGAACGCTGGTCAACGTCGTGGCGCCGGTGCACTATCCGCGGGCGATCGCGCGGCTGGAGGCGGGGGAGCAGGGCGCGCTGGTGGCCGGGCCCGCGCTGGGCGGCGTGCTGTTCCCGCTGGCCCGCTGGCTGCCGTTTCTCGTCGACGCCCTCTCCTATGTGTTCTCCGCGCTCTGTGTACGCGCCATCCGGGCCGATCTCAATCCGCACCGGAAATCGGAGGAATCCCCTCCGCGTTTTACCGGGGAATTCCGGGCGGGATTACGTTTCGTTCGCGGGGAGTCATTCCTCCGTTTCGTCCTGCTGTGGACGGCGGGTGTCAACGGACTCCTGACGGCGCTCTATTACGGCGCCGTGTTCAGCATCCGCGGCCAGGGCTCGGACACCACGTCCACCGGCCTCGTACTCGCCCTGTCCGGGGCCGCCGGGCTGGTCGGCGCCGCCGCCGCGCCCCGGCTCGCCGGGCGGATCCCCGTCGCGCGGATCGTGATCGCCGCCTCCTGGACGATGGTGCCGGTCGCCGCCGCCCTCGCCTTCACCAGCCGGGCCTGGGTCTACGGCCTGCTGCTGGGCGCGGTCTCGCTGACCGTGCCCGCGGTCGCGGTCGTCCTGCACTCGCGGGCCGTGCTGGTGACTCCCGACCAGCTGCAGTCACGCGTCGGCACCGCCCTCGACACGGCCTGCGGGATCGCGACGGTGCTGGCTCCGGCCGCCGCCGGTCTGCTCACGGGCCACCTCGGCTCCACCCGGACCGCCCTGCTCTGCTCTGCGCGGCCGGGCTGGCGCTGCTCGCCGCGTACGCCACCGCGACCGCGGCCGGCCGGTTCCTGCCCGCGCCCGGCCACCCCGGCCGCGAGCCCGACGGCCACCTCGACCGGTTGTCCGACCACGGCTCCGACGCGGACCACGCCGCCGAACCGGACTCCGGCGTCCTGCCCCGCCCCCAACCGCTCGAAGCAGGTGAGCCCTCATGAGCAGTGAGCTGCCCGCCGTCCCCGCCACCCCCGTCGGCCGGGACTCGGGCCTGGGCTACCAGGTCTACCGGCCCGTGCTGCCCGCCTCCTGCCGAAAGTCGCCCGGTCTGATGGTGCTCGCCGGGGACGTCGACGGCCGCTGCGAGGTCTTCGCCTGGGACGCCGCCACCGGCGCCGCCCGCCAGGTCACCGACCGCCCCGAGGGCACCCTGCTGTACGCCGTCGACGCCGACGCCGTCATCTGGTGGTTCGACGAGGAGCCCGACGGGCGCGGCACCTGGCGGACCCAGCCGTTCGCCGGCGGCCCCGACACCCCGGGCCTGACCGGCACCGGCTCCGGCCGCCCCTGCGGGCTGGCCGTCAACGACAGCGGCACCGTCGCCCTCGGGCTCGGCGACGAGCACGGGCTGCGCGTCCACCTGGGCCCGCGCGGCGGCGCCGGCCGCGAGGTGCTGCGCACCGACGGCCACGGCCTGCTGGTCGACCTCGCCCCGGCCGGCGACCTGCTGGCCGTCGCGCGCGGCGCGGCCACCAAGGACGCGGTCACCCTCCTGACACCGGACGGCACCGTCCTGGAGACCCTGCCGGGCACCGACGGCCGGCTGTGGGCGCTGGGCTTCGCCCCCGGAAGCACCACCCCGGAACTGCTGCTCGTCGCGGAGCGCGACGGCCGGTACGTGATCGGCACCTGGCGTGCCGACACCGGACTCGAACTGCACCGCTGGTGCGCCTTCGACACCGAGATCACCGCCCGCTGGTACCCGCAGGGCCGTACCGTCCTGGTCCGCCAGGACCGGCACGGCCGCAGCCGGCTGGTCACCGCGGACCTGGACCGGCGGGAGCGGGCTCCGGTCGCCGTGCCCGCCGGCACGGTGCTCGACGCGGCCCCGCAACCCGGCGGCGACGTGCACTACCTGTGGACCGACACCCTCACCCCGCCGCGCACCCGCTCCCTGCTCGGGGCACCGCTGCCGGGGCTCGAAGCCGAACCGCCGCCGATAGCCGGCCGCGCGGAGGACGTGTGGACCCCGGGCCCCGACGGGCCCGTGCACACCCTGCTGACCGTGCCCAGCGGCGCGAAGGGCCCGCACCCGCTGGTCCTGCTGGTGCACGGCGGCCCCGCCGCGCACGACCGGGACGCCTACGACCCGGCCGTGCACTCCCTGGTGGAGTCCGGGTTCGCCGTCGCCCGCGTCAACTACCGCGGCTCCACCGGCTACGGGCCGCGCTGGCGGGCCGCGTACGGGCAGGGCGTCGGGCTGACCCAGGTCGCCGACCTCGCGCTGGTCCGCGCCGACCTGCTGCGCCGCGGGGTCGCCCGCGCGGACGCGATCGGGCTGTGGGGCACCTCCTGGGGCGGCTACCTGGTGCTGCTGGCGCTGGGCACCCGCCCCGACCTGTGGCAGGCGGCCGTCGCGGTCAAGCCGCTGGCCGACTGCGCGCAGGCGTTCGCCGCCGGCACCCCGGCGCTGCGCGCCCTGGACACCGAGCTGTTCGGCGGCACCCCGGAGCAGATCCCCGACGTCTACGCGCGTTCGTCGCCGTCGAGCTATGTCGCCTCCGTCCGGGCGCCGCTGCTGGTGGTCGCCGCGACCCAGGACGCCAAGTGCCCGCCGGAGCAGGTCGAGACGTATCTGGCGGCGCTGCGCGCCTGCGGCGTCCCGCACGACGCGCTGTGGCTGGACGGCGGCCACGACGGGAACGACGGCGGCGACCACGTACAGGTGCTGCACCGGTCGCTGGTCTTCCTCGACCGGCACCTGCGCGGGCCCCGCCGTCCGCCGCGCACCGCGCACGACGAGCTCCCCGCCCCGTCAGGGGCGGGGGCCAGGGGACCGGCGGCCTCGGCCGCCGGTCCCGCCCGCCGGAACGCAGAGAGGAGGTAGCCATCATGCAGAAGGACATCATCCAGAACGACCCGCTCGAGGACGAGGCGGAGAACCGGAAGCCTGGCGTGGGGGTGGTCGTCAGGATCCCCTTCCGTAACGCCGACGAGCCGGAGAACAGCTGAGTCCGGAGGCCGGCCCGGCTCATGCCGCCGGGCCGGCCCACTCCGCACCACCCGATGTACCCCCGTGCTGAACACCCGTGCTGGAACCCTGTGCGACGAGGAAGAGACGAAGCCGTGCGCGTACTGCTGGTGAACATGCCCTGGTCCCCCATCGACCTTCCGTCACTCGCGCTGGGCATCCTCAAGCGCAGCGTCGACGAGAAGACCCCCGGCGCGAGCGCCGAGGTACTGCACGCCAACCTCGAGTACGTCGACTGGATCACGCAGCGGCGGGAGTTCTCGCTGGAGGACTACGAGTACTTCTCGCTCGCCTCCTACTTCATGGGAGTCGGCGACTGGGTCTTCTCCGCCGCGCTGTACGAGGACCCGCAGTGGCGGGTCGCGGAGTTCACCGAGGCGATGAAGGGCAAGGTGCGCAAGGAGCGCATGGCCATGACCCTCGAACTGCACACGGAGGCGGCCGAGTTCGTCCAGCTGATGGCCGACCGGATCGTGGCCGCCGAGCCCGACGTGGTCGGCTTCACCTCGACGTTCCAGCAGAACACCGCGGCCCTGGCCGCGGCCAAGTACGTCAAGCGCATGGCCCCGCACATCCGCGTCGTCATGGGCGGCGCCAACTGCGACGGCGCGCAGGGCGAGTCGGTGCACCGCAACTTCCCCTTCGTCGACTACGTGATCCGCGGCGAGGGCGAGCAGACGTTCCCCGCGCTGCTGACCGCGCTCCAGGAGGAGACCGACCTGGCCCGGATCCCGGGCCTCTGCCACCGGGTGGACGGGCGGAGCGTGGCCAACTCGATGAGCACCGTGCCGATGCCGCCGGCCGCCATCCTGGCGCCCGACTACACCGGCTACTTCGAGCGGCTGGCCGCGTCGAAGGCCCGGTCCTGGGTGGAGCCGAAACTGGTGGTCGAGGGCGCCCGCGGCTGCTGGTGGGGCGAGAAGCACCACTGCACGTTCTGCGGCCTCAACGGGTCGTCGATGCAGTTCCGCAGCAAGAGCCCGGACACCTTCTACGAGGAGATCATCGGGCTGGCGGAGAAGCACCGGGTGCTGGACATGTACGTCGTCGACAACATCCTCGACATGGGCTATCTCAGCACCGTCCTGCCGCGCATCATCGAGAGCGACTACGACCTGCGCATGCACATCGAGATCAAGTCCAACATGCGCGTCAACCAGCTGCAGATCCTCGCCGACGCGGGGCTGATCTACGTGCAGCCGGGCATCGAGAGCCTCAACAGCCGGGTCCTGGACCTGATGGACAAGGGCGTCAGCGGCACTCAGAACGTGCGGATGCTGCGGGACGGGGCCGCGGTGGGCCTGTCGATCTCCTGGAACTACCTGCACGGCTTCCCCGGCGAGACCGCCGCCGACTACGACGACGTCATCGCCCAGATCCCGGCCCTGGAGCACCTGAACCCGCCCGTCGACCTGTCGGCGCGCATCGCCATCGAGCGGTTCAGCCCGTACTTCAACAAGCCCGAACTGGGCTTCTCCGAGCTGCGTCCCGCCGAGCCCTACCGGTTGACCTACGACCTGCCGGAGTCGGAGATGCTCGATCTGGCGTACGTCTTCGACGTGCCGCCGCGCGGGGTCGGCGAGGAGACGATCAAGCCGCTCAACGACGCCATCGCCGCGTGGAAGACGAACTACCGCAGCAGCCGCCTCACCCACGCCGACCTCGGGGACCGCATCAACCTGATCAACCGCCGGCGCGCCTTCGACTGGACCACGCTCGAACTGACCGACCCCGTGCAGGTCTCCGCCTTCCGGCTGCTGGAGCAGCCGCACGCGCCGGCCGCCCTCACCCGCAAGATCGCCGCCCGCAACCCCGGGGCGGACGTCACCGAGCAGGCGGTGCTGGAGCTGCTGCTCGACTGGCGCCGGCTGGGCGTGGTCTTCACCGACGGCGGCCAGTACGTCCACGTGGCGCCGCCCGCGGTCAACGAGGACATGCTGCGGCTGGACTTCATGCGCTACGCCCACCAGGTCCGGCAGGCCCAGCCCGCGGCACTGGTCTGACCGGCACCCGTTTTCGGCGAAGGAGACTCCGTTGACCATCACCACCGACACCCTCGACACCCTGACGGTCACCGCCTGGCGGGACCACGACCCGGCCGCCTGCGACCTGCCCGGCATGCTGCTGGGGCAGCTGGAGATCCAGGGCGGCGGCTCCGCGGCGGTGCGGCAGCTGTGGGACCAGGGCGCGCGCCGGGTCGAACTGCCGGGCACCGTCGACCTGACCGACACGGCCGCCGCCGCGGACACCGTCCGCACGCTCTGCCTCATCCGCGACCTGACCGCCCGCGCCGTCTACGTCGACTGGCGGCTGCGCACCGGCCCGGACCCGGACGCCTGGCGACCGCTGAACCATCTGCACCCGCCGCTGGAGATCGAGGGCCCGTCCGACCCCGAGGAGGTGGTGCGCCGCTGGCGCGACGAGCACTACCTGTGCAAGTGCATCTGGCGCAACGGCCCCGGCTTCGTCCAGATCCGCGACCGCCGCTGGGGCGAACTCCACCGCTTCACCGCCGAGGAGCCCCACTACCACCAGGCCATCACCCTCCTGGAACACGGCGCCCCGGTCGCGGACCTCCCGGCGGACGTCCTGTCCGACTTCCGCGCCGAACAACTGATCGGCGAGGTCGGCGGCCTGGCCTGGTGGTACCCGTACCGCATCCAGCGCTGGATCCACACGGCGATGGTGGTCTGAGCACGGCTCTCCCCGAACGCGCTGCCGGGCTGCCGCGCCGGACCGTAGGGTCACCCCCGAGGGGGAGAGTTGAGTTCTCCGACCATCACATGGGCGCTGGACGGGCGCGGGTGGGCCGCTGTCAGGGTTGCCGACGACCGGGGCGAGGCAGAGGCCGTCGCTTCGTACGTCACCGACGGCCCGGAGCAGTTCCTGTACGCGATCGCCCGTCTCGTGCTGGGCACCGAGGAGACGCGCGCCGAACTGGAGGCGGAGCCCCAGGTCTACCGGTGGTTCTTCCGCCGCGACGGGTCCGACGTCGACACCCGACTCGTCGTGGCGGACAGCCGCCGGGTGCCGGACGGCAGCGGTGTCGTCCTGTGGTCCGGTCGCCCCACGATCGCGGCGCCGGCCCGCTCGGCCGTTCGTGCCTTCGACCGGGGAGACCCGGCGCCGGGCGGCACCAGCTGACGGCCCCAGTCGCCGTCCGCCGCGGATGATCGATCATAACGATCGGAAAGCGATCGATATGATAGAGGGCGTAGAGTGCGGTCAGTGTCGTGAGCGGATTGCGCACGGCCGGCCGTTGCTGCCGCGACCAGGGGGAATCCAATGCGGATGCATGTCGACCAGCGTCATGAGCTCGTGCTGAAGCTCGTGCGGGAGCGGGGGAGCCTGCGGGTTGCCGAGCTGGCGGCGGAGCTGGGGGTTTCCGCCGTGACGCTGCGGCGGGACGTGGAGACGCTGGCGGCGCAGGGGCGGGTGCGCAGGCTGCACGGGTCGGTCGTGTGGCCGGACGGACCGCAGGTCGTGGAGGCTCCCGCCGCCCCCGTGGCCGGCGGGCCGGGGCCCGTGATCGGGATGGTCGTGCCGACCACCGACTACTACTTCGCCGCGGTCGTCGCCGGTGCCCGCGAGGCCGCCGCCGCGCGCGGCGCCCGCCTGGTCATCGGGCTGTCGCAGTACCTGCCGCACGAGGACCGTGCGCAGGCCGCCCGGCTGCTGTCGACCGGCGCCGACGGGCTGCTGCTCACCCCCAGCTGGGGCCACGGCGTGCCGGAGCCCGGCCAGGAGGAGTGGATCGCGCGGCAGGGCGTTCCCGCGGTGCTGGTGGAGCGCTGGGCGCCGCTGGGCAGTCCGGCGGCCGCGCTGGACCGGGTGCGCACCGACCACGCGCACGGCGCCGCCCTCGCCGTGCGCCACCTCGCCTCGCTCGGGCACCGCACGGTCGCGCTGGCCGCCCAGGAGAGCCCGACCGCCGTGCAGTTGGGCATCGGGCACGCGGCGGCCGTCGAGGCGCTGGGGCTCGATCCCGCGCCGCGCTCCCCGCTGGAGGCGGAGCCGTCGCGCGACGAGTCGGGCCGGTTCGACCGGACGCTGGAGTACCTGTGCGACGCGGTCGGCAAGCACGGGGTGACGGCGGCGCTGGTGCACAGCGACGCCGACGCCATCGTGCTGATCCCGCGGCTGCAGGCGCGCGGGGTGCGGGTGCCCGAGGATCTGGCCCTGATCGCGTACGACGACGAGGTCGCCGGGCTCGCGGACCTGCCGCTGACGGCGGTCGCCCCGCCGAAGCGCGTGGTCGGGGCGCTCGCCGCCGACCTGCTGCTCGACCGGCTCGCGGAGCACTCCCAGGGCGCCCCGGCGCAGCCGCGCCGGCACGTGGAGCTGCTGCCGGAGCTGCGGGTGCGGCAGTCCTGCGGCGCCCCGGCCGGTACCCGGTGAGCGAATGATCGTAGTTACCTGATCGATATCCGCTCTAGACGATCGAATCACTCATTCGCTCTTGACGACGATCGATGTTGCGCAAATGATGGCCTGCATTCACCTCAACTCGCGAGGTCACCGTAGGAGCACGCGCAATGAAGCCCATCTCCCGACCCACCTCCCGCACGACCCGTCTCGCCCTCGCGGCCGTTGTGGCCTCGCTGGCGCTGGCCACCACCGCCTGCGGCGGGGACAAGGCCGCCGGCGGCAGCGCCGCGCCGGACGCCAAGCCGGTCACCCTGACCTACTGGGGATGGGCCAAGGGCGCCCAGGCGACCGTCGACGCGTTCAACAAGACGCACAAGAACATCCAGGTCAAGTACTCGGAGATCGCCGGCGGCCCGGACGGGTACGCGAAGATCACCAACGCGGTCAAGGCCGGCAACGCCCCCGACGTCGCGGGCATCGAGTACACCCAGCTCCCGGAGTTCGCCAGCCAGGGCCTGCTCGAGGACCTCACCGAGCAGGCCGGCGACACCGTCAAGCAGAAGTTCCCGGCCTCCATCCAGAACCTGGTCACCTTCGGCGGCAAGACCTGGGCCGTGCCCTACGACGTCGCGCCGCAGCTGTACTACTACCGCACGGACCTGTTCCAGAAGTACGGCATAGCCGTCCCCAAGACCTGGGCGGAGTTCAAGACCGCGGGGGAGAAGCTGCGGCAGGCCGACAAGAACGTGCACATCGCGTCCTGGGCCGACAACGACGCCGTACTGCTGGCGGCGCTCGCCTGGCAGGGCGGCGGCAAGTGGTTCAGCACCGAGGGCGACGCCTGGAAGGTCGGCATCAACGACGCCGCCTCGCAGAAGGTCGCCTCCTACTGGCAGGGCCTGATCGACAGCGGCGTCGTCAACTCCATCCCGGCCGGCAGTGAGGACGAGACCAAGGCCAGGACGTCGGGCACCGTCGCCAGCTTCATCGGCGCCTCCTGGAGCGCGGGCGGCATGACCGTCGCGATGCCCAAGCTGAGCGGCAAGTGGGGGATCGCCCCGCTGCCCACCTGGGACGGCAAGCCCGCCAGCGGCGGCTACGGCGGCACCACGTACGCCGTGCCCAAGGGCAGCAAGCACCTCGAGGCAGCGGCCGAGTTCTCGAAGTGGGTCACCACGGACGCCGCCGCCGTCACCGCCCGCCTCAGCTCGCTGAAGTCGCCGAGCAGCGCCCTGCCGGCCAACGTGGAGATGCGTGACGTGGCCGCGAAGGCGTTCAAGGGCGGGGCCTACTACGCGGGCTTCGACGTCTACAAGATCGCCGGTGCGCAGGTCGACACCATCGTCCCGGGCTGGACGTTCGGCCCGGTGCAGATCGCGACCAACACCGCCATCACCGACGCGGCGGCCAAGGGCAACCTGGCCCAGGGCCTGACCGCCGGTCAGGCCTCCGCCGAGAAGGGCATCAAGGAGCGCGGGCTGAACCTGGCCAAGTGACCGGCCGCCGGGCCGCCGGGCAGAACCGCCGGCCCGGCACCCGGCCCCTCGCCACCCGGTCCTCCCGCCCCCCCGCCGGGCACGTCAGCACGCGCCCGGCGGGCCCGCTCCCCACGAACCCGCCCCAAGGAGTCCCCGTGGCAGTACCACTCGCCCGGAGCCCGCGCCGCCGCTCCACCGCCCGTCCCGGCCGGCGCGGCGCCCTGACCGTGCTGCTGGTCCCGTTCTTCGCCCTGTTCAGCCTCGTGATGGTGGCACCCATCGGCTACGCGGTGTGGATGAGCCTGTTCCAGGAACGCTCCTCCGGCCTCGGCTTCGGCGGCACCGAACGTGTCTTCTCCGGCCTGGGCAACTACACCCGGGCGCTGTCCGACCCGGCGTTCCGCACCTCGTTCGCGCACATCGCCGTGTACTGCGTCGCCTACATCCCGGTGATGATCGGCGGCGCGCTCGTCCTGGCCCTGCTGCTGGACTCCGCCCTCACCCGGGCCAAGCGCTTCCTGCAGCTCGCCCTGTTCCTGCCGCACGCGGTGCCCAGCATGATCGCGGCGATCATCTGGATCTACCTCTACACCCCGGGCCTCAGCCCGGTCACCGGCTGGATCGAGGACCTCGGCGGCAACTGGGCCTTCTTCTCCGGCGACCACGCGCTCTCCTCGATGATCAACATCGCGGTGTGGCAGTGGATCGGCTACAACATGGTGATCTTCTACGCCGCCCTGCAGGCCGTCCCGCGCGAGACGCTGGAGGCGGCGGTCGTCGACGGGGCGGGCGAGCTGCGCATCGCCTGGCAGATCAAGGTGCCGGTCATCCGCTCGTCCGTGGTGCTGACGCTGCTGTTCACCTGCGTCGGCGCGGTCCAGCTCTTCAACGAGCCGAAGATCCTCTCCAGCCGGGCGTCCTCCCTCGGCTCGTCGTGGTCACCGACGATGTACATCTTCAAAGCCGCCTTCGAACGCCACGACTACGGTCTGGCCGCCGCGTCCTCGCTGCTGCTGGCGCTGGCCGCCGCCGCACTCTCCTTCATCGTCACCAGGATCGGAAACCGGGGGAAGACGGCATGAGCACCCTTGATCTCGACGGCCGCCAGACCGTACCCGAGGCGGTGCCGGCACCCGTCCCGCACGCGCCCGAACCCCTCCGCCGCCCGGCCCGGCGCTCCCGGCGGACGCGCTCCGGCGCCGCCGTGCTCTCCCGGGCGGCCGTCAACGGCCTGCTGGCCGTCGCCGCCCTCTACACCCTGATGCCGCTGGCCTGGCTCCTGATCGCGGCGACCAAGGACCACGGCGACCTGTTCGGCACCGGCGGCTTCACGCTCGGCGCGTTCCACCTCTTCGACAACTTCCGCGCCGTGTTCACCGCCGACGGCGGCATCTACGGACGCTGGCTGCTCAACAGCCTGCTGTACTCGCTCGTGGGCTCGCTGGTGTCGACCCTCATCTGCGTGGCCGCCGGCTACGCCTTCGACAAGTACCACTTCGCGGGCAAGGACAAGCTCTTCGGGGTCGTACTGGCCGGCATCCTCGTCCCCAGCACCGTGATCTCGCTGCCCATGTACCTGCTCGCCTCCGAGGCGGGCCTCGTCAACACCTACTGGGCGGTCCTGATCCCCTCCCTCGTCAACCCGTTCGGGGTCTACCTGGCCCGGGTCTTCTCCGAGGGCTACATCCCGAACGAGGTGCTGGAAGCCGCCCGAATGGACGGAGCGAGCGAGCTGAAGACGTTCCGCACCGTCTCGCTGCCCATGCTGGCGCCGGGCTTCATGACCATCTTCCTGTTCTCCTTCACGGGCAGCTGGAACAGCTTCTACCTGCCGCTGATGATGCTCAACGACCAGAGCCTGTACCCGGTCGGCCTGGGCATCTACAACTGGAACACCGTCGTCGTCAACAACCCCGAGTACTACAGCCTGGCGATCACCGGAGCCCTCGTCGCCGTCGTGCCCCTGATCGCCGTCTTCATCGGCCTGCAGCGCTTCTGGCGCTCGGGCCTCACCGCCGGAGCCGTCAAGTGAACCGTCCCCGCACCGTCCTGGCCATGAGCGCCGAGACCCGGGACTCCGTCCTCGATGCCGCGGCCCTGCGCCGGCTGGAGCGCACGGCGCTCATCGACACCGGCCTGCTGGCCGTCGACCTCAGCCCCCGCGACGACCGTCTGGCCGCCGCCCTGCGCGAGGCCGAGGTGCTGTTCACCGGCTGGGGCTGTCCGCCGCTGACGCCCGCGGTGCTCGCCGCGATGCCGCGGCTGCGCGCCGTGGTGCACGCGGCCGGCTCCGTCAAGGGCCACCTGACGCAGGCGGCCTGGGACCGCGGCATCACCGTCTCCACGGCCGCCCGGGCCAACGCGCTGCCGGTCGCCGAGTACACGCTCGCCGCCATCCTCTTCGCCAACAAGCGCGTCCTGGCGGGCGCCGACGCCTACCGCCGCACCCGCGACCGGGTACGGCTGCTCGACCAGTTCCCCGCCGTCGGCAACTACCGGCGCACCATCGGCGTGGTCGGCGCCTCCGCTGTCGGCCGCCGCGTCATCGAACTCCTGCGGCCCTTCGACCTCACCGTCCTCGTGCAGGACCCGTACCTCGACCCGGCCGGGGCGGCCGCGCTGGGCGCGACATTGGTCGGCCTCGACGACCTGGTGCGCCGCAGCGACGTGGTCAGCATCCACGCCCCCGAACTGCCGGAGACCCGCGGCCTCTTCGACGCCGCCCGGATCGCCCTGATGCGCGACGGCGCCACGCTGGTCAACACCGCGCGCGGCTCGCTCGTCGACACCGGGGCGCTGACGGCCGAACTCGTCTCCGGCCGCCTGCACGCCGTGCTGGACATCACCGCCCCGGACATCCTGCCCGCCGGCTCCCCGCTCTACGACCTGCCGAACGTCCTGCTGACCCCGCACATGGCGGGCTCGCTCGGCGGCGAGCTGCGGCGGCTCGCCGACACGGCCATCGACGAACTGGAGCGGTACGCCCAGGGGCTGCCCTTCGCGTACCCGGTGCACGCCGCCGCCCTCGCGCACTCCGCCTGACCCGCCGACACCCCAGCCCTCCCAGCACCCACCGCCCGTGAGGAAACCCTGTTGTCCGAGCCGTCCCAGCCCGCATCCCCGCCGCAGAAGGCACGCCGTGTCCTGGTCGTCGGCATCGACGGCGTCCGCCACGACGTCCTGCTCGCGCTGCCGACCCCGCACATCGACGCGGTCGCCGCCGCCGGATTCCTGGCGGCCGTCGAGGTCGCCGACGGCACCCCGACGATGTCGGGGCCGTGCTGGGCCACGATCGCCACCGGAGTCACCGTCGACAAGCACGCGGTGTGGAGCAACGACTTCTCCGGCAACCGGCTGGGGGTCTTCCCCGACTTCACCACCCGCCTGGCCCGGCAGGACGGGCGGCGCACCTACGTCGCCGCGGGCTGGGACCCCCTGGTCACCGTGGCCCACGGGGGGCCCCTGTTCGCGCACCCGTCCCGGCTGAGCTACAGCGCCCCGGCCGCCGACACCCCGCAGGCCTGGGAGGACTGCGACGAGCAGATCACCCGGGACGCCGTGCGGGTACTGGGCACCGACGACCCCGAGGCCTCGTTCGTCTACCTCGGCGCCCCGGACGAGACCGCCCACTTCCTGGGCTGCGGGGACGCGTACGAGCGCTCCGTCGTCCGGGCCGACGAGCGGCTGGGCCGGCTCCTGGCCGCCGTGCGCGGCCGGGCCGGCTACGCCGGCGAGGACTGGACGGTGATCGTGGTGACCGACCACGGCCACGTCCGGGCGGGCGGCCACGGCGGCCGGTCCGGCGCCGAACGCACCGCCTGGGTGGCCTGTTCGGGACCCGACGTCATCGCCGGCCGGGCGCCGGACCGGGTGCGGCACGAGGACGTGGCCGCGCACGTGTACGCGGCCCTGGGCCGGACCGCCGACCGGCACTGGACGCTTGACGGACGGCCGTTCACCGCGGGGCCCCGGGCCGTGCTGTTCGACATGGACGGCACCCTCGTCGACACCGAATCCCTGTGGTGGCGGACGGTCGAGGCGCTCGCCCGGGAGCTGGGGCACGTCCTCGGCGACGCGGACCTGCCGGCGGTCCTGGGCCGGAGCGTCCACGACTCAGCCGCCCATCTGCACGAGACCACCGGTGGGCGGCGGACGGTGGAGGAGATCGCCGCCGAGCTCGACCGCCGGTTCCTCGCCGAGGTCCAGGAGCGGACCGTGGCGCGTCCCGGCGCCGTCGAACTGCTCGACCTGCTGGAACGGGACGGCGTTCCGCTCGGGTTGGTCTCGGCGTCGCCGCGCGCGGTCGTGGACGCGGTGCTGAAGACCCTGGGCGCCCACCGCTTCCAGGTCACCGTCGCCGAGGGCGAGACCCCCGCCACCAAGCCCGCCCCCGACCCGTACCTCGCCGCCGCCCGCGCACTCGGGGTGGCGCCCACCGCCTGTGTCGCGGTGGAGGACACCCCGGTCGGCGTGGCCTCCGCCGAGGCGGCGGGCTGTGTCGTGCTGGCGGTCCCGTCCCTCACCCCCATTCCCGCGGCGCCCGGCCGGACGGTGCGCGACAGCCTCGAGGGGATCGACCTCGACGGGCTGCGCGCGCTCGTCGCCGCACAGGACGCCTGAGTCCGCGGCCGGTCAGGCCGGGTGGTTGAAGTACCGCTCGCCCTTGTCGGCGAGGTGTGACGCGTAGATCCGGCCCAGCACGGGCTTGCCGCGGAAGAGCCCGACGTAGTGCTTCGCGGTGTCCACCACCACGGGCCGCGCGAAGCAGGCGAACTGGTTGCGCTGCTTCTCCTCGGCCCACGCCACCGCGGCCGGATCGACGCGCTCGCTGACGAGGACGGGGAAGACGGCGACCCCGGTCTGCATCCCCACGGGCAGGCCGCCCTTGTTCTTCTTGGCGAAGCTCAGGCTCTGCGTCGTGAACGTGTCGATGGTTCCGACGGATATCTCGGGAACGGCCGCGGCGATCGTGAAGACGTGCAGGTTGGTGGCCGCCCAGCGCAGTTTGAAGTCGGACCGGCGGCCGACCAGCACGCGCACACCGGACCAGTCCTGCCACTGCGGGTTGCACCCGTCGGACGCCAGTCGGCTTTCCACCGCGGTCAGGTAGTTTCGAGGTGACTCTTCGCTCATGGACGCGATTGTCCCCGCATCCGCCGCCCCCGGGAAGCTTTCGGGAGGGACGGACCCGCAGCGGGTGCGTCGCTCCCGAACCACCGGGCCCACCGCGTCCCTCAGACGGGGGAGGAGGCGGTGGCCTCGGAGCGCACGGCGGTCGCGGAGCCGGTGTCGCTCCCGTTGCGGAGCCCGGTGGCGAACGTCGCCGGGGCCGGTGCGGCGGCCGCGACGGACGCCCCGGTGTCCTGCGCGCCGTCCGTGGCGGCGAGCCGTCCGAACAGCGCGTCGAGGGACCAGCGGCCCGGCCCGGTGACAACGATCAGCAGGAACGTCCAGGCGTACAGCGCGGCCGGCTCGCCGCCGTTCTGGATCGGCCACAGGGCGTGCTGCTGGTGCTCGGTGAAGTACGCGTAGGCCATCGAGCCGGAGCAGATCAGCGCCGCGTAGCGGGTGCCGAGGCCGAGCGCGACCAGTCCGCCGCCGACGAGCTGGATCAGCGCCGCGTACCACCCGGGCCAGGTTCCGGCCGCGACCGTGCCGCCGCCGAACGCCCCGCCGAGCACGCCGAAGAGCGACGCGGCGCCGTGGCACGCGAAGAGCAGTCCGACGACGATACGGAACAGCGACAGCACCTGCTCCTGCGCGCGGGCGGGCGAAGTCCGTGAGGTGGGGAAACGCATGGGGGGTCTCCTGCGGCCGAGAGGGAGGTACCGATGCGGGAAGAGTAGGAAGAACGGTTGAAGCCGCACTTAAATCCGGTGCGGTGCGCGGGTGTCGCCCCACCGGTGACAGCCGAATGGCGCAACCGGGGGCCGGCGCGGCTCAGTGCGGGAACGTCCGCGGGGGACGCTGCCGGGGCAGGTCGTCGCGGAACTCCGCTATTCGGCTGCTGATCTGGCGCACCAGTTGGGTGTCCTCGATGCGGTCGAGGTAGAGGGAGCGGCGGGCGAGGCCGTCCAGGTCGAACGCGAAGTACAGCGACATGAGGGGATTGACGAAGAGTTCGGAGTTCCGGGTGCGCTCGGTGAACCGCACATCGCCGAACTCGCCCCGCACCGCGGCGGCGATCGAGCCGTGCACGATGCTCGGGTGCACGGCCGTCTCGGTCTGGGCATGGGCGACCGCGTCCAGGTACAGGGCGCCCTCGCGGCTGTCGCGGGGGACGGACAGCGCCCCCAGATAGGCGCCGTCGCGGTCGAGCGCCGCGATGTTCTCCAGCACGAGGGCGTGGTTCACCCCGTGGTAGGCGTCGATGCCGAAGCCCAGGCACACGACGAGCCGGTTCGCCACCGCGAGCTTCCGCACGGCCGCGAGGCTCGCCATGTCCTCCTCCGGCGTGCCGAGCCCGCACTCGTCGCCGCGCATGAGGATGTCCGTGCCGCCGTCGACCAGCACCACCGCGTCGACGCCGAGATGGTCCACCAGCGCCTCGTACGCCGCCCGCAGCGGCCGCACCCCGACCGATGGGAAGGCGTACACCGTCTCCGGCATCCCGTGCCGCCGCAGCCAGCGCGCCAGCGTCCGTTCGGGGAAGTACTCGGCGGCCGACTCGGTGTCCGGCCCGATCGCGGCGACGTCCGGCGCGAGCCAGACGTCGGAGTCGAGTCCGTAGAGATCGCTGAACGAGAAGTTCGCCAGGTGGACCTCCTTGCCCTGGGCCCGCAGGGCCAGGGCGAGCGGCAGCCCCGCGTACACGTCGAAGCCACCGCCCGCACCGGCGACGAGCACCCGGCGTGCCGGGGCGAGGCGCGCGAACAGGGGCGGTACGGCGAAGGAGGACACGGGAGGGAACCGTACAGCGAGCGTGCCCGCACCGGCGAGCGCGCCGGGTGCACGGTGCGGGCGGGAGGCGGGAGGCGGGAGGCGGGCGGCGGGCGGCGGGTGCGGCCGGGGAGGCGTGACGTTTCGCCGGTGAACGCCCTGCGCCATCGGGGTGAGTGAGGCCTGTCGGTGGACGCGTTCGGCTTCTCTCCAGAGATCCTCATGTCTTGGCAAAGAACCGTCGTGTCGCGGCACCCCCTGCCGCCCGATATGCCGAAACCCGAGAGAGGAACCGCACGTTGACGTACGGGAAGCAGCTGAGGGAGCACATCGCGAGGCCGGGGACCACCCCACTGATCGGCGTCCACGACATGCACTCGGCGTCGATCGCGGCCGGACACTACGACGGAATGTTCGTCTCCGGCTTCGGCTTCGCGGCCTCCCACTACGGGCTGCCGGACATCGGGTTCATCGCCTGGCCGGACATGGTCGCCTTCGTCGAGCGGTTGCGCGGGGCGTTCCCGCGGCACCACCTGCTGGTGGACATCGACGACGGATACGTCGATCCCGAAGTCGCCTGCCACGTCGTGGAGAGGCTGGAGCGGATCGGCGCCTCGGGTGTGATCCTGGAGGACCAGAAGCGTCCGCGCCGCTGCGGGCACGCCGACGGCAAGCAGGTGCTCCCGCTGTCCGAGTACCTCGCCAAGCTGGAGATGGTGCTGGCGACCCGGCGGGAGCTGGTGGTGGTGGCCCGTACGGACGCCACCGACGAGGACGACATCCTGCACCGCGCCGAGCGGCTGGCCGCGACCGACGCGGACGTGGTGCTGGTCGACGGGGTCCGCAGCGTCGAGTGGATCCGCCGCATCCGCGAGGTGGTCGGGGGCAAGCCGCTGCTGTTCAACCAGATTGCCGGCGGCAAGTCGCCGCGGCTCTCGCTGCCCGAGCTGTCCGAACTGGGCGTGGACGTCGCCATCTACAGCACGCCGTGCCTGTTCGCGGCCCACGAGGCGATGCACTCCGCGCTCGCCGACCTCAAGGCGGCGGGCGGTCGGCTGCCCGCGGTGGAGGGGGCGGACGGCGTGGGCGTCGCGACCGTCACCCAGCTGCTGGAGCGCAACATCGCGCGCCTGCGCCCCGCAGCGCCCGGCACCCTGCCGCGGGAGCGGGTGGGCGTGTGAGGGGGTGAACGGGTGACGCCGCCGGGCATCTGAGCGTCCCGCCGCCATCGGGCCCGGCCGTCGCATGGTGTATCCCTTGGCGTGAGGACGTGGCCCGACGCCGGCCCGACATCACCCCGAGGGAGCCGCCGCTGTGCCCGTCATCCTGCGCGACGCCTGGACGACCCTGGTGCCCGACCTCGACAGCCGCCACGGACCGCTGCCGCCGCTGATGCTCGCGCTGACCGTCGTCACCGGGCTCGTCGACGCGTTCAGCTACCTGGTGCTCGGCCACGTCTTCGTGGCCAACATGACGGGCAACGTGGTCTTCATGGCGTTCTCCCTGGCCGGCGCGGAGGGCTTCTCCCTGAGCGCCTCGCTGACGTCGCTGGGCGCCTTCGCCGTGGGAGCCGTGGTCGGCGGGCGCATCGCCAACCGCTTCCCGCACCACCGGGCACGGCTGCTGCTCACGGTGACCGCCTTCGAAGGGGCCCTCGTCCTGGCGGCCTTCCTGAGCAGCGAGTTGACCGCCGACCGGCCCTCCACGACCGTCCGCTTCCTGCTCATCGTCCTGCTCGGCCTCGCCATGGGCGGCCAGAACGCCGCCGCCCGCAGGCTGGGCGTCCCCGACCTCACCACGACCGTGCTGACCCTGACCATCACCGGTATCGCCGCCGACGGGCGCCTCGCGGGAGGCACCGCGGGCAAGGCCGGCACCCGCGCCCTGTCGGCGATCGCCATGTTCCTTGGAGCCCTGGTCGGCGGGCTGCTCATCCAGGGCTCGCAACCGGCGCTGCCGCTGCTGCTCGCCGTGCTCACGCTGGCGGCGATGGCCGCGGTGACGTCCTGCCACGTCCGCACCACCCGGGCCTGGATCGCCTGACGCCGCCCCCGGATGGGGGGCGGGCCGTCACACCGCGCCGTCGACCGGACGCCAGAGCGGGTACATCGCCTCGGGGTCGAAGGGCAGCGCCAGCGGCTCGCCGAGGTCGGTGTAGCCGTGCCGCAGGTAGAGCTTGCGGCTGGCGGGGCTGGTCGCCTCCAGGTAGGACGGGCGGCCCGCCCGGTCGAGCGTCGCCAGGTGCTGTCGCAGGAGCCGCGAGCCGGTGCCGTTGCCCTGCAGGTCCGGGTGGACGACCAGGAACGCCAGGTGCTCGAAGGCGCCGCGGTCGGCGGGCTGGGCGGCGGCCATCGCCTCGTCGAGCTCGTGGAAGCGTCCGACGTGCTCCTGGCACGCGGCCGCCAGCAGGTCGTCGTACCCGTCGATGGCGGGGGAGGGCTCCGGCAGCCACACCGCGGCGGCCCGCAGGTCGTCGGTCACGTGGACGGTGCCGTGGCGCAGCGCGTGGGCGACGAGGATGCGGAAGAACCGCGGGAAGATCTCCGGGTGCCGTTCCCGCACGGGAACCAGCCAGGCGTGCAACGGCAGTTCGTCGAAGACGGTCGCCAGGAGCCGGGCGACGGTCTCCTCCTCGGCGATGTCGGCCTGTCGGATGGCTATCCCGCTCACGCGCGCACTCCCATGGTCAGCTTTCGGCGGCCGGGCCAGATCCTATCCGCCGACCGTGAACAAACGATCATCGGTCAGGGGGAGTTCCGCGTCCGGCCGGGGCCGGGACGGGCGGCCGGGGCCGATTCCGTAGACTCCGGTGTCGAACGGGGGCGCTCAGCGGCCACCGCACCGCCGCCGGGCGGGACGACGTACACCCGGGTCCATGAATGCGAGGCAGACCGATGACCGCCGACCAGTACGCGCGCCCCCACACCTCCGGTACCACCGGCGCGGAAGCCGGTCGTACGGTTTCCGCCGATTCCGGCATCGACACCGATACCGGCATCGGCACCGGCACTGACGCTGTCGACGAGGCGCAGGCCGTCCGGACCGCGATCCGCGGGGCCGCGCGGGGCATGGCGCACCACGAGGCCGAGGAAGCGCTGGAGAAGGCCCGGTCCGAGGAGACCGGCGGGGAGGGCGGCGACGAGGACGGAGCCGTCAGCCCGGCCGTCGAGGAGTGGGAGCGCATCGTCGATCTCCTCACCACGCACGCGGGACCCTACGACCCGGACACCGACCCGTTCGTGCAGGGCGAACTGACCGCCCAGGCCAACCGGGACGCCGCCCGGCGGATCGAGGACGACGGCACCGACCGCGCGGACGGCGGCGAGCGGGACGCCCGGGACGTCCTGCTGCGCGTGCTGGCCCGCGCCGGGGTGCGGGGCGGGGCAGGTGAGGAGAACGAGTCCGTGGTGGACCGGATCGTCCGGGCCGACCCGGCCGCCGCGTTCGCCGTCGGCCGCTGGATCGACGAGGCCTTCGCCGCCGGCCGCGCCGCGACCGACGGCTGAGACCGGGGGCCGGGCGCAACCGTCGCCCGCCGACGTCTCAGGCCAGGACGAGCAGGTCCATCCAACTGGTGGCGGGGGCTTCCGGGTCGGCCGCGCCGGCCGCGAGCAGGCGGGCCATGCCGTCGGTGAACTCGCCGTCGCTGAGCGCGCGCAGTTTCGAGTCGGCGTCGCGGCGGATCGTCCCGGCGAAGGCGGTCAGGTTCACGGCGCTCTCCTGCGGTACCGAGCGCAGCGCCACCCGCTCGAACCCGGCCACGGCGAAGGCGTCGCAGACCTGCTCGACGGTCGGGTAGCCGTCGATGACGCGCGCGGTCGCCGGGAAGAACCGCACCCGCAGATCACGGTCGCAGCGCCCGGGGAAGGTGTTGCGGACGAGGACGGGTGCTCCCGGCTTCAGCGCCCTGCGCAGTTCCCGGGCGGCGGCGGTCAGATCGGGCAGGTGGTGGATGACCGAACCGAGCCAGGCCGCGTCCGCGCAGCCGTCCGGCACGGGGAGCGCGGCCGCCTCCCCGTCGAGGGCCTCGATGCCTCCGGTGGCGGGGATCAGGCGCCGCATGGCCTCCGACGGCTCGACGGCGAGGACGCGGACGCCGAACCAGTCACGGAAGGCGGTCGCGAAGGCGCCCGTACCGGCGCCGACGTCCAGGACCGTCATGCCCGGAGCGAGGGCGACCTCCTCGCCGACGGCCGCCTGCCAGGCCGTGAGCCCGGCGAGCGGGATCTCCCGGGCGGCCCGGTACTCCTCCGCGCCCTGCCGGTCGTACGCGACCCCCGCCATGTGCCCTCCACCGTTCGACCGCCGTCCGTGCGGATCACCTTAGGGGGCGTGGCATTTCGGCCTGCGGACGGATCTCCTTCGCGCCGTGGATCACCCATCGGGGTCCGGTGGGGAGCGTGGGGGAGGAGACTGCACGCATGACAGTTCAACGCCGCCCACTGGGCACCGGACCGCACCCCGACACCGATCCGGACGAGGGGCGCGCGCAACGGGCGATGACGCCCGCGCAGCGCGCGGCCGCGGAAGCGGCAAGGGCGGCGGTGGGGGAGGACCTTCCGCCGGAGCCCGCGGCCGCGCGGCGACGGCTGGGCGACGGCACGGACCCGGGCCCCTGATCCACGGCACGCTGCAAGCCCCTGACGCGCGGGCCCCTGACGTGCCGGCCGGGCCGTCAGGGGCCGGTGGGTTCGGGGTCGCCCTCCGCGCCGTCGCCGTGCTGCTCGTACCAGCGCCGGATCCGTTCCATCTTCCAGATCACCGCCCGGTCGATCTCCTCGACGCTCAGACCGGTGGCCGCGGCCAGGATCTCCGGTCCGACGAGGTCCCCGGGCCGTCCCTGCAGCGCGCGGCTGATCTTCCCCGCCCACAGCTCCTCGGGTACGAAGGGACGCCGCAGGTATTCGTCCTGCAGCGCGCCCAGGTGCTCGGGCGAGCAGACGACTATCAGCCGCCGGCCGTCCTTGTCGGGATCCCGGGCGTGGACCGCCGAGGAGTCCGGCACCAGGTCGAGACGGCCCTGCGCACCGATCGGTTGGCCGCAGTAGTCACAGATGTCCGGGAACGCGTCCGGCTCGTCCGATGCCATACCCAAGGGTTACCCCGAAGTGCGACGGCCGATAGCCGTCCGCCCGCCGACGCGGGGTCGCCAGGGGGCGCGCCGGGCGCGGGCTCGTGCTCCGGGCGCCCGGAGGTCCGGTTGGGTACGTTTCGGCGCGGCGTCTCGTGCAGTGGGCACTCGATACATGGGACCTCTCAGGGTCGGTCCGGGGGAACGCCCCTTGTCTCCGGCACTCGGGCCACGTAGGGTCCGGGCAGAAGTCGATACATCGGATGTATTGCCTGGCTGCTCCGTGAAGCGGAGGGAGGTGCGCCATGAGAGTCGCGCTGCACACGAAGGTGCGCGAGGACCGGATCGAGGAGTACGAGGCCGCGCACCGGCAGGTGCCGGAGGAGCTGACCGCCGCCATCCGCGCGGCCGGCGCCACCGCCTGGACGATCTGGCGCAGCGGCACCGACCTGTTCCACGTGCTGGAGGTCGAGGACTACGCGGCGATGATCGCCGCCCTGTCGGAACTGCCGGTCAACGTCGCCTGGCAGGCCCGCATGGGCGAGCTGACGGAGATCGCGCACGACTACTCGGCAGCCGGCTCCGACGCGTCGCTGCCCGTCGTGTGGGAGCTGTGAGCCCGATGCGCATCGTCGACTCCCACCACCACGTGTGGGACCTCGCCGTCCGCGACCAGGACTGGATCACCGGCGACGCGCTGGCCCCGCTGCGCCGGGACTTCACCCTGGAGGAGCTGGAGCCCGCGGCGCGGGCCGCCGGGGTCGAGGCGACCGTCGTGGTCCAGACGATCACGGTCGCGGAGGAGACCCCGGAGCTGCTGGCGCTCGCCACCGGCGACAACCTGGTGGCCGGGGTGGTGGGGTGGACCGATCTGACCGTCCCCGGCGTCTCCGACGCACTCGCCGCCCTGCGGGAACTGCCGGGCGGCGACCGGCTCGTCGGCATCCGGCACCAGGTGCAGGGCGAGCCCGACCCGCGCTGGCTGCTGCGCCAGGACGTCCTGCGCGGGCTGTCGGCCGTGGCAGCCGCCGGGCTCGTCTACGAACTGCTCGTCCTGCCGCACCAGTTGCCCGCCGCGTGCGCCGTCGCGGAGCTGCGACCCGAGCTGACGTTCGTCCTCGACCACCTCGGCAAGCCGCCCATCGCGAGCGGCGAACCCGGCTCCTGGGCCGAGGACGCGCGACGGCTTGCGGCCCTGCCCAACACCGTCTGCAAGCTCTCCGGGATGATCACGGAGGCGGACTGGGACACCTGGACGACGGCCGCTCTCGCGCCCTACGCGGACACGGTGCTCGACGCGTTCGGCCCGGACCGGGTGATGTTCGGGTCCGACTGGCCGGTGTGCCGCCTGGCGGGCTCGTACACCCAGGTCGTCGAGACTGCCCTGGCCCTGACCGGCTCCCTCGCCCCGGACGAGCGCGCGGCGGTCTTCGCCGGCACCGCCACCCGGGTCTACGGCCTGTGACGGGAGCCGACGGGCGGCACGGGATCCACATGGCTGCACGCTTGGTGAACCATGAGGCCCAGGCTTACGGTCGACACCATGGAGAGCCCCGACCAGCAGCCCGGCGTGCCCCTGCTCGGTGAACCGCTGCCGGTCGAGCTGATGAACACCGTCTGGGTCGACCGGGACGGCGCCCACGACGCGCTGGCCGACGCCGACGGCCTGGGGAACTGGCTGCGCGCCGTCGCCCCGCGCTTCGAGCCCGCCCTCGCCCTGCCCGCGCCCGAGCCCGGCGCGGATCCCGGCCCCGCACCCCTGCCGCCCCTCGTGGACCGCTACCGGCAGCTACGGGACGCGCTCCGCCGGCTGGCGGCCGTCGCGACCGAGGACGGCCGCGGGTCGGCGGCGTCGGCGACGCCGGATCTGGCGACGGCGGTGGAGGCGGTCAACCGCGCCTGCGCCTACGCGCCGCAGTGGTCGCGGATGGTGTGGCCCGACGGGGGAACGCCGTCCCGCACCACCGCCACCGCTTCGCCGCACAGCGGGGCCGCGGCGGCGCTCTCACGGATCGCGGAGCAGGCCGTCCAGCTGTTCGCGGGACCGGACCGCGGTGCGTTGCGGGCCTGCGGTGCTCCCGGCTGCGTGCTGTACTTCGTGCGCGTTCATCCCCGCAGGGAATGGTGCTCGGCCACCTGCGGCAACCGTGCCCGCGTCGCCCGGCACTACCAGCGCCACCACGCCGATCCCTCCGCGTGACGCGGCCGGCCGGACCGCCGGCCGTCCGCGTCACGCGTCACCGCTCAGGAGCAGGTGATGATCAGCGAGGTGATGACGGTGCAGGTACGGGTGGAGCTGTTGTTGGCCGCGTTCAGGTCGACCGGCGTGCTGGCCGTACGGTTCGCGGTGACCCCGTACGGCAGGCCCAGGGTCAACAGGCCGACGGGGACGGTGAAGTGACGTGTCGTGGCGGCTCCGGAGGCCAGCGTCGCCACGGTGCAGTTGACGTGCCCCGGACTGACACCGCAGTCACTGGAGGTGGCGGTCATCGGTGCGGGCAGGAGCGCGGTGACCGCGGCCGAGGTCAGCCCGGACGGGCCGAGATTGGTGATCGTCACCGTGTAGTTGATCTTCCCGCCGAGCAGTCCGGGCGCGGGGCTGGCCGCCAGGGACACGCTCACGTCGGCCGCCGCGTAGGTGAAGTGGTCGGCGGCGCTGACGGCGCTGGTGCCGGCCGGGGTGGTGACCTGGACGTCCACCGTGCCGACCGCGCCCGGCGGGGCGATCGCCGTGCAGGCGGTGGCCGTGCAGCTGACGCCGGTGGCGTTGTGTCCAGGGCCGAACGTGATCGCGGTGGCGTCCGACAGGGCGGTACCGGTGATGGTGACCGGTGTGCCGCCGGCGGGCGGGCCCGTGTTGGGGCTGACCCCGGTCACGACGGGCGGGGGCACGGGCACGACGGTCGTGCCGATCGCCACCCCGATCGGGTTGCGGCCGACGGCGGTGGTGGTGGCGACCGCCGCGGTGGCCGCGTCGATGACCGACACGGTGTTGGAGCCGAGGTTGGCGACGTACACATGGGCGCTGTCGGGGGTGACCGCGAGCGCCTGCGGGCCGGTGCCGACGGGTATGTCGCCGGTGAACGTGTTGGTCGCGGTGTTGAGCACCGACACGCTGTTGGTGCTGGCGTAGGCGACGTAGGCGTGCGCGCCGTTCGGTGCGATCGCCACCGCGAAGGGCGCGGCGGGGGTCGGCAGGGTGCTGCTGACGGTGTTGGTCGCCGTGTCGATCACCACCAGCGCGCTGTCGCCGATGCTCGCGACATAGGCGTGGGCACCGTCCGGCGCGACCGCCACGGAGATCGGGAAGGCACCGGCCGCGATGGACGCGGTGACGGTGCTGCTCGCGGTGTCGATGACGGAGACGCTGCCGCCCGCCCCACTGTTGGTGACGTAGGCGTGGGCGCCGTCCGGGGTGAAGGCCACCGCGTCCGGGGCGGCGCCGACGGCGATGGTGGCGGAGACGGCGTTGGTGGCGGTGTCGATGACGGAGACCGAGTTGGCGCTCAGGTTGACGGCGTAGACGTGGCCGCCGTCGGGTGCGACCGCCACCGCGGTGGGGCTGGCGCCCACGGGGGTGGTGGCGACGACGGACTCGGTGGCGGTGTCGATGACCGACACGGTGTTGGAGCTGACGTTGGGCACGTAGACATGCGCACCGTCCGGCGCCGCCGCGACGCCCTGAGGGCCGAACCCGACGGGGATGGTGGCGACGACGGTGTTGGTCGCGGTGTCGACCGCCGACACCGTGTTGTCGGTGGCGTTGGCGACGTAGGCGGTCGTGGCGCCCGGCGGGATGGCGTGGGCCGGGGCGGCCAGCGCCGTGAGCCCGCTCAGGCCCAGGGCTACCGAAGCGGCCAGCGCCGTGATCCTGCGGCGCCCTAACGGCTGTGGACCTCTGGCGCGGACAAACGTGTTCATGCGGATCTCCCCCCTCGTTCCGCGCCGTGGCAGCGGACACCGAAGGAGCCCTGGCTTCCACCGCGGCGCGGTACCTGACCACGGGCGTGGCCGCCGGGCCCGGGCGGAGCTCGCCGCCGGGGCCCAGGGCCGTGCCCTGGCGGGGCGCACGGTCGATCACCAAGGGAGATCGACCGTGCACCCCGCGTTGACACCAGACAGGATCATGCCAAAGCACAGGCACCACAAGGGTCGGAACCCTGGCTCTGCGTGGCGAATTGGGACAGCGTCCACTCGCCCCCGATCGCTGCCCGGTTCGCTGTCAGGTGCCGGAGGCACAGTCGTCCACGACCAGGTCGACGGGCTCCTCCGGCAGGGAGAGCCGGAGGTGCCGCGCCGAGCCCTGCCAAAGGCTCCGCGCCGGGTCCAGCGGCAGGAACCCGAGAGGTTCCAGCAGCTGCTCACCGTCCTGCGGATCGGCGGTGATCACGACGGTGTCGACGTTCGCGGCCCGCGCGATCCGTGCGACGTCCCGGAGCAGGGCCCGCACGGTCGACGCCGACCGTTCGCCGTCGCCGTCCCAGAGCATGCCGGTCACGGTCATGACGGCCGGCGGCTCGCCGGATCCGCCCGCCGCCGTGTCCAGCAGAGCCTGCACGGGGTGTTCCGCGGGCAGCTCGCTGACGTCGACGATGCCGCGCCCGTACCGCAACTGCCCGCGCCCGGCGCCCCGCTCGCCCGTCCCGGTCAGCGGGTCAGTGGTGACCCAGTCGAACACCTGCAGCCGCCCGCGCAGCAGCGCGCGGTTCTGGATCAGCGGCACGGGAGCCGGTGTGAGAGCAGGTTCGGGTTCGGATTCGTGTTCCGGGAGCAGCACCGGAGCCGGCGCGGGCGTCCGCGCCGACGGAGCGGCGGCCCGGGCGGCTCTCGGCGGGCGCACGGCAGCGACCGTGTCGGGGCGTTCCAGCTCCTCGACGATCTTCGCCAGGTCCGTGTCGGCGAAGCCCCGCAGCTCCGGGTCGTTCAGCGCGACCTTCCCCAACTCGGCGGCCTTGCGCTCCTTCCAGCCGGAGGACTTCCACTGCGGCGCGCCCGATTCCGCGTCGGCGACGCGCCAGGGCAGCTTCGTCTCCGCACCCCTGCCGTTCTTCTCCCGCTCCTTCATGACGATGAACTGGCCGGTGAGGCTGGGCGGCCGCGACACCTCGAGGCGCTTGTAGCCGATGCTCTCCAAGCGCGTCATCCGCGTGGCCTGACCGTTCCCCACCTCCTCCAGATAGCGCACCTTGTGCCCGAGCAGGGCGTAGATCTCCAGGTTTCCGCTGCGGAAGCCCAGGTGCTGCACCGCCTGCGGATTGGTGCGGTGGAGGTAGTCGAAGAGCCGGAACTGATCGGTACGACGACCGCCGGGGAACCGCTCCAGCCAGGCCTGGCTGCTCCAGAACTCGGTCAGGTCGTGGACCCGCTCGTCCGCGGCCGCCATCGCGGCGAACTTGACCGCCCCCTGGTCCCGGTCGCCGACCAGCACGACGCGCACATCTGCGGCCAGTTTGGCGATCAGCATCCTCAGACCGGTGATGCTGGTGTCGTGCTGGGGGTGGGGCCCGCCCTTCTTGCCGCTGAACCGGGTCCACAGCATGACGAACGTGCCGCTCGTGGGAACCCTGACCGCCCGCAGGAAGCCCTCGATGACGGCATCCTGGTCGGTGGTGGAGGCCATCCCCCAGGCGCGGCGGATCGTCTCCCTGCTCTGCTGGCCCCAGAGGTCGGCCAGTTGCTGGGTCGCCCGGGAGACCGGGTCCTGGAACCTGGGGTTGCGCAGATCGTGGGGGATCGGCGGGACGGCGTCCTCGTACGGCAGCGCTTCAGGTCCCGTCCTGGCGCTCCGGCTGTCGGTGGCCCGCCGATAGAGGTCATGCGGTTGTTCGACCGTGATGGTGTGCACCCGGTCCGTCTGGGCGCCCAGTGACGTCCGCAGGAACTCGCTCACCTGATCGCCCACGGTTCCCCCGGACACCACGACCACATGCAGGTGCGGGTTGAGCAGGAGCGCCGCGGAGACCCCGAACATGTCCCCGGTGAAGTTGCCGGCCATCGCGACCAGGCGGTGCCTGGCGGGATCGAGGGCCGCGGGCACCTGCAGTGCCTTCAGCAGCACCTTCAACCTCGCGACCAGCTCCGCGATGTGGGATTCGGGACCGAACGTGCTCCAGTGGGTCTTGAGCGTGCCGATCTTGGAGCCGCTGGTGAGGGTCTGCAGCTTCCACCGGAAGGCGTTCATCAGCTGTACCCGGCCGGTCTCTCCCACGGCGATGCTCTCGCGACCGGCGTGCGCGTCACCACGCTGGTCGCCGAGCCGACGGAGCATCGCGGCACCGTGGTCGGGAAGGCCCCTGAGTGACGACAGCAGGTCGAACAGGTCCTTGTACACCTTCTCGCCCTGACGGTCGGTCAGTGCGTGTGCCTTGTCGAGGACCATGTCCTCGACGCTGGGAACGGGTATGCCGCCGATCACGCTGCCCGGCTGGTAGGCCACGGTCCTGTTCGGTCCGACCGTGATCTCCACACCGTTGATGACCCCGGTGACGGCCTGCTTGTCCTTGGCATCCACGGCGAAGGCGCCGGTGAAGCGACCGTCCTGCGCGAGCCCGGCGTTGATGGCCGGCAGGAGTGTCCTCAGGGACAGCTCCCGGTCGCTGAGCCGGAAGTCGAGGTCCGCGATCGGCCGCGGGCTGCCGAACATGAGCTGCACTGCGGCGCCGCCGGAGAGGAAGAAGCTCGGCGTCACCTGCCGCATCACCTCGCTGAACTCCCGGCCCACCACCAGCTTCCGCGCGTCGCTGAGCACGGGAGCCGCGGCGGGGGCCGTCGCGGCGGCCGCGGTGGCGGTGGCCGTGCTCGACGTCCCTTCGCCAGCCGCAAGCTCGATGGTGATGTGGAAGACGACCAGGACGGCCGGCGTGGCCTGTACGTCCTCCGGGGTGTCCCGCGCCGGCAGGAAGAGCTGCACCTCGTGCAGCCCGGGCTTCCAGCGCTGCGGGAGCTTGTCGGGTGTCAGCGCGAGCGTCGGGGCGGTGGCCGGGACGCCCTCGGGCGCCAGTTGCTCGCCGATCCAGTCCTTGAGGCGGTCGAGCACGGCGTCGCCGGAATCCCTCGGACCGTCGACGGAGAGGGTCAGCGAGATCGGGGCCTTGTTCAGCGGAGCGGCGCCGGGGCCCGTGGCCGTGCTCGACTCCGCCACGGGGAGCGGAGGCCGCAGCGCGTCCACGATCGTCTGCCATGCCGCCCGGTCCGTCCGGCGGATCACGGCCTGGAACTTGCCGACGGGTTTGGGCTTCGCGGGTGCCGAGGACGGACTGCGCACCGATCCGGTGCCGACGGAGTCGAGGGTGTCGCCGGATTGGACGGGCGTGGCAGCGCGGTCCGGGGCGGTGCGGTTGTCGGCCAGCAGTTCCCGGTACCGGGCGTGGGACAGGTCCCGTACCACGGGGCCGGACCGCGACACCGCGTCGATCCTTCGGAGGTGGCGGTCGAGCACCGCGAAGTCAGCTGCGTTGGCGGCCTCGCCCATGACGCCCCGGTCGTCCGCGAACTGTGCCATCCGCGACTCCTGGCGCAGCGCCATCAGAGCGCTCGCGTACTCGTCCGGAAGGCCGAGGAAGTGCAGCACCTCGTGCAGCAGCACTCCGGCCGAGCTCTCCGTGAACCAGACCAGCTGGTTGCTCGTGCCGTCGCCGGGGCGCACCTGGATGGTCCGGTGCGCGCCTTCCGCCGTGCCGGACAGCTCCAGGTTCAGATGGACCTGGGCGCCGCCCGGCAACCGGAACCTGCCGTTGAAGTACCGCTCGACCGCCGCCGTCGCCGCGTTCCACAGCTCGGTGCGACCGGCGTCGGTCAGCGTCGTTCCCTGGTACGGCTCGAGGTGCAGCCGCAGGGTGAACTCGCGTACCCACTGCCCCGGCCGCGCTTCGAAGTGCCGCACGTCGTAGGT
This sequence comes from Streptomyces sp. NPDC006733, assembly GCF_040636125.1. Taxonomy (NCBI): domain Bacteria; kingdom Bacillati; phylum Actinomycetota; class Actinomycetes; order Kitasatosporales; family Streptomycetaceae; genus Streptomyces; species Streptomyces sp. NPDC006733. Next base: position 83,493 of record NZ_JBEYJD010000010.1, on the reverse strand, counting down.
GATCGTGGTCTCCCGGCCCTGGAGCCAGCGCAGCTCGCGCTGCCGGGACGCATAGCGGCCGGGCAGCGTGGGGCCGCCGATCGGCCCGGTGCCGGCCTGGCCGCTGACCTCCGGATCGAACCGCTCGGTGGTCAGCAGCGCAGGCTCCGCGAAGCGCCGGACGTCAGCCCAGTCCGCAGGCGCCAGCAGCGGCGCCACCGCGGCGGCGGGGGAGGTCCGCCCGCCCGACGGCACGGGCCCGAAGGCGGCCGGCGGGAAGGCCGAACGAGGTGACCTGGCGGGCGCGGACGCACCGCCCCTGGGTGGCAGGTCCTGGAGGGCGATGCCCTCGCCGTCGTTCGTGGAGCTGACGGGCCCGTGCAGGGCCCGGGCGTCCTCGGGCCGCACGCCCCGCTGCCGGGCGAGCGGCGGGGCGACAGGTGATGCGATGGGTGATGCGATGGGTGATGCGACGGCGGGTGTTGTGACGACCGGTGCGACGACGGGGGGCGCGGCGACCGGTGGTTCCGGCGCGACCGGCGGTTCCGGCGCGACGGGCGTCGGGAGAGGCGTCGGCACGGGCGCCGGCACGGGCGCCGGTGTGGCGACCGGCTCGGAGACGTTCTCCGCCGGCACGGGAACGGACGGCTCGGGCACCACGGGCGCGGCGGCGACCGGCGTGACTGCCACCGGTGGCAGCGGTGGGGCCACCACAGCCTCCGGCACCGGTGCCACCGCGACCGGCGGCGTGACCGCCGCCTCCGGCACCACCGGCTCCTCGACCGCCACCGGCACCGGCGGCAGCAGGCCCAGTGCGCGGGCGCCCTGTTCGTCGGTGCGGAAGAAGACTCCGCCCGGGACGTCGACGTTCCGGGTGCCGCCGCGGCCCCACCAGTTGCCCAGCCCGGTGAGGGTGATCGAGGTGTCCGCCTGGACCAGGTAGGTGCTGCCTTCGCTGCTGCTGCTTCCCTTCTTCTTCGCCGACGCCTCGGACGCGGCCTCCCGCGTGTAGTCGGTCTTGTACGGCGGGAGCCCCACCGACGGCGTCCACGTGTCGGCGCCACCGGGGCCGTTGCCCCCCTCGCTGACGGTGGCGACCTGGAACGTGGCGGTGCCCTGCGCGGCGGCGTTGACCCCCTGGGACCCGGTGACCTTGCTCTTGTCGCCCCCAGTGGCCTCGGTCTTGCCGGCGAGGGTCAGCGTCGTGCTGGAGGACACCACGCGCGGGTTGCGCAGCTGGGTCCGTACCTGGATCTCCCGCAGCAGACTGATCACCCCGGCCTCGCCCGCCAGGCCGCCGATCCGGTGCACGCCCTGCGGATCACGCTGCAACTGCGCGGCCAAAGAGGCGGCGTTGAGCTGGCTGCGCAGCACATGGTCGGTCCACGGCGCGGTGAGCGTGTCCGGCAGCAGGCCTCGTACCGCCTCCCACACCCCGCGTGACAGGTGGTAGGTGAGCACGCGGCTGTTCTCGGGCAGGACGAAGTCGGCCGGCGGCGCCGTCACGGTTGCGGGCCCCGCGTACGCGACGGAGTCGTCCGCCGGTGTCGTGGAGCGGACTCCGTCCTCGACGGTGAGCGGGGGCGCATGGTGCCAGTCGCCCCAGCGACCGACCAGTTGCGAGATCCCCAGCGTGGCGACCTGGGGAAGCCTGCCGTGCCCCTGGACCCGGCGCACACTGACGCTCCAGGTGACGTCGTGCACCCACGACGCCGTACCGGCGGCTCCCTGCTTGCTGGTGACCGTGCTCTTCCCGGCCTTGCTCCCGGTGGCCGTCAGCCCCCGGTCGCGGACGTACTTCGCGTCGGCCCCGCTGCCGCCGGCGCGGGCGAAGTCCTTGGTCTGGAGGAGGTTGGAGAAAGTGAGGCCGGCCGAGACCTCCAGGCCCCGGGAGCTCTCCGCGATGTCCTCCTGGCCGGCGGTGGCGTTGGAGGCGACCTCGGTCGAGGTCGTGCCTTCCGCCGCCGGCGCGGGGTCGAAGCGGGGGTTGGACAGTTCCGCTTCCAGCAGCACCTGCAGCTGGAAGCGGCCGAAGGGACCGTCGTCGGTCTCGTGCACCGACAGGCCGCCGCCGGTCAGCACGTCGAACAGCCCGCCCAGCCCCTCGGGCGAGATGAGCAGCAGCATCTGCTGCTCCAGCCGGGCACGGGTGCGGGTCGCGGCCGCGGCGGTCATCCAGGTGCTCGGGAGCTGGTCGAGGGCTTCCCGCAGCTGACCGACCACCCGCTGGAGATCGAGGGGACCGAGGCCGGAGTCGGCCAGGGAGTACCCGCGCGGCACGGCCGCGGGAGCGGCAGCGGCGGGCGGGGGAGTCGCCGTGGGGAGAGTCCGGTAGTAGGCGGGCGGATCGAGCCGCACGGGCGCGGTGACCGGTGCGGTCGACGGGCCGGCGGTCGACGGGCCGGCAGTCGCGGAGCCGGCGGCCGGGACGACGGCAGTCGCGGCGGCAGCAGCGGCCGGTGCCGCCACCGGAGTGCCGTCCGGATTCAGGTGGAAGTACTGCGCCGCGTCCTGCTCGCGGATCCACACCTGGACCCCGCCCGGCACGTGCAGCTGCTTGCGGGCGACCGGTCCCGCGAGCGCGCCCAGGACGTCCGTGACCACGTTCCGCGACGTGCTGCTCCCGCTGATCAGGTAGGTCACGTCGAGGCTCACCAGCAGCCCGCTGCCCTTGAAGGTCGCCGAACTCTCCTGGCCGGCAGCAGAGTCCTCCGCCCCGGTGCGGGAGGACTTCGCCGTCCAGGGCTTGACGCCCGGACCCGGGGTGATCGTCCAGGGCTGCTGCGCCACCGAGAACCCCAGGGACAGCCCGACCTCACCCGACAAGCCGTTCTTCGCGGCCGTCTTGACCGTGTTGCCGCCGGTGGTGGTGTTCTTCAGCTCGACCTGGCCACGACCCACGATGCGCGGATTGCTCAGCGCGCCGAAGAGCCGGGCCTGGTCCATCCCGTCGCCCATCCGCCCGTAGCGGAAGATCGGCCCGGTTCCGTAGCCGTCACGCAGGATCCGCTGGAAGTTGGCTCGTACGGTGTCCTCGTTGAACGCCGCTTCCACCTGCTGCGACGCGATCGTCGCGTAACCGCCGGCCGTCGGGGGGCCGAGCGGCAGCGCTGCCGCGACCTGGACGAGGTAGGCCATCGCGCGGTCGTACGACCGGCCCGCCCGGGTCGGCCGGGGCACCGGCTGCTCGTGGGTGGCGCTGGCCAGCAGGACCTGCCGGACGCCTTCCGGCAGCGGATCCACCCCGTTCACCCGCAGTACGGCGTGGAAGTCGGGCAGCCGCACCGTCGGCGCTCCGCGGGGCACCACCGGCTGCTCGTGCGCCACGGTGCTCATCGCCCCGGCGTCCCGCCCGACGTCCGGTATGACGCCCGGCCGGGGGTTCTCACCCAGGGGAGCCAGGTCGATGGGCACCAGCACCTGCACCTGGGCGGCCACCGGCGTCAGCGTCTCGAGCGCACCGGACTCGTGGCGGATCGTGATCTCGTACGCGACCGGGAGCACGAACACGGCGGCCTCCCGGGGGCCCACCGCCTGCTGCGTGCGTCCGACGCTCGTCGTCGCGGTGGTCGTCCTCTCCCACTCGTAGGTGGCCTTGCCGGCGGCCTTGGGAACCAGCGCGCGCAGCGGTGTGTCGGTCCCGAGGCCGAAGGTGAAGGCCAGGTCCGCCCCGCCTTCCAGCGACCGGGTCTGCGCCTGCTTGCCCTCCAGTTTTCCGCTGCTCTTCGCGCTGCTGGTCACCTCCAGGCTCGTGCTGGTCCCCCGGAAGACCGCCGGACCGGAGGGGCGGGGCCGGATCATGACCTGGACGTATTCCGGATGGGGGTACGCCGTGCGCCGGGTCTGTGCCTTCAGCAGCAGGGAGTCACCGCTCCAGAACACGCCCTGCAGGCCCGACTGCGACACAGCCGTCGTCAGGTTCCGGAGCGCGTTGGCGTTCTCCTTGAACGCCCCGAGGCCGACCGGTTCCACGCTACCGGCGCCCGTTCCGGCACCGGCGCCGGCGGCAGCCGAGGCGCCCCGGAGCCGGAGCCCCTCGGCGACGGCCTGCAGGACGTTCTGGGAGCCGCCCGCCCAGAGCACGGTCGCGGCCTGGAGGCCGTCGGCGGCCAGGTGCCGGACCTGCCCCGGCCCCCGGTACGCGTCGGTGGGGTGGACGCCCAGCGGGGAGTCCGGAGCCGGGACCCGTACCCGTACGCCGTGGTCGAGAGGCACCGAGGTGGTGCGCTCACTCCGGCCCTCGACCATGACGGCGAGATCGAAGGTGATGCGGGCTTCGTACAGGTGGGTGGGACCCGTGTAGCCGAGCCCCTGTTCCGCGTTGGCGCCGGTGGTGGTCGTCGAGGTGTGCGCGTCCTTCGCGCCGGCCCCCACGTTCACGCTGGCGCCCACGCCGTGGTAACTGCCGTTCCCCTTCAGCCCCTCGAACTGCCGGACCAGCCACCCGACGGTGGTCCCGAGCGTGATGGAGAGGGAGTGGGTGGCACCCGTCGCGGTCTTGTTCTCGGTGCCGAGGTTGGTCCCGTTGTCGAGCGACACGACATCGGACCGTCCCAGCAGCGCGGGAGTATCCAGCCTGGCCTGCACCCGCACCACGGCCCGGCTCGCCCCCGGGCCGTTCGCGGCTTCCAGGGTCGGCGAGATCAGCAGCCCGTTGACCAGCTGCTCGAAGGACGCCTCCAGGTTGGGCCGGCTCAGGAAATCCCGAAGGGTCTCGTACGCGCCGCTGCCGACCACCCGGAACTCCGGCGGCAGCATGGCCAGCACCTCGCGCAGCAGGAGCCCGTCGCCGGTGCTGACGTACTCGGGCACGTGCAGCGGCGGCAGCGGCAGCGCCTCGGGCACGCCCGCCGCGGCGCCCGCTGCCGGGAGGGGCAGCGCCTGCGCCTGGGCCGCGGCCCCGACCACATGGTCCGGGACCTTCAGGACGAGGCCGCCCGGCGTACCGGGCAGGGTGACGGGGGTCCCGGCGTCGCCCGCCGGACGCACGGTGACGCGCCACGACGAGTCGAAGGCGATCGGGTGCCAGTAGCCGGTGCTGGTGCTGCCGCGTGACTGCTGGACGGCCCGGTTCGCCGTGGACTCACGGGCGGCGGTGCTGATCAGGCCCTTGACGTTGACGGTGGGACTGACGGTCCGCAGCGCCGCTTCGGTGCCCTGGCCGAGGGTGAGCGGCACCTGACTGATGTTCAGTTCCGGTCGGTCGTTGGCCTTGTCGCTCTGGTCGACGGCGCCGGTCTTGCTGTCCCCGTGGGTCCGCGTGACCTTGCCCTCCTCAGCACCGTCCCGACCGGTTCCATTGGTCAGGTCGACCCTGATCACGACCTCGCGGGCGTTCGGCCCCGCACCTACGGTGACGGCCCAGCCGTCCCCGCGCACCGCCTCGAATACCTCCTTGAACCCCGCCTCGGAGAGCGCGAGGTGGAACAGGCCGTCCGCGGCGGTGAGGTGGTCGAGCGACGCGGGCAGCTGCTCCCGGATCGCCGCCAGAACCGCGTCGAGGTCCGCCTGCGCGACGTCCTTCAACTCGGTCAGCCCGAACCGCGCCAGCCCGGCCGGCAGCGGACCGGCGGGCAGGGTGGGAGCGGGCTGGGGCACGACCGGCGGCTGCTCGACGGGCTCCGCGTCGGTCACGGGGGTGACGAACTCTGCCTCGGGCGTGGCGGGTTCCGCCGCGGTGGTGGCGGGTTCCGCCGGGACGGGGACGGGCTGCGCCACGGGCGTGACGGGCTCGGCCGGGACGGTGACGGGCTCTGCCTCGGCCTCAGCGGTCGTCTCCCACGGTCTGTGGCCCGGGAACGGGATGCGGTTGCGGGCGGACGCGGGGTCGAGGTCGAAGCTGCTGTGGCCCCGCTCGAACTCCTCCCTCACCGGGACGGGGTCGTACAGCCCCACGGGATCGGCCTCGGCCAGGGCGGCCCGCTCCCGTTCCCGTCGGGCGGTCTCCTCCGCAACCCGTGCCTTCGTCCGCTGCAGGGCCTGCCACTGGGCGTCGAGCCGCGCCCGCTCCATGGCGCCGGCCCAGGCATTCCGGCTCGCCTGCCGTGCCGCCTCCTTGCGCCGCTCCTCAACGCGGGCCTGCGCCCGCGCTTGAGCGGCCGGGTCGGTCAGTTCGGCGGCGATCCGCGCTTCGGCGGCGGCAGCCGCCTTCTGCCGCAGGGAATCGGCAGGGTCCGACACGGCGCGGTCCGGGTCCGCCGCTGCCGAGCCCGAGCTGTCCGAGCCCGAACCCTCCGAGGTCGAGCCCTCCACGGTCGGGGCCGCGCTGCTCGATGTCTTGAAGGGCGCGGACGACGGGGTCCGGGCGGGCACCTCGAAGGCGTCCCCTTCCGTCTCCAGATCTGTCCCGACCGACGTCGACGTGTCGCCGACCTTCGACGGGCGGGTAGTGCCCTCCTTCTTCTTCTGGCCCTTCTTCTTCGGACCGGTCGCGGCAACGGCCGGAGGCTGCGCCTTCGCCGGCGGGTAGGAGCCCTGCTCGGTCACGGGAGTTCCCCCCGGGACGAACTTGACCCAGCGGCCCGGCGTGCCGTCTTCGTTGCGGAGAATGCCCAGCGGCACCTCGGACCGGTGGTGGAAGATGAAGATCGACGTCGTGGAGGCCCACACCACGTGGTTGGTCCGGTCGGCGACCTGCTGGGCGATCACACTGCCGTCCGCGCCCCGCGCACCGGCCTGGCAGGCGCACAGCAGGATCTGGCCCTCCGGTGGCAGGCGTCGCAGACTCGGCCGACGGCTCAGCAACGTTCCGAGAGACGTGCCCGGCAGGTGCTTGTGCACCACCGTCTCGCCCTCGTCCGCCGGCTCGCGGGTCGGCATCCAGGCGGCCAGATGCGTGGCGTGGGTGAAGACCGTGAAGATGGGCCGCGTCACGTCCCAGGGAACCAGCGCGATGGAGTCGATGTCCGGCGTCGTGTCGGTCGAGAGGTCGGAGTCCTCGATCTTCTCGTAGTCGAGGGGGAGGTACTGGAAGTGCGGACTGGTGGCGTCGAATCCGTTGCGCGTGCGCTCGAAGCCCCGCGTGCGGGAGCCCGAGTAGAAGACCCGGCCGCCCGACTGCTGGTTCCACGGGAACACGAGGGCCTGGCTGTCGAGATCCTCGTCATCGACTGAGCCCCTGCCTCCCGTGTCGACCCTCCGGCCGTCCTTCTTCCCGACGACCATGGTGGGGACGCTCGGCAGCCTGAGGCCCTCGGCCACCGGCTCGTCGACGGACTCCTGCGGAACCTCACGGATCCAGAAGCCGTGCTCCCCGTCCGCGTTCTCCTCCGCTTCGACGCGAATGCGACCCTTCGCCACGGAGGACGTCACGGTGCTGGTCCAGACGGTACGCCCGGTGACCTTGGCGATCATGCGCGGAATCTCCAGGGTCTCGCCCATGCGGCTGGGACCGAGAAGGAGGATCTGGTGGTCGGCGGGCAGCGCCGACACCGCCGGATCGGTCCGCACCGCCTCCGCCACTTCCTCCACGACGAAGTCGTCGAAGGCGTTCTTGGGAAGAGCGACCACGAACAGCGGTGCGTTCGAGATCTCGCTCAGCCGGCGGGTGTGCCTGGTGAGCTTCACCGTCGCGGGCTTGGCAGCGGCCTTCCCGCCCTTCACGGGTACTGCCTCCTTCTGGCGCGGCCAGAACCATTCGTACGTCGTCGGTTCGTCGACGATCGCCGCCCCCGGGGGCTTGCTCTTGCTCTTGCCGAAGGCGATGCCGATCACAGTGCTCTTGTCGGGACCCGTCAACGGGCTGGAAAGGTGTGGCTTCGCGGCCTCCCCCTTCGGCGCGGTCACGGTCGCGGGGCCATCCGGCACGGCGGCGGGCTCCGGCACAGCGGCGGGCTCCGGTACGACGACGGTGTCCGGGGCGACCGCAGACTCCGGCGCGACCACAGGGCGCCGGTGGGAGGCCAGCTTCTGCGACAACTCGTCCCAGACGACGGGTCCGTCGAGGGCCGCCACCGCGTCGACGACCGCACGGACCTCTGCCGGTGTGGCGTGCTGGTGCGCCTGCAGCACGAGCAGTTCGTGCGTCAGGGCCGACAGCCAGCCACCGGTGAGGCGGGCCCCCATCACGGGGTACCTGGTGCGGGCGAGGGCGTCCAGCTTCTGGAGCGCCGGCACCTTGAGCGCGAGATCGCCCTCCTCCGGGTAGAGGTCGTCGTGCAGCTTCAGGAGGGCTCCGGCATCGAGCAGCTCCTTCCGCGACGGCGCCGCTTCCCGCGACGACGTCGTCTCCTCCGAGACCGTCGTGCTCGCCGTCGACGCCGCGGGCTGCGCCAGCGTCTCGGCCATGGCGCGCAGCGTCTGCTCGGTGACCCTGCCGCCCACGCCGCCGGCGTCGACCCTGCCGGGGTCGGCGGTCGCCGCAGTCGTGGAACTCGCCGAGGTCACCGGGTCCGTGGAGGTCGCGGGCGCCTCGGTGGACACGGCCGGCTCCGTCGTCTCCGTCATCGTGGAGACCATCTCCCGGCCGAACCTCCTCTTGACCTCGGGAGTGGTCGCCTTCGCCTTGCTCTTGGCCTTCTTGGCCTTGGCCTTGACCGTCTCGACGGGCTTCGCCTCGCGCGGGGGGTGGGAGCCGAGCTCCGTCTCCGGCTTGCCTCCCGGGACGAACTTCACCCAGCGGCCCCGCGTCCCGTACTGGTTGCGGATGATGCCGAGGGAGACGTCCTTGCGGTCGTTGAAGAGGCAGATCGTCGTGGTGGAGGCCCACACCACATGGTCGGTCGCGTCGGCCACCTGCTGGGCGACCACCTGGCCGTGCACCCCTGTGGCCCCGGCCTGGCAGGCCACCAGAAGGATCTGCGCCTGCGGAGGCATCCGCTCCAAGCTCGGTCGACGCCGCAGCGCCGCCCCGAGGGACGTACCGGGCACCCGGACGTGCTCCAGTTTGTGCTTGTCCTCCTTCGACTTTCGCTTGGTCGGCATGTGAGCGGCCAGATGCGTGGCATGGGTGAAGACCGTGTAGATGGGCTGCGTGACATCCCACGGAACCAGCGCGATCGAATCGAGGTCGGGGTTCAGCTCGACCGAGGTCTCTTCACCCGGTTCGGGCAGTTTGTAGTCGGTGGGCAGATACTGGAAATGCGGCTTGGTGGCGTCGAAGCCCCGGCGGGTGTCTTCGAAGTCCCGCTCGCGGGACTCCTCGTAGTAGATCCGGCCGCCCGACTGCTGGTTCCACGGGAAGAGGATCGTCTGCGTGTGGAGATCCTCGTCGTCCTCCCACTGCGGCTTGCCGGACTCGACCAGCCGGCCGTCGTCCCCCTTCTTGACGGTCATGGTCGCGAAGCCCGCCAGCGCCAGTCCCCGGCGGGCCCCCTCGGCGCCCGGCACCGACGGGCGCGGAAGCGGCGGAACCTCCCGGATCCAGAAGCCGCGTTCCCTCCACGCCTTCTTCTTCGCCTCCACGCGGATGCGCCCGTCCACCACACTCGACGACACGGTGTTGGTCCACACCGTCCGCCCGGTGACCTCGGCTATCGCCCGCGGGAATTCCAGACTGTCGCCCAGTTCGGCAGGGCCCAGCAGCAGGAGCTGGTGATCGGCCGGCAGCGCGGCCACCGCAGGAGAGGTCCGTACTGCCTCGGCCACCCTCTCCACGGCGAACTCGTCGTAGGCGCCCTGGAGGACGACCAGGAATACCGGCGCCGTGGTGACGGAGCTCAGTTGGCTGACGTGTTCCCTGAGTTCGAGTGCCCTCGGCGCCGCGGCCGTGCCGTCCGCCGCGGGCTCCGCCGTCTCCTCCCCTTCGGGCCAGTACCAGTCGTACGTCGTCGGGTCCTTGACGATCGCGTCCGCCGGCGGCTTGGTCCTGGACTTCCTGAAGGCGACTCCGACCTGGGTCGTCCCGTCCTCGCCCAGCAGCCTGCCCGGGAGATGCGTCATCTCGGGCGGCGCCGGCCGGCCGGCCGGGGCGGCGGCATCGGGGGTGTCCGCGGTGGCGGGAGCGGGCTCGGTCGCGGTGACGGCCGCGGGGTTGGTCTCCGGTCGTCGTGGGGCCAGCGCGGCGACCAGTCGGTCCCACTCGACGGGCGTCTCGCCGGCAGCCGTTGCCCGGACGACTGCCTGGACGACCGCCTGGAGGTCCTGAGGCGTCGCGTGTTCGAGCGGCTGGAGGCCGAGCAGCTCGTGGGTCAGTGCGGACAACCAGCCCCCGGTGACGAAGCCGTCCATCGCGGGGTACCTCGCCCGCATGAAGGTCTCCAGCTCCCGGAGCGCCCGCACGGTGGGCTCGCTGCGAGGGCCCTCGGCCGGGAAGAGGTCGTCGTGCACCTTCAGCAGCGCCCCGGCGGCGAGCACCTGGTCCCTGGTCGGTGCCGTGCTGCTGGTGGTCGACGGCGCCAACATCTCGGCGGTGCCCACCAGGTCCTGCTCCGTGACCCTGCCGCCCGCGCCACCTGCGGCCACCGGATGGGGATCGGGCGTCGCGGCGGCGGGCGGGGTGGACGTCACCGGCGGGCGTGAGGCGGATTGCTCGTCGCCGCTCAGGAAGCGCGCTACAGGGGTGGCGGTCCGGGTGGTGGGAGCGGCGCCGCCGTCCGGGCGAGGCTCCGGGCGGGGCTGCGGGGCCGGCGTGCCGGCGGGCTCGACGGTGACCGGGGCCGTCCGCTGCGGGGGGTCGAGCGTGGGGCGGGGTGACGGGGCGGGGGTGCCGGACGTGGCCGGGCGTGCCGGTGCGGCCGGGCCGTGGTCGGGGAACGCCGGCATCAGGCCACGGCGTTCCAACGACTCGACGTTGATGCCGAGGTCACCGGCGAGTCCGCGCCAGGCCGTCCTCTCCGCCTCGCGCTGAACCGAGGCGAAGTGCCGGTCGATGGCGTCGAAGTCCGAAGACCCCCGGTAGTCGCGGGCGGCCGAGTCCAGCCGGGCGTCGACCCGTTGACGGACGTGCGCCCGGGCCTCGGACAGCGAGATGTCGCCGAGGCTCCCCGAGTCACCACCCGACTTGTCCCGGTGATCGGCCACCAGCTTCTGCCACGCGGCCTCGTCCCGGGCCAGCTTGTCCTGCTGCCGCTGCTCCGCGCGGGCGTTCTCCTCGGCGACCCGCTGCCTGCGGTCCTCGGACACCTGCCACCGGGCGTCGTCGGCCGCCTTGGCCCGGGCGGCCGCGTCGATCCGCTGCTGCGCCCGAGCTTGGGCCTCCGGTCCCTCCGCGTAAGCGCTGGCCCTGGCCTCGGCATCGAGCTTCTCCTGCGCCAGAGCCCTGGCCTCCGGGCTCTCTGCGTACGCGTCGGCACGCGCCTTGGCGGCCTGGCCCCCGTTGCCGGGTGCCGGGTGGGCCTCCCCACCGAGCTTCACGCCCTTGTTGGGGAAGGGATCGGCGGCGGCAGTGGCGGTCCCGGTCGCCGGCGGTTTTTGTTCCGTCGACCGGCCGGGCGGCACCGTATCCGTGCTGCTTCCTGCGGACTGCGAGCTCGTCCTGGTCCCGCCGCCTGCGGCGCCTCCACCGTGATCACTCAGCCCGGCACCCTTCGCCGCGTTGTCAGGCGGGAGATCTGCGAGGGTCATGGGCTTCTTGGCCGGGGGGTACGGCTTGGCGGCCGGTGCCGGGGCCCGTTCGGGCTTGGGCATGGGCGCCGAAGCCGGTGCCGCTGACGGCGCCGATGTGTGTTCGGTCTGGCGGGCCATCGCGGCGTTGTAGGCCCGCTTGCCCTGCTGGTTCTGCGGTGCTTGTCGTGTGGCGTTGGGGTCGGTGGTCGACGTGGTTGCGTCCGGTGCTTTGCGGCCTGAGCCCGTCCGGTTGCCTTCGTTGGAGAAGGGTTCGGTGTCCGGTTTCGCGGCGGGCTTGTCGAGGTCGGCGAGCGTCATTGCCTTTTTGGCCGGGGGGTACGGCTTGGCGGCGGGGGCCGGTGCCGCTTCGGGCTTGGGTGCCGTTGACGGTGAGGTTTTCGGTGCCGGCTTGGGTGCTGCTGCGGCTTCGGCCCGGCGGGCTTCTGCGGCGTTGTTGGCTCGCTTGCCTTGCTGGTTCTGCGGTGCTTGTCGTGTGGCGTTGGGGTCGGTGGTCGACGTGGTTGCGTCGGGTGCTTTGCGGCCTGAGCCCGTCCGGTTGCCTTCGTTGGAGAAGGGTTCGGTGTCCGGTTTCGCGGCGGGCTTGTCGAGGTCGGCGAGCGTCATTGCCTTTTTGGCCGGGGGGTACGGCTTGGCGGCGGGGGCCGGTGCCGCTTCGGGCTTGGGTGCCGTTGACGGTGAGGTTTTCGGTGCCGGCTTGGGTGCTGCTGCGGCTTCGGCCCGGCGGGCTTCTGCGGCGTTGTTGGCTCGCTTGCCTTGCTGGTTCTGCGGTGCTTGTCGTGTGGCGTTGGGGTCGGTGGCCGACGTGGTTGCGTCGGGTGCTTTGCGGCCTGAGCCCGTCCGGTTGCCTTCGTTGGAGAAGGGTTCGGTGTCCGGTTTCGCGGCGGGCTTGTCCAGGTCGGCGAGCGTCATTGCCTTCTTGGCCGGGGGGTACGGCTTGGCGGCGGGGGCCGGTGCCGCTTCGGGCTTGGGCGCCGGAGTTTCTGTCGGGGCAGGGTTGGCCTTTGCTTCGGCTTGGCGGGCGGCTGCCGAGTCGAAGGCTTTCTGCGCGTCGGTGCTCTTGGGTGCGGTGCGTGCGGCGTGGGCGTCTTTCTCGGTGAGGGGGCCGATGACGTCGTCCGGCTTCGTGCTCTTGGGGGCCGAGCCGCTGCCCAGGGTGTGGCCGCCTTCGGTCGGCAGTGGCTTCGGTGCGGGCTTCGGGGGCCGGTGGAGGTCGGGGATCGTCATGGTCTCGCCGGCCCTGGGCGACGGCTTCACCGCCGTCGAACCGGGCCTGCCGGCCGACGCGTTCCCACCGGCCTTGCCGTCGCCGCCCTTCGCCGGAGCGCCGCTGCCGTCGCGTTCCCCCTTCGCGGACACCGACGTGTTCGCGGACTTCTCCGGTGCGGTGGCCTCCGGGCCGGTGGCCGTCTTCTGGGAGGTGCCGGTGCCGCTCGTGCCGGCCGGAGCCTCGTTCGCCGATCGGGCGGTTCCCCGCACCGACTGCGGGTTCTCGACGCTCTTGTTCGCGACTCCCTGCTTGCCGCCGCCGGTGCTGTTCCCGTTCCCGTTCCCGGGTTCCATCGCGGAAGCGGACTTCGTCGCGTTCGGGTTGGCCTGGTTGGGCGACACGGAGTCCTGTCCGCTGCGGACGTTCGGTGCCGTGCCGTCGCCTGTCGTGACCTTCCCCGTCTCCCGGGGCTGCTGCTCGAAGGAGGACCGGTAGGTCTGGGCGTTCGGGTTCTCGGACGCACGGGTGCCCGGCGCCGAGCCGGTCGACGTGCCCGGCTCCGTCGGCGCCGTGACGTTGCGGTTGGGAGCAGGCGCCGAGGTGGTCGGGGCTTCCGTCACGGAACGGGGGGCGGACTCCGGTGCGATGCTCCGCTGGGGTCCCGGCGCCTGCGTCTCGACGTGGCCCGCGGCCGGGTTCCCGCTGCGGACGGGGGCCGGGGTCAGGCCGGTGTCGCCGACGCCGGGAAGGTGCTGGTTGCCACTACCGGTCGCGGGGCCGCCCCGGCCGGGCGTGCCGCCGACCTCGGGCCCGTGGCCGATCGCCGGGTTGCCGATCGGATCGTTCCCCCAGTGCGGCGCGCCGGTCTGTCCGGGCGGTGTCGGCCTGCTGGTGGTGGGCGGCGGGGCGCCCCCTTCGTTGCCGAGCACCGGAGTGTTCCGTCCGCCGGGGTGGGCGCCGGGCGGGGACACCGGCGGCCGTTGTCCCAGGGTGAGACCCGGTTCCAGCGGCTTCGTCGGGTTCGGCCGCAGGTCACCGCCGATCGGCGGCACGATGCCCTCGCCCGGGGGCGCGTGCAGCGCCGGAGGGGTCAGGGCCGGTCCTTCGTGGAGCCCTCCGGTACCGACTCCACGTTCCCCGGCCCCGGGGACCTTCGGTGCCGGCACGTCGATCTTGGGGACCGGGGTGCCGCCGCCCTTGATGCCCCGACCCGCACCCGCGTTGGGGAACAGTTCGTGTGCGCCGAGGATCGCGCCGAGACCCCCCGCGATCCCCATGTTGATGCCCTCGCTCTTCCAGTCGATCTCGAAGGGCAGGTGGTACACCAGGTCACTGATCCACTGGGAGAGCAAGTCGATGCCCAGTTGGGTGGCGGCCGAGCCGACGATCCCGGAGAGGTATCCGATCACCCGGACCACCGCCTGCATGGCGGTGCTGAGAGCCGCGATGATGTTGCTGAGGGTCTCCATGAGGCCCGAGATGAGCGGTGCGACCAGCTTGGCCAGCAGGCCGATTCCGATCGGCAGGACGAGGCCGATGATGCCGGCGATGAGTTCGGCGAGGTTCGCCGCCGCGACCGCCTCCGCCTCCTTGACCTGGATCGCGCGGATGGCCCGGCCGTACTCGTTGATCGCGTCGCCGATGGTCCAGCAGGTGGTGCACGCCGGTTGCAGGGCATGCGCGTTGACAGCGTCGAAGGCGGCGGTCGCGGCGGTGCCGCCGTCCCCCGTCCATCCGGTCGCGTGCATCGCGGCCGACATGTTCGCCGCCTGCGCCTGCAGGTCGTTGCCCAACTGGATCCAGGCGTTGCCCAGCTCGTAGATCTCGTTGACACCGAAGTCCGGGCTGTAGTCGCGCATCCCGCATCACCCTTTTTGCCGTGAACCACCGCTGAACTGCCTGAACCACCGCTGAACTGCTGAACTGCCGAACCGCCTGCGTTCGACCGACCCCGCCCGACCTGCCCTACGCCCCGTCGCCGGCCGCGTCGTCCGCCGCGTCCTCGTCGGAGACCGCGACCTGCAGCAGCGTCACCGGGCTGCCCCGCCGGACCAGGACGCCGCGGCCCGGTGGCCGCTGGGCGGCCCGCTGGTCGCCGAGGAGCAGGCCCTCGCGGGGGTCGCCGGACAGGACGAGCCCTCCGGAGCCCAGCTCCTTGACACGCGACAGCAGGGGGTCGGCCATCAGCGGGCGGCCGATGCCGGCGACCCGGCGCGCCAGGACCACGTGCAGGCCGATCTCCCGGGCCTGGGTGACGTACTCGGCGAGTCCGGCCACCGGGGACTGCCGGCCCCCGGAGGCGACCAGGTCGTAGTCGTCGACCACGACGTACAGCTCGGGGCCCTCCCACCAGTCGCGGGCCTTCAGTTGCGCGGCGGAGATGCCGGGCGGCGGCATCCGCTCGTCGAGCTTGGCCATGAGCTGCTGCGTGTAGGCCTCGGCGGCGTGGGCGTCGCCCGCGTAGGCACCGATGTACTCCTCCGGGACGGCGTCCTGGAGGCTGCGCCGGTAGTCGATGACCATGAACCGGGCTTCCCAGGCGGTGCGGCGGGCGGCCGTGCCGCGCATCCAGGTGCGCAGGAAGGTCGACTTGCCGCTGGCGGCGTCCCCGAGCACCAGGAAGTGCGGATCGGCCGTGCCCATCGTGATGCCGACCGGTTCCAGGTCGAGTTCGCCCAGGCCGACGGGCACCTCGGCGCCCGCCGACGGGGCCTGCCGGTCGACGGCGGAGAGCAGGACGCGTTCCGGCAGGACCCGCACCGGCGGGGCGACCGGCCCCGTCCAGGAAGCGGTGATCTTCGCGACCGCCTCCTCCTGGGCCTCGGCCAGGCCGTCGGCACTCTCCTGGCCGTCGAGCCGGGGGAGCACCGCCTGGTAGAGCACGCCGGGCGGCACGGCTCCGCGCCCGGGGACGCCGTGCGGGATCTGCCGGCTCACCTGGCGGCTGACCTCGGACTCCGTCGGGTCGTTCAGCCGCAGTTCCAGCCGCCCGCCGATGCTGTCCCGCAGGTTCATCCGCACGTCGGCCCAGCGGTTGGCGGTCAGGACCACGTGCACCCCGACGCCCAGCCCGCGCGAGGCGATCTCCACCACGGACGCCTCGACGTCCTCCAACTCGGCTTTGATCGCGCCCCAGTTGTCGAGCAGCAGGAACACGTCCGCGGCCCGGGTGCCGGCCGGCAGCTTCCCGGCCTTGCGCATCGCGCGGAAGCCGGCCACCGAGTCGACGCCCAGCTCACCGAAGAGCTGCTCGCGGGCCGCCATCAGGCGCGCGGTCTCGGCCAGCACCCGGCGGGCCCGCTGGACGTCCCGGCGCCCGGCGACCGCGCCCACGTGCGGGGCGCTCTCCAGCGGGTACAGACTGCCGCCGCCGAAGTCCAGGCAGTAGAACTGCGCCTCGTCGGGGGTGTGGGTGAGCATCGCGGACAGCAGCATCGTGCGCAGCATGGTGCTCTTGCCGGTCTGCGGGGCGCCCACCAGTGCGAGGTTGCCGTGGGCGCGGTCGAAGTCGAACTGCAGGGGCAGTTGCTGCTGCTGGAGCGGCAGGTCGATGACGCCCACCGGGAAGGCGAGTCGGCCGGCGCCGGACCACAGTCCGGCCTGGCGCCCGCGTCCCGGCACGTCGGAAAGGGGGCCGAGCAGGCTGTCGAGCGGGATGGCCGGCGGCAGCGGCGGCAGCCAGACCTGGTGCACCGACTGGCCGAACCGGCAGACGTGCTCGACGGCCACCTGCATCTCGGTCGGCCCCGCGGGCAGGGCCACCTGCTGCGGGACGACGGCTTCCTCGGGCTCCTCCTGCGGCGGGGTGCGCAGTTCGTACGGGACGACCGGCGGTGCGCCGCCCGCCCTGCCCTCGCCCTCGCCCGGCGCCCGGTAGGGCCCGGAGATATGCGCGACGCGGAAGCGCTGGTACAGCGACTCGTCCACCTTGAGGTAGGCGGATCCCGGGATCGAGGGCAGCTGGTAGGCGTCCGGGGTGCCGATGACGGCGCGGCTCTCCGCGGCGCTGAAGGTCCGCAGGCAGATCCGGTACGACAGGTGCGACTCCAGGCCCCGCAGCCGTCCCTCCTCCAGCCGCTGGGTGGCCAGCAGCAGGTGCATGCCGAGGCTGCGGCCCACGCGGCCGATCTGGACGAACAGGTCGATGAAGTCGGCCCGCTGGGAGAGCAGTTCGCCGAACTCGTCGACCATGATGAGCAGGTACGGCAGCGGTTCGAGCGGCTTGCCGTTGACGTCGCTCCCGCCCGCCGCCTGGCGCAGCTGGTACTCGCGCAGCGAGTCGACGTTCCCGGCGTCGCGCAGCAGCCGCTGGCGGCGCTGCTGCTCGCCGTGCAGGGCGGCCCGCACCCGGTCGACCAGCGACAGGTCGTCGGCCAGGTTGGTGATGAGCCCGGACACGTGCGGCAGTCCGGTGATCCCGGCGAAGGTGGCGCCGCCCTTGAAGTCGATCAGTACCAGGCTGAGGTGTTCGGGGGAGTGCGTCATGGCGAGACCGGTGACCATGGTGCGCAGCAGTTCGCTCTTGCCGGAGCCGGTGGCGCCGACGACCAGGCCGTGCGGCCCCATACCGCCCTGGGCGGACTCCTTGAGGTCCAGCACGACCGGGTCGCCGTCCCCGGACAGGCCGATCGGCAGCCGCAGCAGCCGTTCGTCGCCGGCCGGGGTCCATCCTTCGGACGGGTCGAACGCCGCCACGTCGGGCGTGCCGAGCATCTCGGGCAGGGTGATGGTCCGCGCCAGCAGCTGCTCGGCCTCCTCCGACAGGCTCAGCGGGGCCAGCGCCCGCGCGGTGAGTTCGCACAGCACCGGGTCGGGGGCGTCCGCGACGCCGTTCTCGACGGTGCTGTACAGCTCGCCGCGGCGGCCCTCCAGCAGCAGCGAGCCGTCCGCGCCGACGCGGGCCCGCACCTCGGTGCGGGTCGGTTCGTCGCGCTCCGCGGCGACCAGGCAGACCACGGTGATGCCCAGGTCGGGCCCGGCGGCTTCGAGCAGCGCGGTCGCGACCGTGCCGCGGGCCCAGTCGGCGGCCGGGTCGTAGGAGTCGAGCAGGACGACGAGCCGGTGCACGGGCGCCCCCGCCTGGCCGATCTTCATCGGGCCCCGGCGTGTGGCCCGTTCGTTCTGGGCGCGCAGCAGCGCGGACTCCAGGACATCGGCGAGCGAGCCGAAGTCGTCCGCCACCGGCGGGACGACCCCGGCCGGACCGGCGGCGCCGGCCTCGTGCACGTGCGGGAGCCACTTCGCCCACTCCCAGTCGGGGCTGCCGCCGGTGCACACCACGACGGTGACGTCGTCGGGGGCGTGCAGGACGGCGAGCTGGCAGAGCAGCGAACGGGCCAGCGCCCGGGTCCGGTCCACCGGACCCAGGATGCTGACCACGCCCGCCTTGGCGAGGTCCACCAGGGCGGGCTGGCGGCCGACCTTCCCGGCCTGGTCGATGACCCGCTGCGCGGCGGCGTGGGTCTGCTCGTCGTAGTCCGCCATCGGGTCGTTGCGCGCGCCGAGCTGGATCGGGGTGGCGAGCGCGGCCCGGCCCTGGCCCAGCCGCACCCGCAGGAAGTCGTCGTCGGAGGCCCGTCGTTCCCAGACCCGGCGGCGGCGTTCGGCCAGTGCCCACAGCCGCTCCGGCGAGGGGTGCAGCCAGCCCGCGGCGAGCCGCTGACCGCCGGCCACCTGGCGGGCGGTCTGCCGGACCTCGGTCAGGTACCGCAGGTAGCGCTCGCGCTGCCGTGCCTTGTTCTGCCGGGTCACGCTGGTCATCTGGTAGCGGACCGCGACGGTGGCGCCCACCGAGATCAGCACGAACACCACGCCCAGCGCGATCAGCAGCGGCTTGCGGTACATGACCATGTACGCGGCCATGCTGATGCTGCTCATCAGGGGCAGCAGCAGTGTCAGCCAGGTGGTGGCGGTGGCCCCGGTGTTCTGCGGGGTCTGCGGCGGGGCCGGCAGCACCACCCGCTGGTCCGGCAGGGCCGGTGGGAGGGCGCGGGTGGGGCGGTGGAAGGGGACCCTGCTCATGCGCGGACCCCCTTCGCGGCGGCGGTCCGTGCGGTGCACGGGGCCTGACGGGTGATCACCTGAAGTGCCTCTCGGTGCTCGGGCTGGGCGGTGGTGCCGGTCAGGGGGTCACGTGCCGAAGGTCTCGCTGACCGCGGTCAGGGTCGGGTCGTTCACCGTCGTGTCCGGCGGGGGTGCGGCACCGGGGGTCGGCGGTGCG
This sequence comes from Streptomyces sp. NPDC006733, assembly GCF_040636125.1. Lineage (NCBI taxonomy): Bacteria > Bacillati > Actinomycetota > Actinomycetes > Kitasatosporales > Streptomycetaceae > Streptomyces > Streptomyces sp. NPDC006733. The sequence continues at coordinate 64,582 of NZ_JBEYJD010000010.1, read as the reverse complement.
TTGAGCGCCGTGGTGAGGGGGCCGAACAGCTGGTCCACGACGTAGCTCTCGGTCGCGTCGTAGTTGCCCCGCGCGCCGGCCAGGGCGTCCACCAGGCGGTTGAGGATGCCGTCCGCCGCGTGGTCCTTCCTGCCGAACATCTCCGTCATGCAGGCGGACCACTGGTCGGAGAACTCCTGGGCCTTCGTCGCGGTGTCCCCGGCCCAGCCCAGTTGGAGTTCGCCCAGGGTGCCGTTGATGTCGCTGAGGTCGTGCACGATGCGGACGATCGCCTGGGAGACCGTGGTCGCGGCGGTCAGCAGGTCCTCGGGGGTCACCGTGATGATGACGGTGTCGTAGGCGGTCGCGGGTCGCGGCGTGGACATGGCTTCTCCGCATCGGGACGTGACGTGACCCCGGAGGGTGCCGGGGTTCGGGGGGCGACGGTCTGCGGGACGCGGCGTTCAGGACGCGACGTTCCGGTAGTTGGCCAGTTCCATCGCGTGGTAGGTGGCGTACGCGTGCCGCATGCGCTTCACCATCTCCTCCAGGAGGGAGACGAGGACGTCCATGTCGTCGGCGTAGACCTGCTTGATCGCGGCGAAGGAGGTGCCGGCCGGGCCGATCCAGCCGGGTCCCACCACCGCCAGGGCGGCGTTGATGTTCGCGATCTCCTGCTGGATGTCCTCGCCCTTGCGCCGCACCGTCTCGGCGGCCTCCTGGAGGTCGTGCAGGGCGATCCGGAGCTCCTGCAAGGTGAAGGACACGGCAGGCACTCCCAGATGGATGGTCGGGTTCGCGTTCGCGCGGGGGAAACCCCGGTGCGTCGGTACGCGGGGACGTCGGTACGGCTGGCTCCCGCCGGAGTCTAGGCAGCCGTCGCGGGGCCCCGACATCTCCGCTTTCTGGCACCGCGGTGTCCCCTAACAGGGACCTCCCGCCCGGGGCGGCCCCCACGGAACGATGGGGGACGGTATGCCCCGTCCGTACGCCGTCAGGTCAGGCCGCGGGTGCTGTTCCGGCGCCCGGGGCCCGCTCCAGGAACCGGAGTCACCATGGTCGAACCGCTGAAGTCCCCGCTCTACAAGGAGCCGGACCCCAACGCCTCGGGCGGTGACGACGCCACCCCCGCCGCCCCGATGGCCGACCCGACCCTGGCCATGCTCTGGACGACCCCGCCGGTGATCATCGGCCAGGCCGGGACCGCGCCGGCACCGGGCCAGGCGCCCGTCACCCCGGTCGCCCACGCACCGCTCTCGGTGAACCTGGCGACGATCCTGAGCACCGAGCAGACCCTGCTGAACAGCACCAAACCCCTGGTGGACGGGTACAACAACCTGAACGCCCGGGTCAAGGGGGTGCTGGCCAGCAGCAGCTTCTGGGGACAGGAAGCCACCAGCACCGTCATGTGGAGCGACCCGGCGGCCATCGCCGGCGGTGCCGGGCCGGGACCGCTGCGCCCGCAGACGTCGTACGACAAGCCCGTCCAGGAGGCGGCCCACAAGTTCGCCCCGATCATCGGGCCGGAGATGACCCGCGCGCTGCGCCAGGTCGCGGACACCGTCGAGCTCGTCGGCGGGTACATCGGCCGGCTGAACCTGGCCGCCCAGGCGTACGCGTCCGCCGACTGGAACTCCATCCTGCCGGACGTCACCCCGGCCCCGAAGTCGGACTGACCGGCCCGGCGGTGGCCGGGGCGAGGACCGGCCCTAGACCGGCGTCCCCAGCTCCGGCAGGTCCTCGGGGAGGACGAGGGAGAGGTCCTCGGCGGTCAGGTCCGCGACGCCGGACACCCGCTGGGCGTGCCGTTCGGTCATCCGCTGGAAGACCTGCCGGGCGGTGCGGCCGTTGCCGAAGCCCTCGTCCCGCGGCAGGGCGGTGAAGTAGCCGGCCAGCGCGGCGACGGTCTCCTCCGGCAGGTCGTAGCGGTGCTGCTCGGCCTGGTGGGCGACGATGTCGACGAGTTCGGCGCCGAGGTAGTCGTCGAAGGTCAGGGTACGGGTGAACCGGGAGGCCAGGCCCGGGTTGCCGTCCACGAACCGCTGCATGTCGCCGGGGTAGCCGGCGGCGATGACGACGATCTCGTCGCGGTGGTCCTCCATCAGTTTGACCAGGGTGGAGATGGCCTCCTGGCCGAAGTCGCCGCCCTGGCCGCGCGGTACCAGCGCGTACGCCTCGTCGATGAACAGCACCCCGCCCAGCGCGCGGCGGAAGACCGCTGTGGTCTTGGGCGCGGTGTGGCCGACGTACTCGCCGACCAGGTCGCCGCGGTCCGCCTCGACGAGGTGGCCGCTGGAGAGCATGCCCAGGGCGTGCAGGATCCGCCCGTACAGGCGGGCCACGGTGGTCTTGCCGGTGCCGGGGTTGCCGGCGAACACCAGGTGCCGGCTGGTGGGGGGCGGCGGAAGGCCCAGTTCCTGGCGCCGGCGCACCAGTTGCATGAGGTTGACCATGGTTCCGACATCGCGCTTGACGCGTTCGAGGCCGACCAGCCGGTGCAGTTCCGCGAGCAGCGTCTCCAACGACTCCTCCGCGGCGTCGCCGGTGTCCCCGGTGTCCTTGCGCACGTCCTCGGCGGCGGCGTCGCCGGGCAGGGCGCGCCCGATGCCGGCCGGTCCCGCCGGCAGCACCCGGCGCTCCGACGCCGGCAGGGTGGAGACCTTCACCCGGTCCGCGCGGCACTCCTCGATCACCGGCGCCGCACCGTCGGCCGCGGCGACGTCCTCGGCGGTGTCGTGGAACAGGCAGCGGCGGACGGCCGGGTCGGCGGCCCGGCCGACGTACAGGGCGGGGAAGCCCGTCGCGGACAGCGCGCAGTCCTCCAGGACGCCGTGCGAACCGTCATCCTGGTACACCCCGTTCTTGGCCGTGCGCGCGACGGAGGTGTTCCGCACGACGGGCCGGGCGCCGGCGCGGATCACGATGCCGCTGCCCTGGGTGTCGGCGATCTCGCAGCCGTCCAGCGCGGGGGTGCTGTCCGCCGCGGCGAGCAGCCCCGACCCGCCGGTGCGGTGGATCCGCGTCCCGTGCAGCAGCGCTCCGGTGCCCGCGCCGATCTCCACGCCGGTGCCCTCGGTGTCAGCGATCTCGCAGTCGTCGAGCAGCGGGCGGTGCGGGGTGTGCAGGCGGACGCCGGTGCCGGTGCCCCGCACCGTGCAGCCGCGCAGGGCCGCGTCGGCGCGTTCCTCCACCGACACCCCGGCCATCCCGGCCCGCTCGATGCCGGTGTCGTGCGCGCGCAGCAGGGAGTTGCCGGTGGCGCGGATCCCGTGCTCCGGCGTGTCGTGCAGCCGGCAGCCGGTCAGCACCGCGCCGGCGCCCTCGCCGAGGTGGATGCCGCTGTACCCGGCGTCGGCGACCTCGCAGCCGGTCAGGGTCAGTTCGCTGTCACCGGCGGCGTAGACCCCGTTGCCGGCGGCGCGCAGGAAGCCGCCGCCGTCGGCGCGCACCACCGCGTCACCGCCCAGGGCCAGGCCGGTGTCTCCGGTGTCGGCGGTGGTGGTGGCGTGCAGCCGCAGGTGGCTGCGGTCGACGGCGATGATCCCCGCCCCGCCGGTGCGGGAGATCCGGCAGTCGCGCAGCAGGACGCGGGCGTCCTCGTCGGCCAGCAGCCCGGCGGTTCCGGTCCCGGAGATCTCGCAGTCGTGCAGGACCGTTCCGCTCGCGTCAGCGGCGCTGTCGGCCGCGTCCCGGTCCGCCGCGGCGCTGCCCGAAGCGCCCTCCGCGCTGGGTGCGGGGGCGTCGGGCGGCACGGGGGTGGCCGCCGAGACGTGCACGCCCGCCGCGCGGTTGCCGTGCAGGCGGCAGGAGCGCAGGCGCGGGGCCGCGGCGCCGACGACACGGACGGCCGCGCCCCCGCTGCCGGTCACCTCGCAGCGCTCGAACGTGCCGCCGTGCGTGCCGCCCAACTCCAGTCCCTCGGCGGTGGACGGGCCGACCGCGGTCCCGCGGACGACGGGCGCGGCGCCCTCGGTGACCTGCACGCCGACGCCGTCCACGTCCGCGACCGTGCAGTCCTCGACGACGGCCCGGCTGTCGCCGGCCAGCCGCAGTCCGGCACCGGCCGCCCGGTGGACGCGGCAGTCGCGCAGCGTGGGCGCGGCCCGCCCGGTCACGTCGACCCGGCCGCCGACGACCTCGCAGCCGTCGAGCACGGGCGCGCCGCCGCTGAGCACGACGGCGGGCTCCGCCGGGTCCGCGCCCGCCAGGACCAGCCCGCGTACCGAGGGGCTGCCCGCGGACACGGTGAGCGCCGGCCCCCGGGCGGGCGTGATGCGCACCGTGCCCGGCCCCTTCTCCGCCACCAGCGACACGTCCCGCTCCAGCAGGACGCTCTCCTGGTACTCCCCGGGCATGACGGAGACGGTCGCGCCGTCCGCGGCGCCGCGCACCGCCGCGCCGATGGTGTGCTGCACACCCCAGCCGCGCTGGGCGACCCGCACCCACTTCTGGCTCACGCGAGCTCCGTCCAATCAGTCGCCCTCGGGGCGGTCACGGTCCGGGCCGACGGGACCGGTGGCGGGTCAGTTGCAGGTCGCGCGCATCTGGGTGACGGCCAGGTGCGCGTGGGTCTCCGTGCTGCCGTGCCAGTCCAGCCCCCGGCTGTCCAGCTTGATCATCAGCAGCCCCTTGGTGATGGGGAAGGAGCCCACCTGCACCCAGGTCCCCAGGCGACCGGACTGGGACATGTCGAAGTCGTGGATCGGCTTGTCGGAGAGGTTGAAGGAGTTGAACACCTCGAAGTGGGCGGGGTTGCCGCCGACATGGGTGATGTCCTTGTCGTTGGGGACGTAGATCTGGACCTGGCAGGTCCCCTTGGTCAGTACCGCCACCGGCCGGAAGTACCAGGTGGCGTAGTTGTCGCTGTCGTCCTTGGTGGCGGAGCCCGACATCGGCATCGCGTCGAACTGCCCGTTGCAGCCGTCGGCCTTCCAGCCGCCGCTCTTGACCGTGTACCAGCCCTTGATCCCGTTGCTGTTGCGCCCGTGCTCGGCGAAGCCGTACGTGTCGGTCTTCGCGCAGCCGTAGCCGGCCACCGCGGTGTAGGCGGGCTTCCGCACGGCCAGGCTGTTGCGGTTGGCCGGCGGGGCGGCCGCGGTGGTGCCCGGGCGGGAGCCCGTGACAGGGCCCGCGGCGGAGGGGGGCGCGCCGGGGACGGTGCCGTCGGAGCCGCCCGCCGGGACGGGGCCGGGTCCGTCGGCCGTGCCGGGGATGACGGGGCCGGGCCCGGTGCCGCCCGGTCCGCCCGACCCGCCGTTCGCCGGCTGGGTCGGGTACCTCTGGCCCGCGGTGGGGCTGCCCGGTCCGGCCACCGGCTTCTTCGCCGCGGCCTTGACCGCGTCCTTGCCGTCGCCCGCGTGACCGTCGTTCGCGGCCATCATCCCGATCCCGACCGCCCCGGCGCCGACCACCGCGACGATGATGCCGACCGCCCAGGCCCGCGGCAGCATCCGCGGCCGGCTCCCCGGCTGCCGCACCTCGTTGACGAACGCGGCGGCCAGACCGCGCCGGTCCATGCCCTCCTGCTGCTCGGACTGCTGCTCGGATTCAGCCATTACCCAACTCCGGGGTGTGAGCGGGCGCGAAGCACCCACGAGTTTCGGACGAACTTCAGGTCGATTTCGGGACGCGATTCCCGTCGGGTCGCGTCCGGTGCCGCGGCGGCCGGTAGGTCGCGGGCAAGGGCGTGCAGGTGGTGGCGACCGCAAGAGGCGGAAAATGATAGAACTTGGCGTGGACGCCCATAGAAGGGCCGCAGGAGACGGCTATACGGGGAATGGGTAGATCGAAGGGCCGAGTCATGCCTACCGTTGGCATTGTCGAAGACCACCGCATTACCCGAATGGGGATCGAGCAAGTCCTTGCCCGCAGTTCCTGGCTCGAAGTCATCGCGTCGGTGGGAACACTGGATGAATTCTCGGAGACCGGGCTCACTCCCGACGTGGTCGTCCTCGATCCCGCTCCCTATCCCGCCGAGGCCTCGCTGCAGGCGATCGGCGCGCTGAGCGTCGAGAGCGCGGTGCTGGTCATGTCGCCGTCCGACGAGCGCGACCATCTGCTGGCCGCGGTGAAGGCCGGAGCGCACGGCTTCGTCACCAAGCACACCGACGACACGGAGTTCCTGTCCGCGGTCGAGGCGGTGGCCCGGGGCGGCTTCTACCTCGCGTCGGGGCTCGCCACCCATCTGCACGCCGAACTCGGCCGCATGTCCCCCGGCGAGGGCCAGTGCCTGGCCCGCCGCGAGGTGGAGACGCTGCGGCTGATCGCCAAGGGGTACACCCACGGCCAGATAGCCCGCCGCATGGGACTTACCGAGTCCACCGTCAACACGTACGTGAAGCGCATCCGCGCCAAGCTCAACGCCGGCAACAAGGCGGAACTGACGCGCAAGGCCATCGCGCTGGGGTACGTCGACGAGTCGGGTCCGGCGCGGTGGCTGCCCGGCCACATCCGTCCGGCGTCCGAAGTACCGGTGTGACAGCGCGTGGTGCCGGCGGAGGGAGCGCGGGTGCGCGAGGAGGAGAGCCGTCCCGCTCGGCCGTCTCACAGGTGGTGTCCGTACGTCGTCAGGTGCTGGAACACCCCGAACACACCGATCGCCAGCGGGATCGCGGCCACCGAGCAGAGCCCGGCCACCGCCCGCAGGGCCTTCGGCCGTTCGGTCCGGCCCCCCGGGCGCCGGAAGGCGAGCGCGGCGCCGGTGCCCAGCAGCACGGCTCCGGCGGCGGCGACCGCCACCGGGCCGGCCCACTCGGGGGCCGGCGTCGTCGCGGGGACGGCCAGCAGCGCGCTGAACAGGCCGGCCGCGCCGCAGAGCACGACCGGGACCGCCTCGCCCAGCAGCCGGAACGTACCGGCCCGCAGCAGGAGCGCGACCGCCAGGCAGCAGGCCAGGGCGGGCGCGTACCCGCCGTGCGCGGCACCCAGCACGGCGAGGCAGCCGGCCACGACGAGGGAGACCGCGCAGGTCCAGCCGAGCAGGACGTTGCGGGCGCGCAGCACCACCGTCCGGACCAGGCTGTCGTCGGAGCCCGCGACGCCGCCCTCCTCGGTGGTGACCGGCCAGGCCGCGGCGAGCCGGCCGGCCAGCGAAGGGGCGGCCAGCAGCATGCCGTAGCCGGCCACCGCGACGGCCGCCGCGCCCTCGGTCAGGTCCGTGCGCAGGGCGGCCAGCAGGCCGACGACGCCCGCGCCCGCCACACCGAGCACCAGTACCGCCGCACCCGTCACCGACGGCACCGCGCCGAGCGCGGCGGCCGCGCCGACCATCGCGCCGAGTGCCGCGCCGAGCGGGCTGCCGGCCGACGGGTCGGGCAGGAACCACCCGGCAACCGCCAGGCAGGGGACCGTGGCCAGCGCGAGCGGCAGCGCCAGCCGGTTCGGCAGGGTGGGCTGTGCCGGCTGTGCTGACGGGGCGGCACCGCTGCGCCGCAGGCCCCAGGCGGTGAAGAGCAGGACGAAGCCGAGGCCCAGCGCGAGCGGGCCGGCCGACCTCCCCGGCCAACTGGCGGACACCGCCGGCACCAGGCAGGCGGCCGCCAGCCAGGCCGCCCCGAGCACCGCGACGGTGGCGGCGCGGGTGCGGGGGGTCCAGCGCAGGTCCCCGAAGGAGTCGGCGACCTCGGCGATCATCTCGTCGAGGTCCCTGACGAGGGGTTCCTCGAACTCGCCCTCGGCGGCGTCCCGCAGGTAGAGCAGCTGGCCGTCCACCACGCCGGCGTCACCGAGCGAGGAGACCGGGTGCAGGGTGCGGCCGTTGACCAGCGCGAGCGACCACGCGGCCGGCAGCTCCTCCAGTTCCTCCTCGCCGCACAGGTGGGCCAGCGTCGTGACGTACTCCGCGATCGGAGCGGCGGCGGGGACCGCGAGGTCCACACGCTTGCGCGTGCCGACCACCGTCACGCGGCAGTGCTTGTCAGCCATGCGGAACTCTCTCGGAATCGTTCAGTGAGGGTGCGGGGGCCGTCGTCGAGGCCTGTCGGACCAACCCCTGCGGCGGGTCAGCCGTGCGTCCACGTACGGGAGTTGGCCCACTCGGCGTCGCTGTAGTTGGCCCAGTTGGCGTTCATCGCGTGGGCGATCTGGCCGAGTACCCCGGTGGGTCCGAACAGGCCGTCGGCGGCGATGTTCCACTCGGCCTGCAGCCCCTGGTAGTACCCGGAGGCCGCACCCTGCCAGATGTCCGGCAGCGTGTTCAGGTACTCGGCGAGCCGGTGCAGCTCCTCGGAGATCTCGGCCGCCTGCGCGTTCAGGTACGGGCCCGCGGTCTCCAGCTCCTGCTGGACGCTGATCGGGACGGCGTCGGAGAAGTTGCTCATGCCGGTGCTCCTGTCGTGGAGGGGCGGGGCGGATCGTCAGAACTTGGCGGCGGGCAGCTGCACGTGGCGGAGGTTGGCGAGGTTCGCCTGCTCCGACTCGGTGTAGCTGACGTAGTTGCCGCGCAGCCCGGAGGCGATGTCGGAGAGCGCGTCGTGCATCATCCGCGCGTAGATGTCGTAGTCCATCATCAGCGTCTCGAACGCGGCGTGCGCGGAGCCCTGCCAGATGTTGCCCAGGCCGGCGACGTAGGTGCGCAGCGCGGCGATCTTGGCGTCGACGTCGACGGCCTGCGTGGTCACGTAGGCGGCCGCCGAGGCGACGCCCTCCGGGGTGACCGAGTAGCCGGCCATCCCGCCGCCGTTGCCCGCGTTGTTGGGGGTCGTCATCCCTGGCCCTTCCGGCGGTCTGCTGATGGGAGGCGAACAGCACACCGCCGCCGCCCCACCCGCGACCGCACCCGGAGTACTGCCCCCACCTTCCCGGACCCCGCCGGGACGCCTCCAGTCACCGTTTCGGATGTCCCCCGCCGACCGCCCCGGACGGACGTGACCGGCGGCGCTGCATCGTCTCCGGGGACGGCACGTCTGGGAGGATGGCGGCATGGTCACCGTCAGCCTCGCCCTCGGCGACATCACCGGACAGCACGTCGACGCGATCGTCAACGCCGCCAACTCCTCGCTGCTGGGCGGCGGGGGAGTCGACGGGGCGATCCACCGCAAGGGCGGGCCGGAGATCCTGGCGGAGTGCCGTGCGCTGCGCGCGTCCCGCTACGGGAAGGGCCTGGCGACCGGCCGGGCCGTGGCCACCACCGCGGGACGGCTGCCGGCGCAGTGGGTGATCCACACCGTCGGTCCGGTCTGGTCGCCGGACGAGGACCGCTCGGAGCTGCTGGCGTCCTGCTACCGGGAGTCGCTGCGGGTCGCGGACGAGCTCGGGGCGCGGACGGTGGCCTTTCCGGCGATCTCCACCGGGGTGTACCGGTGGCCGATGGAGGACGGCGCGCGGATCGCCCTGGCGACGGTCCGGGCCGCGGGGACGACGGTGTCCGAGGTCCGCTTCGTGCTCTTCGACCAGGCCGCCCACGACGTCTTCGCGGCGCAGGGCTGAAGGCCGCCGCCCTTGCGTGGGCGGCGGCCGGTCCGGCTCAGTCCGAACGGGGTTCCCAGCGCAGCCCGGCGAGCCGGTCCGGGTCGGCGAGGAGGTTGATCTCGGTGACCTTGCCGTCGGCGACCGTGAAGGCCATGACCGAGAAGAGCTTCCCGTCGGGGACGGTGACGATTCCCGGCGTGCCGTTGACGAGGGCGGGACGGGCGAAGGCGGCGTAGGCCGCGAAGGTGACGGCCTGCTGGGCCACCTGCCGTGCCCCGCGGATGAGCCGGGAGACGCGGCCGTCCGCGGTGCCGGTGTCGGCCCGCATCAGGACGTCGGGGTCGAGGACCGCGACCAGCGCGTCGAAGTCGCCGCCGCGCGCCGCCGCCATGAAGGCGTCGACGACCTCGCGTTGGCGGCTGCGGTCCGCGTCCGGCGCCGGGGCCGCTCCCTGGACGCGGCGCCGGGCCCGGCTGGCGAGCTGGCGGGTCGCGGCGGGGGAGCGGTCCACGATGGGGGCGATGTCGTCGAAGGGCACGGCGAACATGTCGTGCAGGACAAAGGCGAGCCGCTCCGCCGGCGGCAGCGTGTCCAGCACGACGAGCAGCGCGAGGCCGACCGAGTCCGCCAGCAGTACTTCGTGCTCGGGGTCGAGACCGTCGGCGCCGCTGATGACGGGGTCGGGGACATGGACGTCCAGCGGGTCCTCGCGGCGGCTGGTGCGCGACCGCAGCACGTCGAGCGACACCCGGGCGACGATCGTCGTCAGCCAGCCGCCCAGGTTCTCCACCCCGTCGGTGCCGGCGCGGCTGGCCCGCAGCCACGCGTCCTGCACGGCGTCGTCCGCCTCACTCAGCGAACCGAGCATGCGGTAGGCCACGGCGCGCAGATGGGTGCGGTGCGCCTCGAACCGCTCGGCGAGGATCTCTTCGTCGTTCATCACTCCCATTCTCCCGTCGCCGCTGTCCTGCCGATGACCCGGGGCACGGCCGTGCGGTGTGTCCGCCCCGGCGCGGCGCGGTCCCGCCGCTCGGGTCGCGCGGCGGGACGGACCGGGGGCGCTCCGCGGGGCCTTGACGGGTCGTGCGGTCAGTTCCGTGCTGCCAGCGCGACCAGGGCCGCCAGGGTGTCGGGCCAGTCGGCGGTGATGGCCGGGCCGATCTGCGGCCCGGCCTCGTCGGATCCGGCGCCGCTGATCTCCATCCGGTACACCACCCGGATCCGGTCCTGTCCGAGCGGCTCGATCCGGTGCGTGGTGCGCAGCAGCAGATCGCCGAACCGGGCCTCGTCGACGAACAGCTCGTCCTCGACCGCCTCGGCGACGACCAGCGCGATCGGGTCGTCCCCGGGCGGCGTCATCGTGATCCGGGCGCCGGGCGCGAACGGGCCGCTGATCTCGATCTTCTCGATCTCGGCGTTCCAGGCGCCCCAGTTCTCGACGTCGGCCCAGAGGCGCCAGACCGCCTGCGGGGTGGCGCCGGTCTCGATGCTGCTCTCGTATGCCCACATGGGGTGACTCCCTCAGTCGTTTGATCTGCCCATAGATTATCTGCGCGACGACTATCTGTCCAGCGGGTTGGCGCGGCACTTCCGCGCCGACTTACGATTTCCCGATGATCGAAGGAAACCTGGTGCGGCTCCGCGCGTTGCGCGCGGAGGACCTGGACCACCACGTCCGCTGGCGCAACGACCCCGAGGTGGTGCACTGGGCCACCGGCGGCCATCCGCGCTTCGGCCCCGTCACGCGGACCGCCGTGGAGCGCGGCTTCGAGACGATGCTGGGCCTCGACCCCGCCGACTCGCGGGTCTTCACCGTCGAGGACCTGGCCGACGGCACGCCGATCGGCATGGTCGACTACCGCGACCTCGACCCGTTCGCGGGCGGGGCCACGGTCGGCATCACCATCGGGGAAAAGGACTTCTGGGGGCGGGGGCACGGGACCGAGGCGCTGCGGCTGCTCGTGGGGCACCTTTTCGACACCTGCCGCTTGCACCGGGTCGAACTCGACACCTGGGGCGGCAACGAGCGGGCCGTCCACGCCTTCGTAAAGGCCGGATTCCGCGAAGAGGGCCGGCGCAGGGATGCCGTGCTCGTGGCGGGGCAGTGGCACGACAACGTGCTGTTCGGGATGTTGCGCGAGGAGTGGCGGGAATCAGCCGGTGGCCGGAACGGCCGTCCGTAAAGGGATGCACGTCGATAGGCTCCGGGTGCGGGGCCGCATTGCGCTGGGGAGTGATCGCATGCACGTATTCGAGGTCGGAAGCGGCGAGCTGCTGGAGTCGATAGCGGGCCAGGCCGCAGCGGCGGGCATCGCGGACGGGGCCATCGTGTCCCTGATCGGCGCGGTGGACGCCTTTACCGTCACGACGATGTCAGAGACCGATGCCACCAAGGACCAGCGCACGTACTACACCTGTCCCGCCGAACTCAGCGGCACGGGCGAGATCCGTGGCGGCGCCGTTCACATTCACGCCGTTCTGGCCGTCGCAGGCGATAAGGCCATCGCTGGGCATCTGCTCCACGCTCGGGTGGAAACGCACTGTGTGCGGGCGTACGTACTCCCGGCGCTCCCCGCCTAGTTCGCCCCGCCGCCGGCGAACTCCGGCAGCGGCGCTATACGGAGGGGAGCGTGCCGCTAAACGCCGTTGAACGCCGGTGGCGGATCGGCGGATCGCTCTGCCGTGCTACCCGTCCGTACACACGAGCGGACGGTAAGTGATTTCTATACGGCCCCCCGCATTACTGCTAATCTGCGGCCTATGGCTCAGAAAATCGTAACCATTTACACGGACGACCTCACCGGCAAAGAGTCGGCGGAGGCGGCGACTCACACGTTCGCCGTTGATGGCGTTGTCTATGAAATCGACCTCGCCCCGGACAGCTTCGACTCTCTTCTCGAAGCGCTGAACCCCTTCATTGCGGCCGGGCACAAGGTGGGCCGGAACAAGGGCGCGAACGGTCCGCGCAAGCTCGCCGCCGCCGGTTCCGAGGACACCGCCAAGATCCGGGCCTGGGCCAAGGAGAACGGCTATGACGTGAACGACCGGGGACGCGTCCCCGCGGCGGTTCGCGAGGCGTACGAAAAGGCGCACTGAAACCCGTACTCGTCCGACGACGGCCCCACGGCTCTTCCGAAGCTGCGGGGCCGTCGTCGTGCCCGGGAATACCGGTGCGCGGAATGACGGCCGGGACGCAGCCGACGCTCTGCCCCGGGACGCAGTCGGCGCCCGGCCGCGGCCGGCGGCTCCGGTGGGGCCGCCCTCAGTTGCGGGAGAGCCGGCCCAGGGCGAGTTCGGCGAGCAGCGCCGCCGCGTCCGCCAGCACGCCGTCGTCGAAGGCGGCCTGCGGGGAGTGGTTGTACGCGGCGGTGGCCGGGTCGCGGTCGGCGGGGCAGGCGCCGAGCAGCAGGTAGGCCGCGGGGACGAGTTCGGCGACGACGGCGAAGTCCTCGGAGCCGGCGACGGGTTGCGGCAAGTCGACATAGCGATCCGCGCCGAGGAGTTCGCGGGCCGTCCCGGCCGCGAACGCCGCCTCCACAGGATCGTTGACGGTGACCGGGTATCCCTCGGTCACGACCGCGTCCACCGTCAGCCCGTGCGCCCGGCCGATGCCCCGGACGACCGCGGGTGCCTCCTCCAACACGCGGGCCCGCGCACCGGGGGAGAAGGAGCGGACGGTGGCGGCGAAGACCGCCTCGTCGGGGATGACGTTCTCGGCGGTGCCCGCGTGGAAGCTGCCGACGGTCACGACGACCGGATCGAAAGGGTCGAAGCGCCGGGTCACCATGGTCTGCAGCGCGCTGACGGCCTCGCAGGCGGCCGGGATCGGGTCCAGGGCGAGATGGGGGCTCGAGCCGTGGCCGCCGCGTCCGCGCATCGTGACGGTGAGGGTGTCGGACGCCGCCATGACGGGGCCGGAACGGCCGGCGACCAGCCCGCCGGGCAGCTGCGACGCGGCGACATGCAGGGCGTACGCGGCGACCGGCGGGTCACCGGCGGCGGTCAGCACGCCCTCATCGACCATCAGCCGGGCGCCGCCCAGGCCCTCCTCGCCCGGCTGGAACATGAACACCACGGCCCCGGCCAGCTCCTCGCGCCGCTCGCACAGCAGCCGGACCGCGCCGACCAGCGCCGCGGTGTGCAGATCATGGCCGCAGGCGTGCATCACCCCGGCCACGGCGGAGGCGTACGGCGCCCCGCCGGCCTCCTGCACCGGCAGCGCGTCCATGTCCCCGCGCAGCAGCACCACGGGTCCGGGCAGCGCGCCGCGCAGCACGGCGGTGACCGAGCCGAGCTGCTTGCCGAGGGTGATCTCCAGTGGCAGCCCCTCCAGCGCGGCCACCACCCTGGCCTGAGTCAACGGCAGCTCCAGCCCGATCTCCGGCTCCCGGTGGAGCGCGCGGCGCAGCGCCTCCAGCTCGGCCTGGAGCGCGGCGGCGGACCGGCGAAGGCCGGCCTGGCGGTGTGCGGCGTCGGTCATGGCGTCTCCTGCGTTGTCCGGCGGCATCGGCTCTCTCCTCCCATCCTCTCCACTGATCCGAGGATTCCGCGCGGAGCGGCGATGAGTTTCGACGGGCGCGACGGTCAGTACAGGAGCAGGGCAGAACACCCACGAAGCGAGGAGAGCGCCATGCCGCGGATCACCCCCAACCTCTGGTTCGACACCGAGGGCGAAGAGGCTGCGAAGTTCTACACCTCGGTGTTCCCGAACTCGGAGATCACCAGCGTCACGCACTACACGGAGGCCGGCCCCGGGAAAGCCGGCACCGTCCTGACGGTCACGTTCCTGCTCGACGGCCAGGAGTACCTCGCCATCAACGGCGGACCCCAGTTCCCGTTCACCGAGGCGGTCAGCCTGATGATCGCCTGTGCCGACCAGGCGGAGATCGACTACTACTGGTCCAAGCTCTCCGAGGGTGGCGAGGAGGGGCCGTGCGGCTGGCTGAAGGACCGGTACGGACTGTCCTGGCAGGTCGTTCCCACCGGGATGGACGAGTTGCTGAACGACCCGGACCCGGGCCGCGCCCAGCGGGCGATGTCGGCGGTCCTCGGCATGAAGAAGCTGGACGTGGCCGCCATCCACGCCGCCGCGGACCAGGCGTAGCGGGAGCCCGGGCCCAGCAAGGACGGGAACGCCGCCGTGGCGCGGGCCGGGCCGGACCCCGTCCGGACCTCCCGCGCCGCACCGCGTTGCCCGGCCGCGGCAGCACGCGGGGTGGGGGGCGTGCCGGGCCGGCGGTCCAAACCGGCGCGCCGGGACGGGTGTTGCTAGGGTGCGCCGGTGTCAGTTTCCTCGCGCGATTCAGCGACCGGTGCCGGATGGCACGGCCAGGAGCTCGGCCGGTTCGAGAGCCTGATGCCGGAACGGGTCGAAAAGCTCTCCTGGTTGAATCCGGCCACCTTGTGGAGCGCCCGCAACGGGCCGCTCGCCTCCCTCTTCGGGGACCCGACCGACGACGAACGGCGGCGCTGGGTGGCCGGTCAGCGCGAGCGCGGGGTCCCCGACGACCTCGTCATCGCGCGGGACGACCCGGACACGTACTCCTTCATGCTCATCGCGGACACCGGGGAGGGCGACGCCCCGCAGTACGCCGTCGTCCCCGGCCTGCTGAAGGCGGCCGAGGGCTCCCGGTTCGCCGTGCTGTCCAGCGACGTCATCTACCCCGTCGGCAGCGTCAACGACTACGGCCCGAAGTTCTTCCGCCCCTACCGGGACTACGACGCGCCGATCTACGCGATACCCGGCAACCACGACTGGTACGACGGCCTGACGGGCTTCATGCGGGTCTTCTGCGAGGCGCTCGCGGTGCCCCCCGCCGCACGGCCCGGGCTCCTGTCGGCCGCCTGGTGGAGGTCGCTGCTGTGGAAGAGCCCGGAGGTCGCCGACGAGCAGCGGCTGCGGGAGGCGCGGTCGCTGCGCTCCGCCCCGGCGCAGCAGAGCGCGCAACCCGGACCGTACTGGGCCATCGACTCGGGGCCGCTGCGCATCATCGGCATCGACACCGGTCTGCTCGGCGGGATCGACAAGGAGCAGGGGGAGTGGCTGCGCCGCGTCTCCCAGGGCCCCCGGCCCAAGATCCTCGTGACCGGTTCGCCGATCTACGTGGACGACAAGTACCACCCGTGCGCCATCGAGGGCGGCGGCACCGTCGACGAGATCGTCCGCGACGCGGACTGCCACTACGTCGCGGCCATCGGCGGTGACATCCACAACTACCAGCACTTCCCGGTGGACGTGGACGGCCGCAGGATCGAGTACGTCGTGTCCGGCGGCGGCGGGGCGTTCATGCACGCCACCCACATCATCCCGCGGGTGCGGGTGGCCGGGGTCTCCGAGCAGGACTTCCGCTGTTATCCGCTGCGCGGTGACTCGCTGGCCTTCTACAGCGGGCTCTACGGTCGGCGGTTGCGGATGAAACGGTTCTTCGCGCTGACCGCCGAGCAGGCGTCGGCGGTGATCGCCCAACGGCTCGGCATCCCCGCCACCCGTACGACGAGCGCGCCGGTGACCTTGCGCACCCGGCTGGTCGCCACGCTGCTCGGGGTGCCCTCCCGCCCGGACGGCAGATCGTGGTTCCGGCTGCCGGTCCGCAAGGTCTACACCCGGGTCCTGTCGCCGGGTGCCGCGACGTACGCCCCGCCGTTCTTCAAGAGTTTCCTGCGGCTGGACGTCACTCCGCACGACCTGCGGATCCGCTGCTTCGCGGCCACCGGTTACCGCGAGCAGGAGGCCGAGCCCCCGGTCGAGGACGACTTCACGATCCCCCTGGGGTGAGGGGCCCGGCGCCGGGCGCGCCGCCGGGGACGGCACGGCCTCACGGCGCCGGGACGTCACCGTCTCACGGCGCCGGGACGTCGGCGTCGGAGCGCCGGGCCGCGGACTTCAGCGGCTGCCGGCGCCCCGTGCCGTGGTGCCGTCAGGCGCGCCGCAGCCGCCGCAGGGCCTCGTCCGCGCTCAGGGCGTCGTCGTCCTTGCTGTCACTCCAGCGGGCCAGGGTGCGGGCGGCCGCCCGCAGCAGGTCCTCCGGCAGGCCGGCGGCCGCCGCCAGGTCCGCGGCCTCGTCCAACTCGGGACCCCAGCGCCACGCGCGGGCGGCCGTGCCCGCGACGCGGTCCGGCGCGGCGAGCGGGGAGGCCAGGCGCGAGGTGAGGGCGAGGAGTTCCGGCCCGACCCCGTGCTCCTGCGCCATGGCGAGGGACACCGCGGCCATCACCTCGGACGTCTTGCGCAGACCCGCGTAGGCGAGCTTGAGCGCGGAGGCCTGGCCGACGGTGTCGCCGAGCACCTTGGTCGTCACGTCCGTTCCGGCGAACAGCTTCTCCACGACGGCCGCCGCGGGCGCGAGCCCGGCGAGGAAGAGCGTGGGCGCCTCACCGCCGGCCGGGGGCGTGCCGGTCACCGCACCGTCGAGGACCAGTGCCTCCGGCAGCAGGTCCACGATCCGCCCGACCCGCTGCGGCGAGATGGCGTTGGCTTCCAGATACAGGCCCTCGAACCCGTGCGCGCCCACCTCCCGCGCCACGTCCTCGGCCGCGGCCGGCGGGCACAGGCTGATGACGATGTCCGCGCGGTCCAGCAAGTCGGCCGACGTCGCGACCGGCTCCAGCCCGAAGCGGGTGGCCCGTGCCACGGTCCGCTCGCTGCGTCCGGCCGGGCACCACAGAACGGTCGCCGCGTGCGTCGCGGCCTGCGCGGCGACGGCCGCGCCCATGCTGCCCGGGTGGAGGATCCCGACGATCGGTCCGGTCACGGGTGGAGCTCCTTCGTAGACGCTGTGCTGGTGGGTGGATCCTGCCGATCACGGCGGTGACCAGGTCGACCGTACGGGCCCGGCCGGGTCGTTCGTCAAACCCGGTCTGCGCCAGCGGTGTTGTCAGAGTTGGTGAAGTTTCTGCTGGGGCCATTGACAGGGCACCGTCCCGCTCGCATTCTGAGAGCGCTCTCAGGCCGGATGGTCCGGACCACGCGGCCGGGGAGCCGGTCCGGAACGACCGCATGTCCACCCCCACCCCCCACCTCCCCCCACGTGGTGTGTACAGCAAGGAGCCAAGCGTGTTCGCCAAGAAATGGAAGCTGTCGGTGTCGCTGATATCGGCGGCGGCTATCGGCACAGGCCTCGCCACCATCGGGCCCATCGCGCCCGCCGGCGCGGCGGTCCCCGACACGATTCCGCTCACCTTCACGAACAACTCCGGCCGCGGCGAGCAGATCTACATCTACAACCTCGGGACCCAGCTCTCGACGGGCCGGCAGGGCTGGGCCGACGCGAGCGGTACGTTCCACGCCTGGCCCGGCGGCGCCAACCCGCCCGCCCCGGCGCCGGACGCCGCGATCGCGGGACCGGCCAACGGCCAGTCCATGACGCTGCGGATGCCCAAGTTCTCCGGGCGGGTCTACTTCTCCTACGGCCAGAAGCTCGTCTTCAAGCTGGCCGTGGGCGGACTGGTGCAGCCCGCGGTGCAGAACCCCACCGACCCGAACCACAACATCCTCTTCAACTGGTCCGAGTACACCCTCAACGACTCCGGGCTCTGGATCAACAGCACCCAGGTCGACATGTTCTCGGCCCCCTACGCCGTCGGCGTGAAACTGCCCGGCGGTTCGACGAAGAGCACCGGCCACCTCAAGGCCGGCGGGTACAACGGCTTCTACAACGCGCTGCGCAACCAGCCGGGCGGCTGGGGCAACCTGATCCAGACCCGCTCCGACGGCACGGTGCTGCGCGCCCTCGCCCCCGGACACGGCATCGAGTCCGGCGCGCTGCCGGCCTCGGTGATGGACGACTACATCAACCGGGTGTGGCAGAAGTACTCCACGTCGACGCTGACCGTGACCCCCTTCGGGGACCAGCCGAACACGAAGTACTTCGGCAAGGTGTCCGGCAACGCCATGAACTTCACCAACAGCGCGGGCGCCGTGGTCACCACCTTCCAGAAGCCCGACGCCGACAGCATCTTCGGCTGCTACAAGCTGCTGGACGCGCCGAACGACCTGGTGCGCGGCCCGATCTCGCGCACCCTGTGCGCCGGGTACAACCGCTCGACGCTGCTGGTGAACGCGAACCAGCCCGACGCCAGTTCCGCGAACTTCTACCAGGACGCGGTGACCAACCAGTTCGCCCGGAAGATCCACGCTCAGATGGCCGACAGCAAGGCGTACGCCTTCGCCTTCGACGACGTCGGCAACCACGAGTCGCTGGTGAACGACTCCAACCCGCAGCAGGCGTACATCACCCTGGACCCCTTCAACTAGGCCCGCACCCGCCCGCCGCACCCACGCCGCCCGCCCGCAGACTCCCGGGGCGGGCGGCGTGGGTGGTTCGCGGCGCGAGCTGGTAGACCTGGGGGTATGTTCTCCGCTTCGGACTCCGACCCCGCGACATTGCCCGGCTTCGCCGCATCCGACGCCGATGAGGCGGTCGCCGGGCGGCCCCGCGTCCTGTGCCGGTTGTGCGGCCGGCCGCTGAACGATCCCGAGTCGCGGCTGTGGGGTCTGGGGGAGGGCTGCCGGAACAAGCTCGACACCCGCAGCGCTCCCCGGCCCGGCGTGAACGACGTCGAGCAGGAGCAGCTGCCCGGGACCTGACAGGGCCTGGATGGCGTACCCCTGGTGGGGGACGGCTGGAGGGGACGGTGTCAGTGCCGGCCCGTGTCGGCGCGGCGGCGCAGGACGAACAGGCCGCCGGCGCCCACGAGGAGGAACGCGCTGGCCAGTGCCGCGATCGTCGTGCTGTCGCCGTTGCCGCCCGTCGACGCCAGGACGGTTCCGGTGGGGGAGTCCGCCGGGGACGGCGTGGCCGGGCGCGAGGTGGTCGGTGCCGTGGTGACCTGCGCGGCCTTCGTCGGCTGTGCCGTGGGGGAGGGGGCCTGCGACGGCTTCACGGGCAGCAGGCAGGCGGTGTCGGGAGACGCGGGCAGCACCTCCAGGTTCTGCTGGTGCAGGTTCCCGGCCGTCACCTGGACGTACCACTGGTACCCGGGCTTCCACTCCACGAGGACCTTCTTCGTGACCCCGGCGGCCGTCGGGTGGGCGATGTGCACGCTGCCGACGGCGGGTCCCGCCATGCCGGACGCCATGCGGAGGACGACCGAGATGTCGGCCGGCGTGCTGGACGGGTCCTTGTCCGTGACCGTGATGGCGGCCATCGGCGTACCCGTGCTCGTGTCGCACGCCGCGACGGCGTTCGCACTGAAGTCACCGATGCTGCAGGCGGCGGCGGGGCCTGCGGTGAGCAGCAGCGCGCCCGCCCCCGCTGCGGTGGCGGCGAACAGCCCGCGCTTGGATATCACAGTTTCCTCCACACAGTTCATGAAGGCGGGCGCGCCAAAGGCAACGGTGTCCGCACGGTGCCCCGCGCCATCGCGTGGACGTCGAGACCTCATGAACCGGTCGCGGGCACGCGGGCTTTGGGGGCGTCACTCATCGTCAACTCCTGCGCGCCTCCTGTCAACTTGGAGATCACCAGGTCGGCGGCGGAAGCGGAACGGACGCGTCAGCCGACAGGGACCCCCGGGAAGACCCGTCCTTGATCGATCCACCCGCCGTGCCCGTCGCCCCCGACCCAGCGGTACGCGCCGGCCGCGTTGCTGCCCGGGTGCGGTCTCATGAGGCCGCGTTCATCAGGTCGAGCGCGCTCTGCTGCCGGGCCGCGTCCATCGTGTCCGGCGGGCCGGACCAGCGCAGGCCGTACTGGTCGAGCGGGTTGCGGTCGGACGGCCCGCACCGGAGGGAGGGACGAACCCTCCGGTGCGGCGGTCGCGCCCTGGGGTGACAACGTTGTCCACAGTGTTCCGATGAGCACGGCGATGCTGAACCGGACTGCCTTCACCTGACCTCCGGAGACCTGACGGCCGGGGGAGCGGCCGGTACGAAGCCTGAGAGTGAAGTCTGAGAGCGCTCACAAAAGTTAACGGCGCCGAGGGGGCCCGTCAATGCGCCGGACATGATGATCTGGCGCCGGGCGTCGGCCGGACACGGCGGCGTGGTGTGATCACCGGCGATTCGTACGCGTGTACCTTTCTGATAGCGCTGCCCGTCCGCCTCAGCGGACGGGACCGATTGTCAGAAGGTGCCCATGTCTTCGTTGTTCTCCGAAACGCTCCGCACGGAATCCAGCCCGACCCAGCAGGCCCCGGGCCCGTCGACGGATCCGTTCCTCTCCCCGGCCCTGCTCCCGTTCGACGCGGCGGAATCGGACGGTGACTTCGACCAGGACCTGGAGAGCGCGTCGCGGTAGTACGCGGCGGCCGCCGGCCGCTGCCGGGGTTGTCGGGGCTTAACGGGTGTGGGAACGGGGGCGGGAATGGCGAAGGAATATCGGGTCGGGGCCGGGACGCGCGGGGTGAACCGGGTGTTCGCGGTGATGACCCGCTTCGGGATCGGCAAGGGGTACCGGCACGTGCTGACCGTTCGGGGCCGCTCCTCGGGGCAGCCGCGGTCGACGCCCGTCGACGTGATGGCGGCCGGTGGACAGCGCTGGCTGGTCGCCGCGTACGGAGTCACCAACTGGGTGCACAACGCCCGGGCCGCGGGGCAGGTCCGCATCAGCCGCGGCGGCCGGTCCGAGGATCTGCGGGCCGTCGAGCTGGGATCCGCGCAGAGCGTGCCCGTACTGCGCCAGTACCTGCGCGAAGTCCCGATCACGCGCGCGTACTTCGACGTGACGGAAGCCTCGACGGACGAGGAGTTCGCCGTCGAGGCCGCCCGCCATCCCGTGTTCGAGCTGCTTCCGCTCGACTGACCGCGCCCGCCGCCACGGGAGGTGGCGCCAGGCGCGGTCGGATGCCTCAGCGGTCGGATGCCTCAGTGGCCGGAGGGCCGGAGCGCCGCCAGTTGCTGCGCGAACGGCACGACCTGATCCGGGGCGGCCGAGGCGGCCGGCCTGCCGGCCAGCTGGTCGGCCAGCTCGCCCGCCGCGCGGGCGATGCGGGCGGCGAGGCCGTCGGTGGCCGCGTCCCCACCCGAGCCCCAGTCCTCCGAGGCGGCATAGACCGCGGTCGGCACGACGAGCGCCCGCAGGTAGGCGAAGAGCGGCCGCATCGCGTGCTCCAGCGCGAGCGAGTGCCGTGCCGTACCGCCGGTGGCCGCGACCAGGACCGGCTTGCCGGCGAGCACCCCGTTGTCGAGCACGTCGAAGAACGACTTGAACAGGCCGCTGTACGAGGCGCTGAAGATCGGGGTCACGGCGATCAGGCCGTCGGCCCGCTCCGTCGCCTCGAGGGCGTCGCGCAGCGCCGCGCTGGGGAAGCCGGTCACCAGGTGGTTGGCGAGGTCGACGGCCAGTTCGCGCAGTTCGATGACGCGGATGGCGACCGTACGGTCCTCGTCCCGGTCGCTCAGTGCCCGCCGGGTCGCCTCCGCGAGCCGGTCGGCCAGCAGGCGCGTCGAGGACGGTTGGCTCAGGCCCGCCGAGACGACGACGAGATGCACGGTGTTCATGGGTTCCCTCTCTCCTGCGGTCGGGTGGCTCAGACGGCGTCGTGCGCGTCGCTCGCGTCGTCCGCCAGGGCGCGGGCGACCAGGGCGGCGTGCGTGGGGCCCTCGGGCACCCCGGCCGGCCGTGCCGAGGCGAACTCCTTGCGCAGCACCGGTACGACCTCCTCGCCGAGCAGGTCCAGCTGCTCCAGGACCGTCTTCAGCGGCAGGCCCGCGTGGTCCATCAGGAACAGCTGGCGCTGGTAGTCGCCGAAGGAGTCGCGGAAGGTCAGGGTCTTGTCGATGACCTCCTGCGGGCTGCCCACGGTCAGCGGCGTCTGGTCGGTGAACTCCTCCAGCGAGGGGCCGTGGCCGTAGACGGGCGCGTTGTCGAAGTAGGGGCGGAACTCGCGCACCGCGTCCTGGGAGTTCTTCCGCATGAACACCTGTCCGCCGAGACCGACGACGGCCTGCTCGGCGGTGCCGTGGCCGTAGTGCGCGTACCGCTCCCGGTACAGCTCGATGAGCCGCTTGAAGTGCTCCTTCGGCCAGAAGATGTTGTTCGCGAAGAACCCGTCGCCGTAGTAGGCCGCCTGTTCGGCGATCTCCGGGCTGCGGATCGAGCCGTGCCAGACGAACGGCGGGACGCCGTCGAGCGGCCGGGGTGTGGAGGTGAAGGACTGCAGCGGCGTACGGAACGTGCCCTGCCAGTCGACCACCTCGTTGCGCCACAGTTCGTGGAGCAGCGCGTAGTTCTCTACCGCGAGCGGGATGCCCTGGCGGATGTCCTTGCCGAACCAGGGGTAGACCGGCCCGGTGTTGCCGCGCCCGAGCATCAGGTCGACGCGGCCGTCGGCCAGGTGCTGCAGCATCGCGAAGTCCTCGGCGATCTTCACCGGGTCGTTGGTGGTGATCAGCGTCGTGGACGTGGAGAGGATGATGCGCTCGGTCCGCGCCGCGATGTAGCCGAGCATGGTCGTCGGCGACGAGGGCACGAAGGGCGGGTTGTGGTGCTCGCCCGTCGCGAAGACGTCGAGACCGACCTCCTCGGCCTTCTGCGCGATGGCGACCATCGCCTTGATCCGCTCGTTCTCCGTGGGCGTCGTCCCCGTCGTGGGGTCGGCGGTGACGTCGCCGACGCTGAAGATCCCGAACTGCACTGTGCTCACCACATCCATGTAGTTGCTGATTCAACTATCACCCAGAACGGCAGCACCCGCCGCTCTATTCCCCGGTCTTTGCGCAGGTCGGGTGGGGGTGTTCGCAGCTCGCACGGGTGGCTACGGGGTGTGATTGTCGCCTCTTTTTCCGCCGCGCCCGCCGCCGGTCCGGTGGCTTGAACCGCGTTCCCGCGCCTGCCGCCCGGCGCGTGCGGCGCACGGCGGAACCACGGCTGTACTGCCCCGAGCGGAGTTTCGACGCTCGTCAAGGGGCCGACGCAAACCGCCGCCCGCAGGGGTGATTTGGCCGATAGCCGCCTTTGCCTCCGTGCGTCCGGCGTGACTAGGGTGTGCGTTCTGTGGTGGATCCATCTATCCGCGCGTTCGTCTCCCCTGCCCGGTTCCCCGCGCGACGGCCGCCCCGATGACCCCGAACCCTCCGAGGCAGCAGCAGCATGAGTTCAGCGGCACTCTCCGCACCGCGGTACGCGACACGCGAGACGGACGAGCGGTTCACCGCTTTGATCGGGCCCCACCGCCAACCCCTCCTGCGCTACGTGCGCTCGCTCCTGCCCAACGACCCGCAGCGGGCGGAGGACGCCGTGCAGGAGACCCTGCTGCGGGCCTGGCTGGCGTCGCCCACCGGGCCGGGGGCACGGCGCGCCGACGGCTTCCAGCCCGGTCTGCCCTGGCTCTGCACCGTGGCCCGGAACGTCGTCATCGACTGGAGCCGCAGGGACGGTGTCCGTCCCGCCCTGCCCACCGCGTACCTTCCCGAGACGGCCGCCGTCGCGGACGACCAGGCGCGGGTCGTCGACCGCACCCACCTCGTCGAGTTGCTCGCCCCCCTCTCCCGCCCCCACCGTGAGGTTCTGGTGTACACGTACCTGCTCGGATGTTCCGGCCCCGACACGGCGCTCGCGCTGGGAATCCCGACCGGGACCGTCAAGTCCCGTCTGCACCACGCGATGCGTGACCTGCGACGTTCGGCCGCCTTCGTACGGGAGTGCGCGTGACCGGCCGCACGGCGGCCGTCGCCGGCCGGCAGTCGCTCGCCCTCGCGATGCCCGACCGCAACTCCTGGCTGATCATCATCGGCTTCCTGACCGCCCTGGTCCTGCTCATCTGGGTGGTCTCCCGGATCATCAGGTCCCAGGGCGGGTTCCGGCGCACCTGCCGGCGTGTTGTGTGGGAGGCGCGGATGACCGGCCGCGCGTTCTCCCAGCCGCTGCGCGCCTACCGGCTGCACCGCCGCTGCGCGCGGATGCTGACGTCGTTCCTCGCCGACCCGGACGCCCGCGTCCTCGCCGGTGCGGCGCTGGACCGCGCCGACGCGGCCCAGGGAGCCGGCTGCTACGCCCCGACCGTGTGGATCGGGCCGTCGCGCGACCGTACGCGGGTGGTCATCGCGGGCCGGGATCCGCTCGGTCCCTCGGGCGCGTGGACGGATGCCGCCGCCGACCCGGGGGAGTGGACCTGGTCCGCCCCGGCGCAGGCGGAGCCGTCGGCGACCGCGGCGCTCGAGGAGGACCGGGAGCGGCTGCTGCTCGTCGTCGGTGTCGACCGCAAGGTGCCCGGAGTCGTGCTCGTCGACTGGGCGAGCGGCCCCTCCTCGCTGGTGGTCGAGGGCGACGCGCGCGTGGCGCGCAGCGTGGTGCACGCGCTGACCGCGCAGCTCGACAGCCTGCCGGACGGGCCGGAGGTGCTCGTCGCCCGCGGTCTGCACCCGCGGTTCCCCGGCCCCGGACTCGACGACCTCATCGCGGAGGTGTCCGCGCGCGGGAGCGTGGAGGCCGTGCCGGTGGGCGGCCCGGACGAGGGGACGGAGGCGGAGACGGGACGGGTTTCCCTCCTGCCGCCGGTCCTCGCGTGCTGGATGCCGAACCCCGAACAGGCGGAGCGGCTGGCCGCGCTCAGCGCCGACGGCAGCGCCCTGGTCCTGGCCGGCGGGAGCCTGCCCGGCTCCAGTTGGACGCTGCACGCGGAGCCCGACGGGCGGCTGCTGGGTCCCGGGATGCAGATCGACGTCGAGGCGGCCTCGCTCGCCAAGGCGGTGGGCCGTGCCATCCGCCGGCAGCGCTCGCGCGCTCGCGCCACGGCTCCGGCGACGACGCCGGTCGTGACGTCCGAAGCCGCCGAAGTATCGGAGGTGTCCGAGGAGGCATCCGCAGCCTCCGCCGCAGCGGAGACGCCGACGCCCGCGCCCGTCGAGCCGGTGAGTGCCCGGACCGGCACCGACGACCCGGACTTCATCGAGCCCGCCGCGACCCCCGCCGCCACCCCCGCCATCCCGGCCCCGGCGCCTGCCCCGGACTCCCACGCGCACCCGGTCGCGAAGCCGGGCGCGGGCCCGGTCGCGAAGCCGGACCAGGACCCGGCCCCCGAGCCGACCGCCGTCCCGCCGCCCGCACCCGCTCCGGCACCCGCCCCGGCCCACGCCCTGGACCCGGACCTCGACCTCGCGGAGCCCGAGCCCGCCGCGGCGCCCGCGCGCTCCGCGGGCGTCTCCGCCGCGTCACGTCCCCTGCCCGCCGCCCCCGGCGAAATCCCGGATCGGACTGCTCCCACCTCGTGAGACTCTTCCTCAGCATCACTCCGGCCGAAACGCCGGACCAGGGCCGCGATCTCATGATCGACGCCACCGGCGCCACCACCGTGGGCGCGCTCGTCGCCGGACTGTCCCCCGACGGCGGGACCGAACCGCCCCCGCTGTACCTGGGGGACCGACCGCTCCCCGCCGAACTGCCGCTGTCCGCCGCCGGGGTGCGGGACGGAGCCCGGCTCGGGCTCGGCGGGCCCGCCGCGCCGGAGAGCGGGGGATACGGGCCGCTGCGCGACCTGCTGCCGCCGCCGTCGCGGTCCGCGGACGGCGAACGGCTGCCGCGCGGCCCCCGGGTGGAGCTCCAGCTGGTCGGCGGCCGGGACGCCGGACGGGTCTGGCTGCTGGAGCCCGGCACGCACGGCGTCGGCCCCCTGCCGGGCAGCGCGGTCCTCCTGGAGGGCCGGGACGTGCCGTCGCAAGGGGTGCGGGTCACCGTCCGCCCCGACGGGACCGTCCTGCTCAACACCCAGCAGGCCGACGGCGTCGCGCTGTCCGCGCCCGAGCCCCCGCCGGCCCGGCCGCGCGCGGACGCGACACCCCTGCCGCCCGCCCCGGCCCCGGAACTGCCCGACCCGTACGCCGACGCCCACGAGCCGCTGCCACGCGGCTGGCAGGAGTGGCCGCTCGGCGGCGAACTGGTGCTGGGCGAGTTCCTGCTGCGGGTGACGGAGCCGACCGAGGCGGACGCGGCCGTCACCGTCTCCGCCGACGGCGCGTTCCTCGACTTCAACCGGCCGCCGCGCATCATCCCGCCGCTGCTGCCCGAACGCTTCGTCCTGCCGTCGCCGCCGAGCCCGCCCACCAAGCGCCCGGTGCCGCTGCTGGTGGTGTTCGCGCCGCTGCTGCTCGGCGTCGCCATGGTCACCATCCTCCACTCGTACTTCTATCTGATGTTCGCGGTCTTCAGTCCGGTGCTGGCGATCGGCAACTGGATGAGCGGCCGCAAGAGCGGGCGCCGCGAGTACACCGACGGCGTCGCCAGCTACCGGGCCCGGCGCGCCTCGCTGGAGCGGGACATCCAGCAGAAGGTGGACCGGGAGCGGCGGTTGCGGGTGGCGGGCGGTCCCGACCCGGCCGAGGCCGGACTGTGGGCGGTCGGCCCCGGCGCGCGCCTGTGGGAGCGCCGCCGCGGCCACCCCGACCACCTCGTGCTGCGGGTCGGCACGGTCGGCCAGTCGTCCTTGCTCACCGTCGAGGACACCTCCCGCGAGGACAACCACCGCTCCGTCAACTGGCGGATCCCCGACATGCCGGTCGGCGTCGACCTCACCGGCGACGGGGTGCTCGGCATCGCCGGCGAGCGCGACGCGGCCCGCGCGCTGGCCCGGTGGGCCGTCGCGCAGGCGGCGATCCTGCACAGCCCCCGCGACGTACGGATCACCGTCCTCACCGACACCGCGGGCGCCCCGGCCTGGGAGTGGGTGCGCTGGCTGCCGCACGCCCGGCCCGGCCGCGGCGGGGTCTCCGCGGAGAACTCCGGCGGCCCGGCCGTCACCCTCGGCAACGACCCGGAGACCGTCGCCAACCGCGTGTCGGAGCTGGTCTCCGCCGTCCGCTCGCGGATGCGCGCCCGCGACTCCGCGATGAGCGGGGCGCTGCTGAGCGAACCGGACCTCGTCGTGGTGCTCGACGGGGCGCGGCGGCTGCGCGACGTGCCCGGCGTCGTGCAGGTCCTGAAGGAGGGGCCGGCCGTCCGGGTCTTCCTGATCTGCATCGACCAGGAGGAGCGCATGCTCCCCGAGGAGTGCGTCTCGGTCTGCGTCGTGAACGCCCGGGACGTGACGCTGCGCCGCACCGGCAGCGCCGACCTCACCGAGATCCGTCCCGACCTGGTCGACACCGACTGGTGCGAGCGGATCGGCCGCGCGCTGGCGCCCGTGCGCGACGTGACGCCCGACGGCTCCGACGGGCTGCCCGACCGGGTCGGCCTGCTCGGCCTGCTGGAGCTCGAGCCGCCGCAGGGAGCGGAGCTGGCCCGCCGGTGGACCAACCGGCCGGCTTCCACGGCCGCGCTGCTGGGCGTCGGCTACACCGGCCCGGTCACCTTCGACCTGATCAAGGACGGCCCGCACGGGCTGGTCGCCGGCACCACCGGCGCCGGCAAGTCCGAACTGCTGCAGACGCTGGTCGCCTCGCTGGCCGCGGTGAACCGGCCCGACGAGATGACGTTCGTACTCGTCGACTACAAGGGCGGCAGCGCCTTCCAGGACTGCGTGCGGCTGCCGCACGTCCTGGGCATGGTCACCGACCTCGACAGCCACCTGGTGGAGCGCGCCCTGGCGTCCCTCGGGGCGGAACTCACCCGGCGCGAGCGGATCCTGGCCCAGGTGGGCGCCAAGGACCACATCGAGTACCGCTCCCTGCGGCGGCGCGACCCGTCGCTGGTGGCGCTGCCCCGGCTGCTGCTGGTCATCGACGAGTTCGCCACCCTGGCGCGGGACGTCCAGGAGTTCATCCCCGGCCTGGTCTCCATCGCGCAGCGCGGCCGCTCCCTGGGCCTGCACCTGATCCTGGCCACCCAGCGGCCCGCCGGTGTCGTCACCGCCGACATCCGCGCCAACACCAACCTGCGCATCTCGCTGCGCGTCACGGACGGCATGGACAGCCAGGACGTCCTGGAGGTCAACGACGCGGTGACCATCTCCGCGGCCACCCCGGGCCGCGCGCTGGCCCGGATCGGCCACCGTTCCGTCCTGCCGTTCCAGACGGCCTTCGTCGGCGCGCCCCGCGCGGGGAAGGACACCGACGGCGAACAGCCGCGTCCTGACACGGCGTCCGGGACGGGCGCGGAGGCCCGGCCGGCGGCGGAGCCGCCCGTCTGGACCAGCGCGGTCGACTGGACGCAGCTGGGGCGCACGGCCGCCGAGCCGGGCCCCGAGCACGCCTCGGACGCCGACGCCCAGGACCTGTCGGACGACCCCGACGGGCCGACGGACCTGACGGCCCTGGTCGAGGCGATCCGGGACGCGGCGGCCGAACTCGACGTGCCGCACCAGCCCAGCCCGTGGCTGCCCGCCCTCGCGCCGGCCGTCTCGCTGAACGACCTGCCCGAGCGGCCCGACCTGCCGAACGGCCGGCTGGCCGCCGTCCCCTGGGCGCTGGCCGACCTGCCGGGCATCCAGCGCCAGGAGCCGCTGGAGCTGGACTTCTCCCAGTTCGGGCACCTGTACATCATCGGCACCCCGCGGTCGGGGCGCTCCCAGGCGCTGCGCACCATCGGCGGCGCGCTGGCCCGCCGGCACTCCTCGGCCGACGTGCACCTGTACGGGATCGACGCGGCGGGCGGCGCGCTCGCGGCGCTCAGCGCGCTGCCGCACTGCGGCGCGGTCGTCCCCCGGGCCGACCTGGAGCGCCTCAACCGGCTGCTGGCCCGACTCCTCGCGGAGATGGGCCGCCGTCAGGAGCTGCTGACGCAGCACGGCGTGGCCAACCTCGCCGAGCTGCGCACCCAGCTGCCGGCCGCGGAGCGCCCGGCCCACCTGGTGGTCCTGATCGACGGCTGGGACTCGCTGGTCGCCCTGCTCGGCGACCACGACGGCGGGCGGCCCGTGCAGGAGCTGACCGCACTGATCCGCGAGGGCGCGCCGATGGGCGTGCACGTGATCGCGACCTCGGAGCGGGCCCTGCTGTCCGGCAAGGTCGCGTCGCTCAACGACGAACGGCTGCTGCTGCGGCTCACCGACCGCAGCGAGTACATGCTGGCGGGCATCCCGGCGAAGCTGATCCCGGCCGTGGTGCCGCCGGGGCGCGGCTGGCGCGGCGGCAGCGCCGCCGAGGTGCAGGTGGCGCTGCTCGGCGAGCTGTCGGGCGGCGTGCCCACCGGCCGGGAGCAGGCAGACGCGCTGCAGCGCATCGGCGCCGAGGCGACGCGCCGCGACCGGGACGTCCCGGCCGCCCGCCGCCCGGCCCGGGTGATGACGCTGCCGAAGCAGGTGACGTTCACCGACGCGTACGCGAAGGTGCCGGCGGACCAGCGGCGCCCGCTGTGGGGGCTGCTGGGCATCGGCGGCGACGACCTGGAGCCGGTGGGGGTGGACTTCGCGGCGGACTCGCCGTCGTTCCTCATCAGCGGTCCTCCCGGGGCGGGCCGTTCCACCGCGCTGGCCAGCCTCGCGGTCTCGCTGCTGGCCGGCGGGACCCGGGTGGTGGCCATCACCCCCCGCGAGTCGCCGCTGCGGGGCCTGCGCAGGCACCCGCAGGCGGTCGTCCTGGAGTCGCCGGACCCGATGGCCGAGGAGGTCCGCGAGGCGCTGGAGGCCGGGTCCGGGCCCGCGGTCGTGCTGGTGGACGACGCGGACCTGCTCGCCCAGATGCCGGCCGCCGACTCGGTGCTGCGCGACATCGCGGCCACCGGGCGCGACCGCGGCTACGGGCTGGCGGTGGCCGCCACCGCGGAGACCCTCACATCGGCGGGTATCGGCTGGCTGGGCCAGGTGCGGCGGGTCCGCAAGGGCGTCCTGCTGTCCCCGCAGTCCCCGGCCGAGGGTGATCTGCTGGGCATCCGCGTCCCGTACGACCTGCTGCGCGGCCGCCCGGTGCCCGGGCGCGGGCTGACGGTGGACCCGGTGTCGGGCCTGCTGGTGTCGGTGCTCGTCCCGGAGACGGTGCTGCGGTCGGACGAGGCCTGACCCGTCGCGCGACGCCGCGGACCACGCGCGAGCCCGCGGCCACCGGATCCGGTGGCCGCGGGCTCGGATGCGTAGGTCAGGACTGGTTGGTGCTGGCCGCGATGTCGGCGTCCATCTTCTCGACGGACTCCTTGATCTTGGTGAACTGCATGGCGAAGCTGTTGATGCTCTCGACGGCCTGCTGCAGCGAGGCGGTCAGCTTCTCGTAGGCGGCCTTCATCGCCGGGCTGCTCTGCTGCATGAACAGGCCGTTGTCCAGCAGCCCCTCGACGGAGGTCTTCGTCGACAGCAGGTGCGGGTTGATGTCGTTCACGGCCTGGTTCATCACGCCGGAGACGCGGACGATCTCGGTGTAGTCGAGGTTGATGTTGCCTGCGGGCATGGTGCGCTCCCTGGGTTGTGGGGTGATCGTGGCGCCGTCGGCGGCTCACGGGTGCGGGGCCGGTTCCGGCCCTGGAGCCGGTTCCGGCCCTAGTCGTCGGACGTCTCCCAGCCGCTGTTCTGATCCGCGTTGTCGCTCTTCCACTCCTCGGTCCTCCCGTCGGTCACCACGGTCTTGGTGCCGCTGCCGTCCTCGTTGACCTCGATGGTCGTGACGACCTCGTGGCCGTTGAGGTCCACCGCGGAGTGGGTCGTGCCCTTCACGGTCTGCTGGTTGCCGTCCTTGTCGGGGCCGACGGTGGTGTAGGTGGTGTCCGAGTCACGGTGACCGGTGGTCGTGTTGTAGACCGAGTTGGTCGTGCCCGTGGTCGTACTCTCCTTGCCGTCGGTGTCCTTGGTGGTGCTGCTGAAGGTGTCGTTGGTGGTCTTGGTATTCCCCGACTCGGTGGTCTGACTGTTGCCGGTCGTGGTCGTCACGTTGCCGTAGACATCGGTGGCGGACGAGTCGTACGTGCCGTCGGCGTGGTAGTTCGTGGTGTCCGTACTGGTCAGGCCGGTGCTCGTGTGCTGCGTCGTGGTGATCTTCGTCGGCTTGCCGTCGGCGCCGTACTCGTACGTGGTCGTGGTGGTGTTGCCGTGCCCGTCGTCGGTGGTCCAGGTCCCCGGGCGGTCTCCCGGCGGCCTGGGCGCGTGCGGGTCGTTGGGGTCGGCGTTGCCGGCCGCGACCGCCGCCTGCCAGTCGTCCCAGATCTTCTTCTGGGTCGTGTACAGGTCCGCGGCGAGCGACGCCTCCTGCTTGCTGGCCTCACCGGACAGCCGGAAGTCCCAGTCCGCCCAGCCGCGCGCCACCCCGTCGTAGAGGTTGCCGAGCTTCTCCAGCTTCTCCTCCGAGCGTTTGAACGAGCTCTTCCAGACGGAGTAGTAGGCGCGGATGGCCGTCGAGACGGACGCCGCCCCGGTCTCGTTGACGGTGTAGTCCTGCTTGCCCTCGCGCGCCGCCTGGACCTGCCCCTTGAGGGTGCGGGCCTTCTGGGCGACGTTGTTGAGCAGTTCGTAGTCGACCGCGATGTCGGGCACAGCCACTCCCGGGGGACGGAGACGGGGACGGGACGCGTACGCACTTCCAACGCACCGGAGATCGGAACGGTTCAGTGATCCGGCGCACACCCGCCTCCCGCCGCCTTGTGACGTCGTTCACAGAGTGAACCGATCGGGCGCGTCGTGCGTAGACAAGGTGTCCGGGCCGTGCGGAGCCCGTACACCAGGCCTACGGCGACGGCTGATCGCCGCCAGGAGGTGCGTGAGCGTGGCAACGCGTCCAGGGGACTGGAGTGCACTCGACCTGGACGGCGACCCGACCCCCGGCGACCCCTCCACCCTGGCCACCGTCGCCGACGCGATGCGCGATCTCGCCACCTCGGCCGGGACCATCAACACCGGCCTGAAGGAACTGCAGGTCACCGCGGGCGACGGGCAGCGCTTCATCGGCAAGACCGCCGACGCGCTGCGCGACAAGGTCGACGACCACCTCTTCAAGTTCGTCGGCCGGGTGGAGGAGTCCTTCCACACGGCGGAGACCGCGCTGCGCGCGTACAGCACCGCCCTCACCACCGCCCAGGGCGAGGCGGACCAGGCGCTGTCCGCGGCGCAGGGCCTGCCCCAGGACGACACGCAGCTGCCGGGCCTCAAGCAGCGCGCGGCCGACGCCAAGAGCGACGTGGCCACCGCGGCGACGGAGCTGCGCCGGCAGCTGCACACGGCCGGCGAGCTGATGGTGCAACCGGTCAGCGACTGCGACCTGTTCTGGGAGGTCTTCCAGTGGCTGACGATCATCCTGTCGGTGCTCGCGGTGTTCACCGGCGGCATCCTGGCCGTCATCGCCTGGGGCATGAACGCCGTCCTGCTGATCAAGACGATCGTCGCGTTCAGCCAGGGCAAGGCCAGCGGCCTGGAACTCGGCCTGGCCTTCCTCGGGGTGCTCTTCCCGACGACCAAGGGCATCAACGTCGGCGCGCTGCTCAAGGGGCTGGGCAACAGCCTCAAGGGCGGCGTCAACGGGCTGGCGATGGCCGGGAAGAACATCTGGTCGCAGATCGGGCACTTCTCGACGCTCACCGGCCTGCCGAAGTTCGTCATCGCGCCCATGGTGATCGGCTCCCACCTCGGCCCCGCCCTCAAGATCGACCTGGGCGGCCTGCTGCGCGGCATCGGCAACGGGGCCAAGGGCGGCTGGAACACACTGGTCACCGCCATCCACAGCGACTGGGCGAAGTTCACCGGCAACGTCACCGGCAACTGGGCGAAGGTCGGCACGTACAGCCTGGTCAACCTCCAGCGGCTCGGCCGGTTCGGCGTCGCCGCGCTCGTGCCGCTCAACGCCACCGAGATCGGCGTGCTGGGTTTCGGCGGTGCGGCCCGCCTCGCGTTCGGCGAGCGCGTCCTGGGCATTCCCCACCCCGAGCTGCACGAACTGCTCGTCAACGCGGGCCGTACCGACGCCGCCCTGCACTTCAACTCGCCCCTGGCGGCCGGCGCCCACAACGCCATGGTCCCGGCCCCGATCGTGACGCCGGGCGGCCTGCACTTCTCGGCGGGGACGTTCAGCCCCAACACCTCGCTGGGCGCGCTGTTCCGGCCGGGCGCGGGTTTCGGCGGGGCCGGCACCACCAACCTCGTCCACCTCGCGCTGGGCTCGATGCCCACCGTGAACCTCGCCCACCTCGGCGTCGGTTCGCTCGGCGCCCTGCGCGTCGGGGGGCTCGACGGCCTGCACGTGCCCGGAGCCTCCCTCAGCGTGCCGACCGCGGTGACTCCCGGCGCGGGCGCGCTCACCATCGGCGGTCTGCACGGGATCCCGACCCCCTCCGCCGTCGGCCACGCGGGCGGCGCACCGGGCCTGCACGTCACCGGGTTCGGGACGCCGAGCGCGGGCGGGCTGCACCTCGGGGCCACGTCCCTGGC
The DNA here is from genome assembly GCF_040636125.1 of Streptomyces sp. NPDC006733. Taxonomy (NCBI): domain Bacteria; kingdom Bacillati; phylum Actinomycetota; class Actinomycetes; order Kitasatosporales; family Streptomycetaceae; genus Streptomyces; species Streptomyces sp. NPDC006733. The sequence continues at coordinate 31,048 of NZ_JBEYJD010000010.1, read as the reverse complement.
CACCCCGCCGCTGCCGCACGGCATGACGACGCTGCCCGGCGGGCTGAGCGTGCCGCTCACCCACGGCGGCGGCATCTCCGCCGGCACGCACCTGGTCAACCAGGCGGACCTCGCGGCCGGCCACGTCCGGCTCGACAGCAATCTGCTGCTGCCCGGCCACACCGCCGTCGACCTGCTGCGCGACGCGCACGTCGGGTCCCCGATGGTGCACCTCGACCAGGCGGCCGGCGTGCACCCGGGCACGACGAGCGTGCCGCACACCGTCGGCATGGGCGAGGGCGTCACGATGGCCCGCGGCGCCGTCGGCCACGCCGAGGCGCTGAACGACCTGACCTTCCCCGAACTGCGCGCCCTGGCCTCGGGCGACGTCGCCGTGACCGGCATCCGGGCCGACGGCATCACCCTGCGCATCGGGGACTCGGCGCCGAAGACGATCGACGCGCACGCGGTCGCCAACACCGCCCCCGTCCCTCCGGCGCCCGTCGCGCACCTGGCGAGCGGTTCGACGCCCCCCGTGCCCGCGGCCGGGGTGCACGGCGTCCAGGGCGGGCACGCGCTGACGGTGCCGACCCAGCCGGGCGGCGTCAAGGTGACGCCCCTCGGGCTCGCGGAGCGCCCGGCGCCCTCCGTCACGACCGGCGGTGCGGCGCACTCCGCGCCCGTGCCGCGTCCGGTCGGCACCGCGGGGCGGCTCCCGCAGCCCGCCCTGTCCTCGCACGACCTGGCGATGAGCCTGCTGCGCGGCGACGACGAGCTGCGCGCGCCCGTGCCCACCGGACTGAGCGCGCACACCGGCGCCCCGGCCGGCGTCTCCGCCAAACCCGGGCTGGACGCCGCGGGCGCCGGCCACGGGGGACCCCCGAACAGCGCCCTCGACCTGGTCGCCCGGCCCGGTACCCCTGCCAAGGCCGAGGAGGTGCCGGTGCCCGTCGCCCCGCACCCGGCGGCCGCCGACGTCCCGGTGCCGCACCTGCCCGCGCCCGGCGGCAAGGGCAAGGGCAAGGCGGTCGAGCAGCCCGCCGTCGTGAAGCCGCTGCCGCCCGGCGGCAGGTTCGGCGGGCGGGCGGCGGAGCTGGTGATGAACCAGCGGATCCACGCCGCCCGGCAGATCGTCATCGGCGGCTCCAGCGGCTCGGAGGCCGTCGCCAAGCTCAACGCCTGGGCCCGCTACGAGCAGTCCATGACCAAGCTGGGCAAGGCCGAGCAGCAGCTCGACCACGTGACCCCGCCGCCCGGCCAGGGCGCCTCCACCGGGCCCACCGCCGCCTACCGGGCGGCGCTGGCCGACGTCGAACGGACCGGGGCGGCGGTCGACAAGGCCGAGGACGCCCTGATCGCGCTCGGCATCGACGCCCGCGCCACCCGCATGGAGATCCGCTCCGTCACCGGCAAGATCTTCACCGAGCGCGGCGGCCTGCTCGGCGGCGCCCCCCAGACCCGCCCCCGTGCGCCGCGCCCCGGCTCCGCGGACCTGGACACCCCGTCGCCGGCCGCCTCGCACACCGCCGCCGACGACGCGATGGACCTGGACCTCGACGTGCCCGCCCCGCAGCCGCACGTGCCCGGCCAGGCCGCGGGCGGCCCGGTGCCGCACACGGCCCCGCACCCGGCCGGGCACGACGTCACCATGACCCCGCCCGCGCACCAGGGCGTGGACGCGATGCACGTCGACACGCCCGCCCCCACCGGCGGCGTCCACACCTGGACCCCGCCGGGCGGCGTCACGGCCGCCGCGCCGCACACCGCCGTCAACGACGCCTTCGCGCACCTGGGCGGCGCGCATCCCGCCGCGCCGATGAACGCCGACCGCTACACCGCCCTGGTGCACGGGAGCGTCGAGGAGTCGCGGCCCGTCGCGTACGTGGTCAACGCGATCGTCTACTACCGGGAACTGGGCGGCCTGCAGTCGTTCCTGGACTCCGTCACGCACAACCTGACCGGCTTCGACGGCCGGGTCGCCGTCGTCATCGGCGTCAACGGCCCGCCGGCCGAGCTCGCCGCGATCCGCGGCGCCATCGACGACGCGCTCGGCGACGCCTCGTTCCCGCACCCGCTCGCGCTGGTCGCCACCCCGATGCCGCCCGCCGCCAAGTTCGCGTACGGCACCGCCCGCAACGCCACCATGACCAGCGCCGCCAGCACGCATCTGGTGGAGTCGATGATCCAGCGGGGCAACCACCCCTACTTCTCCATCATGGACTTCGACGCCCATCCGCACGTCGTGCCCGGCGGCGAGCACGTCTTCCGGCACTTCGACGACGCGCTCGGCGCCCACGGCTCGCCCGGATTCACGCCGCTGCGGCCGCTGATGATGTCGGGCGGATACCGGATGCCCGACATGGCGGGAGCCGGGGTCGCGGAGAACCTGGTCAAGGTCACCAACGAGCGGCTCGCCGCCGAGGCGGCCAAGGCGGCCAAGACCCCGAAGCCGGTGAAGCCCGCCGCCGACGGGTCGGTGAAGAAGCCCCGGGTGGTCAAGGACAAGGGCAACGTGCCCGAGAACTTCCTGCCCACCCTCGACGCGCGGATCCGCCTCGACATGCGCGTCCGCGACCGGCTGGCGGGCATGCACCCGCAGCTGCCGTACTCGCCGGAGCCCAACCTCTTCGTCGACGCGTCCGCCGTCCTGCTGAACCGCCCCGGCCTGCCGCCGGTGCGGTTCGGAGCGGGCGGCGCGGAGTTCCAGACGCTCAGCGAGCGGCTCAACCTGCTCAACGCCTGGGAGCTGGACCGCAACCTGCCGCTGCCGTCGTTCGGCGGCCTGCACCACACCCAGCTGCCGCAGATCCTCAGCCGGATCGACGACGCCTTCCGTACGGACCGGCCGCCCCTGAACCAGGTCGAGATCAACCACGCGCAGGGCGTGCTCAACGACCTGGCGGACGCCGTGCGCAACGGGGACCCGCTGGTCGGGGGGTTGCACGCCGAACGGGTACCGGAGGTGCTGCACGCGCTCGCCCAGACGCTGGGCCAGGGCGCCCACCACCTGCCGGGCGTGCCGGCCGCCGCGGCCCGCGAGGCCCGGCAGATCCTGTGGCACACCAAGGAGGCGCTCGACGCGCGGCTGACCCTGCGCGAGCTCAACGCGGCCAACCACGTCCTGCCGGAGCGCGGCACCGCGTTCCTCACCGACTTCCAGGGCGCCGCGATCCCCACCGACGTGTCGCGGCTGCTGAAGGACCTGTGGAAGGACGGCACCCTCCCGCAGGACCACGCGCACATCAAGAAGCCGCTGGACCGGCTCTTCAACAGCGACGCGTCGGGCGGCAACGCGCAGGCGGGCCGCAGCGGGCTCGAACTCGCCGGGCACCGCGACAGCTGGATCGCCAAGGACTACGCGAAGCTGCCGCCGAACCTCAACAACGGCAAGCCGTTCGACCCGCTGTGGCCGGTGCGGCCCGGCGCCGGTGACGCGCCGCGCCCGAGCACCGCGTCCCTGTCCGGCGGTCTCGACCCCCGGCTGGGCACCCCCGGGACGCACCCCGTGGGCACCGCCGTCTCCGCGCCGGTGCCCGGCGGCGGCGCGTCGGTGTTCGCCGGGATCGACCCCGCCGAACTGCGGCTGGTGTCGCACGGCCTGGCGCTCAGCGCGGACACCACGCACTTCCTGCGCCACCTGCGGTACTTCGCCGCCGAGCACCTGCCCACCCGCGCCATCGACCTGTCACCCGGGTCGCTGTTCGCGGCGCTCGACCGCGCCGCCCTGGCGACCCCCGGTCTTGACCCGGCGCGGATGCTGCAGCAGACCTTCGACCGCATCGACAACGTCGGCGGGGTGACGGCGGCCACCGCGCAGAAGCGGCTGAAGCTGTTCACCGACCAGCTGAACGCCCACGGCCTGAGCGTGGAGGACTTCTTCGTCCGGCTCGTCCAGGGGCGCATCCACCCGCCCACGGACACCCTGCAGGGCCTGCGCGCGGCCGGCGGCGGCGCGGACTTCGCCATGGACGCGGGCAGCCTGCACGTCCTCGGCTTCTACGCCAACGCGCTGGGCCGCGACATCCGGGTGACGGGCGGCGACGGCCTGCCCCACCTGATCGACGGGCCCACCAGCGGCAAGCGCGCCCGCGACTACCTGGAGATCACCTGGCGCGACAGCCCCGAGGGCGGCGGCTGGGACGTGCGGCTGGTCGACGGGGCGGCGCCGGCCGTGGACCGTGGCGGCCCGCCGCCCGGAGCCGACGCGGGCGGTCCCACCAAGCGGCCCCGCACCGGTCCGGCCGGCGACGCCGGCACGACGGGCAAGGGCAAGGGGAAGGGCAAGGCGCCGACCACCGCGTCCTCGTCCGTCACGCAGGGCTTCGGGCCCGGCAGCTCCGTTCCGGCCGCGCCCCAGGTCACGCACGTCGAGGCGCAGGCCGCCGCCTGGGACGCCTACACCGAGGCCAACGGCGAACTGAACCGGGCGCAGCGGGCGTTGCAGGGACTGGAGCCGGCCCCGGGGGGTTCCGGCGCGGGCAGCTCCCGCGGGCCGTCCGGCGCCTCGCACGCCTACCACCAGGCGGCGGACCTGGTGCGCCGGGCGAACGCGGCGTTGAACCGGGCCGAGGCGGAACTGGCCCGGCTGGGCGTCGACCTGCAGGCCGCGATGGGTAATCTCAGCCTCAACCCCGGCCGCCACCGGCCGCCGCCCCCGCCACCCGGAGACGCCTCGTGACCCCGCCCCCCGCCCGACCGGCGATCCTCTACGTCGCCGATCCGGCCCGGCACCCGGCGGCGCACCCGACGATCGCCGCCGCCCTGACCGCGGCGGCGGACGGCGACGAGATCCGGATCGCCCCCGGCGAGTACACCGAGGCCCTGCGGATCGAGCGCGGGGTCTCGCTGCTGGCCTGGACGCCGGACGGCCAGGACCCGCCCGGCCGTCCCGCCGCGGTCACCGTCGCCGCTCCCGACGAGGAGCGGCCCGGCCTCGAAGTGACGGCCGGCGGCGCGGTGGTGCTGCGCGGGCTGACGGTACGCGGCGGCGCGGCGAACCGGCCCGCCGTTCGGCTCGCCGGCGGCAGCACGCAGTGGTCCGGCGGCGGCACCGTGCGCGGCCGGCTGGAGGTCGTCGGCGACGCGCAGGCCGCGTTGCGGGACCTGACGCTCACCGGCGCGGCCCTCACCGGTGCCCTGCTGCGCACCACCGGCACCGTGCACCTGACCGACTGCCTGCTGGCGGACGCCGACGGGACCGGACTGGTGGCCGGCGGCTCCACCCGCCTGGAGCTGGAACGCACCGCGGTGCGCGGGGCGTCGGGCTCCGCGCTGCGGGTCCGCGAGAGCGCCCGGGTCGTGCTGCGCGACAGCCGCATCGAGCGCGCGGGCCGCAGCGGCCTGCTCGTCGAGGACCAGGGCTCCGCGCTCCTGACGGACTGCCGGGTACGGGAGTGCGGCGGCGAGGCCGTGCGCGTCCTGGGCAGTTCGCCCGCCCCCGCGGACCCGGCGAAGGCCGCCGACGGCACGCTCCGCGCGGACGACGGCGTACGCCTGCACGGCTGCGAACTGACGGACTCGGGCGGCGACGCGGTGAGCGTCACCGGCCACGGCCACGTGCTGCTCACCGCGTGCGTGCTGCGCGACTGCGGCGGCGCGGGCGTGAGCGCGGGCGACGACGCGCGGGTGTGGCTCGCCGACACCCGGATCGTCCGGACGGCCGCCGCCGCGCTGCGGGTGCACGGCACCGCCCGGCTGACCGCCGGGCAGAGCACCGTACGCGACTCGGACGCCAACGGCCTGCTCGCCGCGGACGACGCGAGCGTACGGCTGGAGGACTGCGAGGTGGGCGAGTGCCGGTTCAGTCCGGTGCACGTCGGCGGCCGGGCCACCGCCGTGCTCATCCGGCTGCGGGCGTCCGGGTCACCGGAGCACGGTGTGCACGTGGTCGGCGCCGCGACGGTCGAGATCACCGACGGGTCGGTCGCCCGCTGCGGGATGTCGGGGCTCGACGTGGCCGGCGAGGCGCGCGCGGAGGTCCGCGGGCTGAGCGTGCTGCGCTGCCGCAACGGCATCACGGCCGCGGCCCGCGGTCCGGTGCGGCTGCTGGACTGCGCGGTCACCGACGGGGAGCGGGCGGCCGTCGTGCTCGGCCCGGGAGAGATCGAGCTGACCGGCGGGCGGGTGCTGCGGCCGGGCACCGCCGGACTGGTCGTCGAGGCGGGTGCCCGGCCGCGGGTGACGGATCTGGAGGTCCGGGAGGCGGCCGGCTCCGGTGTGGTGGTCGCCGGGGACGCGGAGCCGCAGCTGCGCGGGGTCCGTATCGTGCGGCCCGGCAAGAACGGCCTCATCGTCGAGGCGGGCGGGGCCGGGGTGTTCGAGGACTGCGACATCGCGGGCCCCGAGTTCCCCGCCGTGCACCTCGGCGCCGGGGCGACCCCGGTGCTGCGGCGGATCCGGGTGCAGGACGCGGGGGAGGACCTGAGCGCCGACCCGGGAGCCGATCCCGTGGTGGAGGAGTGCGTCTCCGTCCGGGTGAAGACCGCGCTCTGGCCCGCCGCCTCGCTGCCCGCCCCGGCGGCGTCCGGCCCGTCGGGAGCCTCCGGGATCAAGGGAGCCGGCCCGGACGAGCCGGCCGAGGAGGCGGAGGAGAGCCTGGAGAGCCTGCTGGGCGAACTCGAGGAACTGGTCGGCCTGGCCCGCGTCAAACAGGATGTGGCGTCCCTGGTCAAGCTGATGCGGATGGTGCAGCGCCGCAGCGCGGCGGGGCTCGCGGCGCCGCCGCTGAGCCGGCACCTGGTCTTCGCGGGCAACCCGGGGACCGGCAAGACGACGGTGGCCCGGCTGTACGGCCGGATCCTGGCCGCCGTCGGGCTGCTGGAGCGCGGCCACCTCGTGGAGGCCGACCGGTCGGCGCTGGTCGGCGAGTACGTCGGCCACACCGGCCCGAAGACCCAGCGGGTGTTCCAGGAGGCCATGGGCGGTGTGCTCTTCATCGACGAGGCGTACTCGCTGGCGCCCGTCGGGGGCAGCGCGGGCAACGACTTCGCGCAGGAGGCCATCGCGACCCTGGTCAAGCTGATGGAGGACCACCGGGACTCGGTGGTGGTGATCGTGGCGGGGTACCCGGCCGAGATGGAGCACTTCATCGACTCCAACCCCGGCCTGGCGTCCCGGTTCAACCGGACGCTGCTGTTCGAGGACTACGACACCGCGGAACTGGTGCGGATCGTCGAGCAGCACGCCGCCTCGCACCAGTACGACCTCACCGACGCGGCACGGGCCATGCTCGACACCTACTTCTCCCACGTGCCGAGGGACGGGCGGTTCGGCAACGGCCGCTCCGCCCGCCAGGCGTTCCAGGCGATGACGGAGCGGCAGGCCTACCGGGTCGCGGAGATCGACGAGCCGACCGAGGACGACCTGGTGACCCTCTCCGAACTCGACCTGCCGGAACTCGAGACCCAGCAGACGTCGTAGACCGGCGGGGCCGGCGGGGCCGGCGGGGCCGGTCGGGTCAGCGGAAGTGCCACTTCTGGTTGGGGGTGCCCGCGCAGGACCACAGCTGCAGCCGGGCGCCGCTCGCGGTGGAGCTGTTGACCACGTCCACGCACTTGTTCGCCTGCGGGTTCACCAGGTCGCCCTGGCCGCTCATGATGAAGCGCTGCGCCGGGTTGCCGCTGCACCGCGCGAGCTGGATGACGGCGCCGTCGTTGCTGGAGCCCCAGGCCACGTCCATGCAGTAGCCCATCGAGTGCACGGTGCCGTCGGACTGGAAGTCCCAGCGCTGGCTGTTGGCCCCGCTGCAGGTACCGATCTGCAGGCCGAGGCCGTCGGTGCCCTTGCCGCCGGGGACGGTGATGCAGCGGCCCGAGCCCGTGCCGACCACGAACGACCCCGGAGCGACGCTCGGCTTCGGCTTCGGCTTGGGCGCCGGCGCCGGGGCCCTGGTCGGCGCGGGAGCGGCGGCACCCGTCTGGGGCCTGCTCGGCGGCTGCGCGGCGGGGGCGGCCGGTGCGACCGCGCCGGGCTGGTTCTGGATGGCGGCGGGCGGCTGAGCCGGCGCCTGCGGGCGGGTCTGCGCGGCGGGCGCCGTCGCGCTGGGGGCCGCCGCGGAGGCGCTCGGGGTCGGCCTGGACGGCTCCGCGACCACCGGACGGTCGGCGGCCGCCGTCTCCGCCTTCAGATCGATGTGGCTGATCAGCGGCACCGTCAGGACGCTGATGCCGATCACCGCCGCCACGGCGAGGGTGGTGGCCCAGACCCGTCGCCCGGGCAGCAGCCCGCGCCGCGGCACCGTCGGCCGACGCGCGAAGGTGTCGGAGAAGCGGGGCTCCGCGCTGTCGGGACGCTCGGCGGACTGCTTCGAAGGAAGGGACGGCACGAAGGCTCCTGTCGGACTCAGGAGGTGTACGGGGGAAGCGCCGGAGCACTGCCATCAACCGTTCCCAGAGGGCGGGTTGAGGCACTGACCACTGGCTCTGACCTCGCTCACCGGATACGTGGCCAGTGTACCTATCTCCCGCTCCCGGCGGTCGCGGACCCGTCGGCGCCCGCCCCCGCCCGACGCGGCGTGATCACGCATCGGGACGGTCGTATAAGCGGGCCGCAGGTGGGGTAGAACGGTGGCGGACATCCTGATCCGGGGTGTCCGCGGCGCCCGGTTCGGGCGGCACTGTTACGGACGAAGGATGCAAAAACGATGGCCAGCGGCACGGTGAAGTGGTTCAACTCGGAAAAGGGCTTCGGGTTCATCGCCCAGGACGGCGGCGGCGCTGACGTGTTCGCCCACTACTCCAACATCTCGGGCAGCGGCTATCGCGAGCTCGCGGAGGGCGAGCATGTGACCTTCGATGTCACGCAGGGCCAGAAGGGACCGCAGGCGGAGAACATCGTCCGCGGCTGACACCTCGGACACCGGAAGGGACCGGCGCCTGCCCGCCCGGTCCCTTCTCGTGTGCGCTTTCCCCGGCGTGGACACACTCCCGGTGCCTCAGCGCGGGACGAGGGTCGTACCCAGGCGCTCGGCGGTGTTCGCGTACGGCAGGTCGGTGAGCGACAGGTCCGTGCAGAACCGGCTGACGAGGTCGGCGAAGTCGGCGATGCGCTCGACGGGTGCCAGGTGGTCGGTCTCCTTGATCGTGGTGAACCACGCCGCGGGCAGTTCCGTGGCCACCTCGCGGCCCATCTCGGGCGTGGTCAGCGTGTCGTACTCGCCGGTCACCACGAGGCTGGGGACGGCGGGCGACGGCTCGGGGCGGTACCACTCGTGCCGCATCAGCCGGGTGTTGTGCTCGGCGGACTTGCGCAGCTCCTCCGGACTCTGGCCGATGATCTGCTGGTAGACCAGCCGGGCGACGGCGGCGTGCTTGCGGACGTGGCCGGTGCCGGGCGGGGACATGAAGCGGTCCGCGAGCTCGCGGGCGATGGGCTCGGTCTCGCCGCGTTCGATCATGACGGACCAGCGCTCCATCGCCTCGGCGTAGCCGGCCGGGATGCGGGTGGTCATGCCGACCAGCAACAGGCGCTCGACGAGCGCGGGGTAGTGCTGCGCGAAGCGCAGACCGATGGCCCCGCCGTAACAGGCGGCGACGAGATTGACGCCGGTCACGCCGAGTTCGTCGAGCAGGTGGCGGACGGCCGCCGCCAGGAAGTCGACCCCGTACTTGGCGGGCAGGAAGTCGGCGGTGCCGTAGCCGGGCAGGTCCACGGTGATCACCTGGCCCAGGGGGGCCAGCCACTTCTCGTGGCGCACCCAGGAGTTGCGGTCCTGGGACGAACCGCCGAGCACCAGCAGCGGCTCGGTGCGGGCCGGGCCCTGGCGCACGATGCGGCAGGTGAAGCGGAAGCCGTCGAAGGTCAGATCCCGCTCCTCCACCCGGATGGGTGGTGCCGTTCCCTGGACCCCGTGGACTCCGTAGGCCGCCTGGGTGGGTCCGGGGAGTGTGGCGGTGGTGCCGAGCCGGTGTGCCTCGCGGCCCTGGGGAGGTGCGGTGTCGGTGGACATGAAGGGCTCCAGAATTCAGGGAGGGCGGTGTGACGCCGTCCCCGACCACGCGGGCGGGAACGGCGTCCGGACCGTTCCGCCTCTATGACGTGACCCGAGTGGAGTCGGCGGACAGCCCGATGACGAAGAGCGAACGCCCAGCGCCCACCATGCGCGGCGTCCGCACACAAGGGGCCGTTCGCCGCTTCGATCACCAAAAGGTGTTCGTAGCAGTCTGTTTGCCCGGATTGGCGGGAACCTCCATTCCGGGCCTGATTCACCCCTTCCAGTGACAAGAGCCGTCACTCTGGGTGAAGATCCCGTGCGGTGCGGCCCGCGCGGGCGGATCGCACCCGTAGATCGCGCGAGGCCGGGCAGGCGCAGTGCAGGCGCGCGAAACGGCCGGGAGGCGCACGGGGTGGTGGGGTCGCCGGTCACGGAGCAGGAAGCTTGACGAGGTGGATCTCGATGATGGTTGAACGCAATCTGCAGGTGTCCGGCACGAAGAGCGGTGTCGCGGAGGCACGGGCCTGGGCGTGCGCGCAGCTGGAGGGGTCCGGCGGGCCGGTGAACTGGCGTCCGGACTACCAGGTGGTGGCGCTGCTGGTGTCGGAGCTGGTGACGAACGCGGTGCGGCACGGTTCGGGCGCCGAGGTGCTGCGCCTGATGTGGGACGAGCGGCGGCTGCGGATCGCCGTGGACGACGCCTCCGCGGAGCTGCCGGTGATGCGGGCCGCCCGGCCGGACCGGCCCGGCGGCCACGGGATGAACCTGGTGCGGCGGCTGGCCGGCGGCTGGGGCGCGGCCCCCCGCGACGGCGGCAAGCGGGTGTGGGCCGACCTGGTCCCCGGCTGGGAGCCGTCGCCCGCCTGACGCGTCCGCCGGCCGGTGTCTGCCGTCCGGGCGGATTGCGTCCCCCGATCGGCCTGCCGCGGTGGCGTGGCTCCGGGACCCGGGTCAGGATCGGCTCGGTAGCCCTGCTGTGAGGAGCGGATGGTCATGTCGAAGCACAGCCGTCGCCCAGGAGCCGGTGAGGCCCCTTTCCGTCTGCCCATGGGCCACCCGCTCGGTGAGGTCGGCGACGAGTGGCTGCCCGGCGCCCCCGTCCGGCCCCGCGAGGACGACGACAGGCCGCCGCCCGCCGCCCCCGCCGGGAAGTGCCCGCCGTCCCGCAATCTCGCGTACGGCGACTACTGGGTCGAGAAGGACGCCGCCGACGGCGGCAGCCGCAACGGCGAGCGGCACGCCTGACGGCATCCCCGGCGGCGCGGAGCGAGCGCGTCGTGAGCCTGTGTGCGGGGGCGGCCGGGAGACCGGCGGGGCCGCCACGCCACGGCGCTGCGGACGTCGTACGCGTCCGACGGCGACCCTGCCGGCGCCGGGTGTTCGGATGTGTTCGAGAGATCTAACATTATCCTCATATCTGTCTGCGACCATCTCCGGTGTGCGACGCATGATCCGCACACCAGGGGAGAGGGACGCAGATGCCAGGCGCGCGGGACCAGACGCACGACCACGACGGGGCCGCTTCGGAGGGGATACCCGAGGCCGGCGCCGACGATCCCGCGATACCGGCGGCACGCCGGCCCCGTCGCCGGGCCCGGAGGATCATCGCCTGGACGGCCGTCGGCACGCTGGTCCTGCTGGTCGTCTCGGCCGGCGCCATCTACTACCGCCTCAACAGCAACCTGACGACCTTCCCCGCCGAGGCGCTGAGCGCGGACCGCCCGCCCGCCGCCGAACCGGACGCCACCGGGAACACCCCCGTCAACGTCCTGCTCATCGGATCCGACTCGCGCGGCGGCAACAACAGCAGCCTGGGCGGCGGCGAGAGCGGCACGGCCCGCTCGGACACCACGATCCTGCTGCACGTCTACGCCGACCACCGGCACGCCATCGGCATCTCCATCCCCCGCGACACCCTGGTCACCATCCCGGCCTGCCGCCTGCCGGACGGCAGTTGGACCAGTGAGCGGACGCACACGATGTTCAACGAGGCGTTCTCGGTCGGGGAGACCGACGCGGGCAACCCGGCCTGCACGCAGAACACCGTCGAGAAGCTCACCGGGCTGCGGGTGGACCACACCATCGTGGCGAACTTCGAGGGCTTCGCGGCCATGACGAAGGCCGTCCACGGGGTGGAGGTCTGCTTGCCGAACGACATCTACGAGCGCGACGTCAACCCGAAGCTGGGCGCCCGGGGCAACCTGGTCCTCGCCAAGGGCAAGCAGAACGTCCAGGGCCAGCGGGCGCTGGACTACGTGCGGTTGCGCCACGGCATCGGGGACGGCTCCGACATCGGCCGGATGATGCGCCAGCAGGCCTTCCTCGGCTCCCTGGTGGCGAAGATCAAGGGGCAGGGCATCAACCCCACCACGCTGCTGCCGCTCGCGGACGCCGCGACGAAGTCGCTGATCGTGGACCCCGGCCTCGGCTCGGTCACGGCGCTGCTGGAGTTCGGCACGTCGCTGAAACACATCGACCTGCCCGACCTGAAGTTCCTGACGACCCCCTGGCGCTTCAGCGGTGAGCGCGTCGAGCTGGTCCATCCCGCCGTGGACACCCTGTGGGCCACCCTCAAGGCCGACCGCACCATCGACGGAAAGGACGCCGCCGGTACGGCGACCACCCCGCCCGCGACGCCGACTCCCTCCGCTTCGGCGACCACCGGCGGGAAGTACCCGCCCGGCGGGGACTCCGCGCAGCCGACCGGGACGCCCACCGCGCTCCCCTCCACGGTCGTGTCCGACGCCCGCTCCGCGGACCAGGACACCTGCGCGGGCACGGTGTTCGGTTCGGGCGGCTGACGCTCGCACCCGGCGCCCCGAAGGTGGATGCTGGAGGGGAGGTGATGCATCACCATGCGTACCGGAAGCGAACCGCTGACCGCGCGCAGCGCCCTGCGGCTGCGGCTGGGGCTGGCCGCGTTCGGGCTGCTCTGGGCGGTGGGCGGCGCCGTGGGGTTCGCCGTGGCGGGCCATCCGGTGTGGGCGCTCGCGCTCGCGGCGGTGGCCGCGGTGGCCGTCGTGGACCTGCTCGTGGTGGTCCGGCACCTGCGCCAGGGCGCGCACTACCAGCCGGGCCGGACCATCCCGCCGTACCGCCCGGCCGGGGGCGGCGACAGCCGTCTGCGGCACCACGGCCCGTAGCCGGGGACCGGCCCTGTCAGCGTGCGGTCAGGGTGCCGGCGTGCCGGGCCAGGTGCCGCCCGCGGTCAGTGTGAGGATGAGGGCCGCGATGTTCCAGGCGTCGTCCTCGCCGCGGTGGTGGCGGCCCTCCAGCGGCAGCCCGGCGATCCGCAGGGCCTGGGCCATGCCGGGGCGCTTGCGCAGTCCGTGCGCCTGGGTGAAGGCCAGCTTCGCGTTGGTGTGCCGGGATCCGAAGGGATACGCGGTGCCGGTCGCCAGGCACTGCCGGGTGAACTGGTGCCGGTCGTAGTCGCCCCAGCTGGCCCACGGCCGGCTCCCCGCCCGGTGTTCGGCGGCCAGCAGCCGGCAGGCCTCGGCGAACGCGACGCCGGTGTCCACCTCGGCCTGCGTCAGCCCCGTCAGCTCGGTGCAGAAGGCGCTGACGGCGGACCGTGCGGGCCGCACCAGGATGCGGTGGCGCGCGACCCGCTCGTCCGTGTCGAGGTCGACGACGGTCAGCCCGATCTCGATGATCTCGCTGACCGCCCCGGGCGGCGGCATGCCGGCCCAGCAGGTCGCCTCGACATCGATGACGTTCAGCAGTCCCGTGGCCCCGTCCATGCCGCCGAGCGTAGAAGGCGCCCGCCGTCCGGTCACCCGGTTTACGCTGCCGCGACCGCCCGGTGGCCGGCCAGGTGCGCCCGGCCGGTGCCCAGGGGCGACGGGGGTGGAAAAGTCATGGTGGATCGCGCGCTGATCACCGATGATGGCGGGCATGTCCATCCGCGGGAGGACCAGGCAGTGACAGGCGACCGGGAGGAACCTCTCCCTGCGGCGGCGACCGGCGGGCTCGTCGAGGTCGCCTGCGACGAGTCGGGTTCCGACGGCGAGAACCTCCTGGGGGGCAACACGGACGTGTTCGCCCATGCCGGCGTGCGGTTGGAGGTCGCCGTGGCGGCGGCCAGCATCCAGGAGATACGGAACAGGATCCGCTCGCCCGCGCAGGAGTACAAGGCGAACCACCTGCTCCGCGAGAAGCACCGGCCGGTCCTGACCTGGCTGCTCGGGCCGTTGGGCCCGATCCACGGCCACGCGCAGGTACACCTGACCGACAAGGCGTTCTTCGTCGTCGGCCGGGCGGTCGACCTGCTGCTCGGGAACGCCGCGCACGCGGCCAGCGCGGGCCTGAGCCGGGACGAGGAGGCGCACGCGCTGGCCGTCGAGCTGTACCGCGAGGGGCCCGGGACCTTCGGGTCGGAGCTGTGGCAGGAGTTCCTGGAGTCGGCGAACAACCTGATGCGCACCAAGAACCTCTGGGGCGAGCGCACCCCGGTCGAGTCGTTCTTCCGCACCGTCGACAAGCTGCGCGGCCCCGGTGCGGGCACCCCGGTCGACGACATCCTGGAGCGGCTCGCCGCGGCCAGAGCGCCCGCGGACTCCTTCCGGGCCCGGCTGCTCGACGACCCGGCCCTGATCCCCGCGCTGGACCCGCTGATCCCGTCGGTCCTGCGGACCGTGGCGCACTGGAGCGAGGGCACCCGGCCGGTCGCCCTCGTGCACGACCGGAACAACACGCTGACCGAGGAACGGATCGCCCAGCTCCAGCGGCTGTTCGCCGAGGCGCACCCCGTCGGGCCCGGGTACGGGCCGCGGGGCCGGCTGACGAGCGTGACGCTCGTCAGCTCCCGGTCGGACGCCCGCATCCAGCTCGCCGACTTCCTCGCCGGCGTGGCGCGGAAGATCGCGTCCGACGAGCTCAACCACCGCGGCGACGCGGAACTCACCGAGCTGCTGCGGCCCTACGTCGACGAGACGTCCTTCTGGGGGGACGGCAGGAGCTGGTCCCTGCTGGGCCCGGTGTCCGGCGTTCGGCTGTAGACGCGCCCCGGACCCTGCCCCCGGATCGGGCCGCCGGGCCCGGTCCGGGGGTGCGCCGCCGGTCGGTCAGGAAGCGGCGGCGAAGGCGGCGGCGTTGGCCTCGGCCCACTGCGCGTAGGTCAGCGCGGGACGGCCCAGGATGCGCTCGACCTCACCGGTGACCAGGGCGGGACGCCCGACCGTCCCGGCGAGGAAGTCCAGCAGGGAGTCGACCATCGCCTCCTGGACCCACGAGCTCTGGGCGAGCATCGCGGCCTTGGCGGCCGCGGGGCTGAGCTCCTGGTACCGCAGCGGGCGGCCCAGCACCGCCCCGAGGGTCTGCACCTGTTCCGCGAGGGTCAGTTCCTGCGGCCCGGTCAACGAGGGAGCCAGCCCGAGCAGGTCGTCGCCGAGCAGCGCCCGGACGGCGACGGCGGCGAGGTCCGCCTCATGGACCGGCGCGGTGCAGGCGCCGGCGTAGGGACCGTGCACGACGTCGCCGGCCCGCAGTTGCGCCGCCCACTGCAGGGAGTTCGACGCGAAGGCGCCGGGGCGCAGGTGCGTCCACTGCGGGAAGCCCGCCTCCACCGCCACCTCGATGTCCCGGTGGAGCGCGGCGGTGCTGCCCTCGGCCGGGGACTCGCCCTCCGTCGCCACCAGCAGCGAGGAGAGCGTGACGACCCGGCGCACACCGGCCGCCTTGGCGGCGTCCAGCAGAGCCGTGGTGCTGCCGGGAGCCCCGGCGATGTTCACGACGAGCGCGCGCACGCCCGCGAAGTCGGGCGCGGCGCTGTCGCACGGCTCGACCCCGGCCGGCAGGCGCACGGCGGCGGGCGTGCGGGTCAGCGCCCGCACCTTGCTTCCCTGCGCGGCGAGTTCCGCGACGAGCGGGCGGCCGAAGTTCCCGGTGGCACCGGTGATCATGATCATGGGCTGTCGTCCTCTACTGGGTCTGCTGGGTCTGCTGGGTCGGCTGCATCGGCTGGGAAGGCGTTTCCCAGTCCCTCCCGAGAGCCGTCCGGCGGGCCGGAGTGTGACAGCGCACCGCCGTGTGTGCCCCACGTCACGGAGCCGGAACGGCGGGCCGGGAGCGTTCGGGCGCGGCCGACCGCGGCCCGGAAAACCACGGGCGCACCGGCGGGCGCCCCTGTTACCGTCGAAGGCATGGAGATCACCAGGTGCGTCACCGCCGCGACCGCGCGAGCTACCAGCTCGTCGGTTGCCGCCGCCTGACCCCACTCCTCGTCCCCGGCGACCGGAAACGGCCGCCGGTGCGCTGTACGACCCCTGGTCGGCAGCCCGTGTTCCCGGTTCCCTTTCCGGTCCCATGACCCGAAGGAACCGCCATGAACACCGACCGGACCGTCAGCACGTTCGTCGACTTCTTCCGCGACCGCGGACACCAGCGCATCACCGGTGACTCGCTCCTGCGGCCACCGGGGGACCCGGTGCTGTTCACCACCTCCGGCATGCACCCCCTCACCCCGTACCTGCTCGGCCGGCCGCACCCGCTCGGCCGGCGCCTGGTCGGCCTCCAGCGCTGCCTGCGCACCACCGACCTCGACGAGGTCGGCGACCCCACGCACCTGACCGTCTTCGAGATGCTGGGCTCCTGGTCCCTGGGGGAGTACGGCGGCCCGCAGAGCCTGCGCTGGGGGTACGAGCTGCTGCGCGACGGCTTCGGCATCCCGCCCGGCCTGCTGCACGTCACGGTCTTCGGCGGTGACGAGCAGGTCGGACCCGACACCGACTCCCTGCGCACGTGGAACGAGCTGGGGGTGCCGGTGGAACTCACCCGCGAGGACAACTGGTGGTCCAACGGCCCCACCGGACCCTGCGGACCCGACTCGGAGATCTTCGTCTGGACCGGCGACACACCGCCCAGCGGCACCCCCGGCACCGATGGGCGGTGGGTCGAGGTGTGGAACCACGTGACGATGCGGTACCACCGCGGCGAGGACGGGGGCCTGCGCCTCCTGCGCCAACCCTCCATCGACACCGGACTGGGACTCGAACGCCTGCTGACCGTGCTGCAGGACAAACCCTCGGTCTACGAGTGCGACCTCTTCGATCCGTGGACGAGCACGGTCCCCGGCCTGTGGGACACCGACGAGGTGTCGCTGCGGATCGTCTACGACCACCTGCGCTCCGGCGTCGTGGTCATCGGCGACGGCGTCCTGCCGTCGAACACCGGGCGCGGCTACGTGCTGCGCCGGCTGATCCGCCGGGTGCTGACCACCCTGTGGCGGGACGACCCGTCGCGCACGCTGTCCGACCTCCCGACGGAACCGCTGGAGCACACCCTCGACCACTTCCGCCAGCCGGGCGGGACCGGACCGGTGCGGGACGTGCTGCTCGACGAGGAGCGCCGCTTCTCCCGCCTGCTGGAGCGGGGCCGGCAGGTGCTCTCCCGGCAGGGCTACGACGGGTCGCTGCGCGAGCAGGACTACGGCTATCTGCACGAGACCCACGGGCTGCCGCGTGAACTGGTGGACGGACTGCGCGGTTCCCGGGGGTGATGACCGGCGCCCGGCGCGGATTCGGCGCTCTCCGGGAGCGGATATTGTCTCCGCCATGTCAGTCGATCTCGGTTTCCTCTGCTCCTCCTGCAGTGAGCACCACGATGAGCTCCCGATGAGCTACTCCGCCCCGGCCCCGGACATCTGGGAACCGGTCCACGCCACCGATCCCGACAGCGTGTTGTCGTCGGACCAGTGCGTGATCAGGAACCAGGCCTTCTTCGTCCGGGGACTCATCGAGCTTCCCGTGATCGGGAGCACGGACGTCTTCGCCTGGGGCGTGTGGATATCACTCAGCAGGGAGAGCTTCGCGCGGGCCGGCGAGCTGTGGGAGACCCCGGGCCGGGAGGCCGAACGGCCGTACTTCGGCTGGCTGTCGACGGAACTGGCCCTGTACCCGGAGAGCACGACGGACCTCAAGACGAACGTCCACACGCGCCCCGTCGGCCGCCGCCCCCGCGTCGAACTCGAGCCCACGGACCACCCCTTGGCGGTGGAGCAGCGCACCGGCATCACCGTGGACCGGGTGCGGGAGATCGCCGAGGCGGTGCTGCATCCGCAGCCCTGAGCGGCCGGCCGCACGGGCGGACCGGCTCCACGGTCTGCCGGCCGGCGGCCCGTTCAATCCGGGTGCGGCGGTGCGGGGCTCTCGTGCAGACTGCACGGATGAGCGCTGACACTTCCCGGTCGCCGCAGGCCAGAGCCCTGCGGCACGTCGCGGACCGGTCCACGGGCGGCCCGGTCCCCGCCGGGCTGCGCGTGACGATGAACTTCCATCCCGACCGGTGGACGGGCGGCGTGCCGATCCTGCGGCGGCTGGCACAGGACGGCGTCTACGCCTCGCAGTTCGTGACCGGCACCAGCAACGGCGGGCTGACCGCCCACCCCGGCGGGGACCGGTGGCGGTGGGAGAGCCGGATCTTCGGCGGCGCCTACGACCAGGCCCCGGCGCACGAGCGCCCGGTCTACGGTGCGCTCGACCACCTCCGCGAGCCCGTCGGCGCGGCCCCGCGGTTCGGCTCGTCGCACTTCCGGCTGACCGCCGAGGCCGTCGCGCGGTCCACGTTCTGCTATCCGGACAGCTTCACCGAACCGACCGACTTCGGTGTCGCCACCCGCTGCGCCCTGGTCGAGCTGGCCGTGGCGGGGGAGCTGGACGCGCTGGACGGCTACATCGAGGCGCAGGTCCACGGGCCGGTCCGGCTCGACCGCGACGTGGAGGCCCTGGTGCTGGATCCCAGCTACCGCGGCACGGACGTGGAGGCCGCGGCGGCCCGGCTGCCCTGTCCCGTCGAGTGGCACGGCGGCTTCCGGCTCGGCGTCGACGAGCTGCGGCGCTACCCGGACTTCCGCGGTCGGGAGTACGTCGAGCTGGGCGTCGCCGTCGCGCTCGACGGCCGGCTCGATCCCCGCGTCATCGGGGAGGCGGTCCGCACCGGCCGCCACGACCCGCAGGCGCTCAAGAAGGTCTGGCACTACCTGGCACGCTTCGGCGCGCCGCTCGGATCCGGCGAGGCCGCACGGGACCGGACGCGGGACGGGACGCGGGACCGGGCCGCGGCGGTCTCCTGAACCAGGGGACGCTGCCGGGGCCCGGGCGGGGCCGGGGGACCGTGGCGGTCCTCCGGTCAGTAGTAGCCCTTCTCGCCGTCGACGAGTTCCCGGACGGTGTCCAGGTGGCCGGCGTGGCGGGCGGTCTCCTCGATCATGTGGAGGAGCACCCAGCGCAGCGTCGCGGCGGAGGCGCCGAAGTCGGGGTGCTTGCCGGCCGTGTCCAGCGACAGGGACGCGATGATCTCGTTGGAGACCTCGCAGCTGCGCTCGTACTCCGCCAGCAGCTGCGCCAGGGGGATGTCGTCGACGATCATGTCGGCGTCCTCGGGCCCGTCGTCGAACTGCGGGCCCTCGGCCTTGCGGCCGAGCAGCATGACCTCGAACCAGCAGTGCTCGACCCACCGCATGTGGGAGACGATGCCCGCGACCGTCATCCGCGGTGAGGTCGGGAGGACCGACCGGTGGGCGGCCTCCTCGGACAGGCCCTCGGCCTTCCAGCGGATGATCGCGCGCTGCATGTCGAGCCAGCCGACCAGCTGGGTGCGCTCGTCGGCGTCATAGGGCGGGCGGATGCGGGGAGGAGGCGTCATGGGCGCCGACGGTAGCCCAGCCCCCGTCCGGGTGCACGGGGATTATCGCGGCACGGCCCGGGCGCGCCGGTCATCCGGCGTCGACGGCCGCGGCCAGGGAGAGGTCGATGTGCCGCAGCGCGGCCACCGTGAACGACGTCGCGAACTCCGCCGCCAGGCGGGGACTGAGCGGGCCGGCGCCGAGCGCGCTCCGGGCGCCCTCCACCGTGAGCCCGACGATGAAGGACGCGCACAGGGTGGCGCTGGCCCCCCACGGCGGCTGGTCGTGCGCTGCCGCGAACTCTCTGATGAGGTCGGCGATCCGGTCGGTGGCGGCGGTCATGAGGCGCTGCCGGGCGGCCGGGACGGTGCCCGAGGCCTCCGAGCCGAACAGGAGCCGGAACTCGTGGGGGTGGGCGGCCGCATAATCGAAGAAAGCGAGCGTTCCGGCGCGCACCTGCTGTTCCAGCGAAAGGCCCCCGGCTGCCACCTGCGCCGCGAAAAGCTGCCGGGCGAGGTTCTCGGCGGCGCGTTCACTGCAGTGCCGGTAGAGGTCTTCCTTGCTTCCGAAATGCGCGTACAGCGTGGGTTTGGTGGAACGGGCCCGCGCGGCGATGGCCTCCATGGTGGCGGCCAGGAAGCCCGCGTCCGCAAAGACGGCGCATGCGGCGTCCAGCAGCTGCGCTTCCCGGGAATGGGAGGGCGCGCGCCTGCGTGGCCGTTCGGTCACGGAGAGGTCCTCCGGCGATGGCGTGCTGTTCCCCGCATCGATCATGCCCGGCACTTTACTCCACGGTAAAGTCGACATACTCTTTTTACTTCGCGGTAATGCTGTTCCATGCGGTAAAGGCAAGTGGAGGTCCTTATGCGCCGACCTCGCCCTTTCGCGGGCGCCTCCGCCTCGGCGGATCTGCTGGGGCAGCTGGGTTGCGGGCGGTCGTACGCGGGTCCGGTGCCGCGCCAGCGGCCGCTGCTGGCGATGGAGCCGCCGGAGCCGGTGCGGGACTTTCCGACGGGCGGCCCCTGGCCGCTGCCGCGTACCCCGACGGCGTGCCGCGACGCCAGGTCGGCGCTGAGGGCCGTGCTGCGGCAGTGGGAGATGGAGCATTTCGCGGACACCGCGGAACTGCTCGTCAGCGAACTGGTCACCAATGCGGTGCGGTACGCGCCGGGCCCCATCCAGCTGACCGCCCACGGCGGTTCGACGCTGCGGTGCCACATCGATGACGGCAGCAGGCTGCTGCCCCGGCTCTACAACGCCTGTCCCGACGACGAATTCGGCCGGGGCCTCGCCCTGGTCGACCAACTCGCCAGCGACTGGGGCGTGGACCTGACCGACCGCGGAAAATCCGTCTGGTTCGAACTCAAGGGCGCGAAGTCCCCGCTGGAATGAGCGACAGCCGGACGGCCCGGCCCGCAATTAATTCCCAGGCCGTCGGCCCGGGGCGAATGGGCCCTCCAGGGCCGCCCATTGCAGCAGCATGATGGTTTTCGCGTCGGCGATCTCCCCGGAACGTATGAGTTCCAGGGCCCGGGCGAAGGGGAGTTCGAGGACTTCGATGTCCTCGCCCTCCGCCGCGAGCCCGCCGCCCGCCGTGTCGCGGGTCGCGGCACTGTACGGCGCCGCGTAGAAATGCAGCCGCTCGGTGACCGATCCCGGGCTCATGTAGACGTCGAAGACGTGCTCCAGGTCGCCGATCGTGTGACCGGTCTCCTCGGCGGCCTCGCGCCGGATCGCCGTCTCGGGGTCGTCCTCGTCGAGCAGGCCGGCGGCGGTCTCCAGGAGCATGCCGTCCGGATGGCCGTTGGCGTAGGCGGGGTAGCGGAACTGCCGGGTGAGCAGCACGGTCGCCCGGTCGGGGTCGTAGAGCAGCACGGTGGCGCCGTTGCCGCGGTCGTAGCTCTCGCGCTGCTCGGTGCTCCAGTGCCCGTCCGCGTGGCGGTAGTCGAAGGTGGCGGCGCGCAGCACGTACCAGTGGCAGGACAGCAGCGTGACGTCGCGGACCACCACCCGGGGATTGCCGGTCAGGTCGCGGCCGTCCCGGTCCAGTCCGGTCCGCCCGCGGCGGTCGGGCGTGTCGATCCCGGCGGTCATCGGGCGGCCCGCTGCGTGGTGCCGGCGTCGCCCGCGAGCCGGGTGTCGACCCCGGCGTCGCGCAGGGCGGCGAGGGTGGCGGGTCCGCCGGGGTGGGTGTCCGGGTCGTCCCCGGCCGCGTCGGTGACGAAGGTGTCCACCGCGTCCAGCGGGGCGACCCGGCTGAACGCCTGCACCCCGAGCTTGGTGGCGTCGGCCACCGCGACGGTGCGGGCGGCGCGGGCCAGCGCGGTCTGCTTGACGGCACAGTCGTCCAGCGAGAACTCCGACCAGCCGTGCTCGGCGTGCACCCCGCCGATCGACATGACGAAGCAGTCGAAGGCGAGCCCGTCCACCGCCCGCAGGGCGATCGGCCCCACCAGGGACCGTTCGCCGGGGCGGGACTCCCCGCCGAGCACGAGCAGCCGGATACCCGGCTGGTCCGCCAGCCGCACGGCGGCCTGCAGGCTGAGGACCGCGACCGTCAGCGGTGCGCGCGCGATCAGATGGCCCGCGACGTGCACGGTGGTGGTGCCGGCGTCGAGCAGGACGGTGCTGCCCGGTTCCACCAGCTCGGCCACGGCCGCGCCCAGCCGGTCCTTGGTCGCGGCCTGCCAGGGCTCGCGCGCCGTGAACCCCGCACCCTGCTCGGGCAGGCCGGCCGCGACCGCCCCGCCGCGCACTCGCCGCACCATCCCCTGGCGTTCCAGCTCGTCGAGGTCCCGGCGCACGGTCATCTCCGACACACCCAGCCGTCGCGCCAGTTCCCCGACGCCCATCCGCTCGGTCCCCTGCACCAGGCGCAGTGTGACGTCGAGGCGGTTCGCAGTACCCATGGCGTATTTCTAACATGCTTGTGTTCGTTTTGGTAGATCAATGTGCGGAAGGGGGTTCCGGCCGGGCGCCGCGGGCCTTGGCGGAACGCTGGCGTTGACGTCGGGGTCAAGGTCTACCGTCGAGTCATGCGGATCGGTGAGTTGGCGGAACGAGCGGGTGTGACCACCCGCGCCCTGCGGTATTACGAGACGCTCGGGCTGCTGCCCGCGCGCCGTGCCGGGAACGGATACCGCTCCTACGGCGAGGACGATCTGCGCCTCCTGGCGCAGATCCGCACGCTGCAGGACTTCGGCTTCGGGCTGGAGGAGACCCGCCCGTTCGTCGAGTGCCTGCGGGCCGGGCATCCGGAGGGGGACTCGTGTCCCGCCTCGCTGGACGTCTACCGGCGCAAGCTCGCCGAGCTCGACGACGTCATCGCGCGGCTGCGCGAGGTGCGCGAGCAGGTCGGGGCGCAGCTGGCGCGGGCGGAGGTGGAGTTCACCGCGCAGGCGCCGGAGAGCTCACCGCCGCGCTGCGAATACGCCGGTTACCAGGACAACGACGGGAAGAGGGACTGAGATGGCGCAGGCGACAGGGTTGGCCACGGTGACGGACGCGACGTTCGCCGAGGAGGTGCTGGCGGCCGAGGGCCCGGTGCTCGTGGAGTTCACCGCCGACTGGTGCGGGCCGTGCCGCATGCTCGCCCCGGTGCTGGAAGCGGTGGCCGAGGAGCAGGCGGGCCGGCTGAAGGTGGTGCTGCTGGACGTGGACACCAATCCGGGGACGCAGTCGGCGTACGGGGTGCTGTCGATGCCCACGCTCATGGTCTTCGAGGGCGGGCAGCCGGTGAAGTCCATGGTCGGGGCCCGTCCGAAGCGGCGGCTGCTCCAGGAGCTCGAGGACGTGCTGCGCTGACGGGCCGCCCCGGCCGCCGCCGTGCGGCCGGGCGGCACCGTCCGGGGTGACGCCCCCTCCGCCGGTCACGGTGCGGGCGGCAGCGGGCGCATCCGGCCGGCGCCCCACAGCATCGCGGCCATGAGCGCCGCCACCGCACCGCTCAGCGTCATGACGGTCGCGGTCGAGGTGCGGTCGACGATCACCCCGCCGGCGAGGGCGCCGGCGGACAGCGTCGCCTGGAAGGACGCGGTGAACAGCACGGTCGCCGCTTCCGGGGTACGGGGGGCCGACCGCGCGAACCACGTACTGGAACAGACCGGGACCGCGCCGTACGCGAGCCCCCAGACGACCAGCAGCCCCAGCGCCGCGACCCACCCGCCGCCGACGACCGGCAGCAGCAGCGTCGCGGCGGCGAGCAGGCCGGTGCAGGTGATCCAGGTGGCCCGCAGGCCGCGCGTGATCGCCCACCCCGCGGCGAAGTTGCCGACGACGCCCGCCGCGCCGTACACGAGCAGGAACACGCTGATCCCACCCGCGTCCACCCGAGTCACCTGCTGCAGGAACGGCTCCACGTAGGTGTACGCCGCGAAGTGGGCGAGCACCACGAGGAAGGTGGCCAGCAGCCCGATCCGGATGTTCCGTTCGCGCAGCATGCCGCGCAGCACGCCCAACCGGGTCACCTGCCGTGCGGGAAGCGGCGGCAGCAGGGTGCGCAGGGCGACCAGTACGCCCACGCTCAGCACGCCCATCACGGCGAACGACGCCCGCCAGCCCGCCAGGTGGCCGATGAGCGCACCGGCCGGAACGCCCAGCACGGAGCCGAGCGGGACCGCCGAGAAGATCACCGCCGTCGCCCGGGGGGCGGACCCGGCCGGGACGAGCCGCGGTGCGAGGCCGGCGCCGATCGACCAGAACCCGCCGATGGTGACGCCGACCAGCACCCGGGAGAGCAACAGGACCCAGAAGGCGGGCGCGAGCGCGGCCAGGAGGTCGGCGAGGGCCAGCAGCCCCATCAGGACGCTCAGCATCAGCCGCCGGTCCAGCCGCCCGGTCGTCACCGTGACCACCGGGGCCGCGATCGCGGCGACGATGCCCGGCATCGTCATCGTCAGCCCCGCCACGCCCTCGGAGACCCCGAAGGCGGAGCCGATGGGCGTCAGCAGCCCGATCGGCAGGATCTCCGTGGTGACGATGGAGAAGATCCCCAGGGTGACCGACAGGACCGCGAGCCAGTGCACCAGCGGCGGTCGACCCGGTGGGGCCGCCCCGGCCGCAGCCGGAAGCGCCGGCGCCGCGGGCGCGGAGCCCGGTTCTGTGGTGTTCGTTCGGAGGGCCATGCGCCCATGGAACCGTCGCCGATCCCGGCGATCCGGCGGGAATGCGACCTCACCGTGGGCCAGGGGGACACAGCGGGGCGACGCCGGTCAGGCCGGTGTTCCGGCGGCGGCGCGCTCGGCGCGGCGCGCCACGGCCCCCAGCACCTCGAGCCGGATGAACGTGGCGCCGCCCAGCCGGATGAGCAGCCAGTAGGCGCGGAAGGCCTGGCGCGCGCGGGCGTCGGTGCCCTGCACCCTGGTCTCGAAGGCGACGACGGTGGTGTCGCCGTCGGGGATCACCCGCAGGCTCATGGCCGCCTTGGCCCAGCCCGGCTCCGCGAACTCCGTGTAGGCGGCGGCGTCACCGGGCGGGATCGGTGCGAGCTCGGGCTGCAGCCGCCAGAACTTGGCGACCTTGCCCTTGACCAGTTCCTCGCCCTCCACGGTGACGAGGGTGGGCGTCGGGAAGGTGTCGAGCAGCGGGCCGTCGAGCCGGCTCCGGCCGACCGACCGCAGCATCAGCAGACGGCGGGAGACCGGGAGCTCCGCGCCGGACAGCTCCCGCAGCGCCTGCCAGACGGTCGGCGGATCCGCCGCGATGCGCCGGGTGAACCGGGAGCGGAAGTCATAGGCGGGGAGCACGCGGTCGAGTTCCATCGGGTCACTCCGGAGTGTCGAGCCCGGCGGCCACCGCGTCGGCCAGCCGCCGGGGCAGGTCCGACGGCGGGGTGCCGCCGAGTAGGAAGAGGTGGACGAAGACGGCGCCGAGCAGTTGCGCGTGCACCAGCACCGGATCCGCCCCCTTGCCGATCTCCCCGCGGGCGGCGGCCCGTTCGAGGATCTGCGTCAGGACGTCCTGCTGGCGGTCGATGAACGTGGCGGCGAACCGGGTCGCCAGCTCCGGGTCGGCGGCGATGTCGGCGATCAGGCCCGGCAGCGCCTTGCGCGCGTGCGGCGCGGACAGCAGGACGAGGATGTGCTCGGCGAGCGCGGTCAGATCGGCCCGCAGACCGCCGCGGTCCGGCGGCGGGTCGATCTCCGTACCGTGCACCACGGCGACGAACACCATCTCGGCCTTCGAGCGCCACCGCCGGTAGATGCCGGCCTTGCCGACTCCCGCGCGGGCCGCGACGCGGTCGATGCTCAACTGCTGGTACCCGACGCCGTCCAGGATCTCCCGTACCGCCTCGCTGACGGCTTCGTCGACCTTGTGGTCACGCGGGCGCCCTCGGTTCATGGGCCCCAGGATAATCGATACGGATCGATCCGTAAATCGAGCAGGGGTCGACACCGCGGCCCGCGCGCAGGTCCTCACCCGTCCCGGCCTCACACGTCCCGGCGCCGAACGACGACCACGGCGACGACCACCGAGACGAGCGCCCAGCCGCCGAGCGCCAGCCAGGACCCGGTGATCGTGGCCGGATACCTGCCCGGATCCAGGTACGGGTTGCCGGGGTTCTCCTTGAGCCGGTCCACCGCGCCGACCGGCAGGACGTTCCCGATCTCCTTGAGGATCCGGTAGCGGTCGCCGCCGAACAGCAGGGGAGCGATGAACAGCAGCGTCACCAGCGCGACGATGGTGGCCGTGGCGTGCCGGATGACGGCGCCGAAGGCGATGCCGACGAGCGCCGACACGGGGACGATCAGCGCGTACGCCGTGACCGCGCGCAGGCAGCCGGGGTCGCCGATCGACAGGCCGACGTGGCGCGAGGCCAGGAGGGCATTGGTGCCGAAGAACGACGCCGCCGAGACCACCGCGCCGAGGACGAGGGTGGCCGCGGAGACGACGACCACCTTGGCGGCCACCACCGCGCCGCGGTCGGGCACGGCGGCGAACGTCGTGCGCACCATCCCGGTGGCGTACTCGCCGAGGACCGAGAGGGCGCCGACGCTGCCCGCCGCCAGCATCAGGAGGTAGACGCCGATGCTGTTCAGACCGTGGAGGAGCGGGTCGTAGACGAACGGCGGCATGCCCGGCCGCGGCGGCCGGTCGAGGTAGGTCAGGTCGGCGTGGACGGCGTTGACGTTGACCGCGATCGTGGCCAGCGCGCCGACCGCCAGCACCCAGTACGTCGACCGCAGCGACCGGAGCCGGATCCATTCGGCGGCGACGAGATCGGTGAACCGTGCCGGGGGCTCGGCCGTCCGCGCGGACGGCGGTGCGGTGGTCGTGGTGGTCGTGGTGGTGGCGACCGTGCTCATCGGGGATCTCCTGCGAGGTATTCGACGCTGCCGGCGGTGAGTTCCATGAACGCGCTCTCCAGCGACGTGCTCCGGGTGGCCAGTTCGTGCAGCACGATGCGGTGCGTGTGGGCGAGTTCGCCGATCCGGGCCGCGCTCAGCCCGGTCACCGTCCCCACCGTGCCGTTCTCCCGCAGCACCGACGCGCCCTCCGCGGCCAGTACGGCCGCCAGCGCGTCGAGGCCCGGGGTGTGCACGGTCACGCCCGTGCCGGTGCTGCGGGCGGAGAAGTCCGCCAGGCTCTGGTCGGCGATGAGCCGGCCCCGGCCGATCACGATCAACCGGTCGGCGGTGTGCTCCATCTCGCCCATCATGTGGCTGGAGACGAACACGGTGCGGCCCTCGGACGCCAGCCGCCGGAACAGGCCGCGCAGCCACCGCACGCCCTCGGGGTCCAGGCCGTTGAGGGGCTCGTCGAAGAGCAGCACCGGAGGGTCGCCGAGCAGCGCCCCCGCGATGCCCAGCCGCTGCTTCATCCCGAGCGAGAAGCCGCCGATGCGGCGCCGGGCCGCGCTGCCCAGCCCGACCTCCTCCAGCACCTCGGCGACGCGCCGCCGCGGGATGCGGTTGCCGCGCGCCAGGGTCGACAGGTGCGCGGCCGCGCTGCGACCGCCGTGCACGTCCTGGGCGTCGAGCAGCGCGCCGACGTGGCGCAGGCCGCGCGGGCGGTTCGCGAACGGGACCCCGTCGACGGTGACGGACCCGCCGGTCGGGGCGTTCAGGCCGAGGATCATCCGCAGGGTGGTGGACTTGCCGGCCCCGTTCGGGCCGAGGAACCCGGTGACGGTGCCGGGCCGCACGGTGAACGTCAGGCCGTCGACGGCCACGGTGTCGCCGTAGCGCTTGGTGAGATGACTGGCTTCGATCATGCCGCCAACGGTGCCGGTCCCGGACCCCGCGCCGCATCGGGCCCGCGGTCACCATCGGCGGGCCGCGGGGTGGCCCGGGGTACTACGCCCGTGGGCCACTGCGCGGGTGAAGGCCCGTGGCCTACGATCGGCCCATGACCGCCGCCCCCCGCCCTCCGCTGCTCAAACGGCTGCCCCTGGGCGTGTGGGTGGGGGCCTTCTGGTCGGCGGTCATCCTGCTGCGCTCCCTGCAACGGCCCGACGAATGGAGTCGGCTGACCGATCTCGACAGCAACATCGAGGGCGCTCCGCTGCTGATCGTCGCGGTCGTCACCACCGTCGGCGCCCTGCTGCTGTTCCGCGCGCCGCTGGTCTCCCTCGGCGTGGCGCTCGGCGGCGTGGTCGTCGCCCTCGGGTCGCGGGTGGTGGAGGCGCCGATCGCGGTGTTCTTGCTGGCGGACGCCGTGGTGGGCTACATCGCCGCCACCCGCTCGCGCCGGATGTCGATCCTCGCCGTCCTGCTGCCGGTCGTCCTGGTGACGTCGTACACGGTCACCCGGGCGCTGCGCGACCTGGACGCGGGGGTCGCGGCCCAGGCGGCCGTCGCGTCGACCGCGGTCATCGCCTGGCTGATCGGCAACACGATCCACCAGGGCCGGGCCCACGCCGAGACGCTGCGCTCGCAGGCCACGCACCAGGCGGTCACCGCGGAGCGGTTGCGCATCGCCCGCGAACTGCACGACATGGTCGCCCACAGCATCGGCATCATCGCCATCCAGGCGGGCGTCGGCAGCCGCGTCCTGCGGACGCAGCCCGCCGAGGCCCGCAAGGCGCTCGACGCCATCGAGGCCACCAGCCGCGAGACCCTGTCCGGGCTGCGGCGCACGCTGGGCGCGCTGCGCCGCACCGACCCGGGCGCGGCGTCCCTGGAGCCGGCGCCGGGGCTGGACGACGTCGACCGGCTGGTCGAGCGGACCCGGGACGCCGGCGTCCGCGTCGACGTGCGGTGGCGCGGGCAGCGCCGGCCCGTGCCGTCCGACATCGACCTGTCCGCCTTCCGCATCATCCAGGAGGCGGTCACCAACGTCGTGCGGCACTCCGGCACCCGCGACTGCCGGGTGAGCGTCGACTACCGGGACGCGGAGCTGTCCATCGAGATCACCGACCTCGGCAGCGGCGGTGCCGGGAGCGACGGCTACGGCATCGTCGGGATGCGCGAGCGGGTGAGCCTGCTGCACGGCGACTTCAGCGCCGGTCCGCGTCCGGAGGGCGGCTTCCGCGTCGCCGCCCGGCTGCCGGTGCCCGCGGCGGCCGCCCGGTGATCCGCGTCCTCCTCACCGACGACCAGCCCCTGGTCCGCAGCGGGCTGCGCGTGCTGATCGCCGACACCCCCGGCATCGAGGTGGTGGGCGAGGCCGCCAACGGTGCCGAGGCGGTGGCGCTGGCCGGGGAAGTCCGCCCCGACGTGGCCGTCATGGACATCCGCATGCCCGTGATGGACGGCATCGAGGCGGCGCGGCGCATCACCGCGGATCCGTCGCTGCCGACACGGGTCCTCGTCCTCACCACGTTCGACGACGACGAGTACGTCTACGCGGCGCTCCGCGCCGGGGCGAGCGGGTTCCTCGTCAAGGACATGCCGCTGGAGTCCATCCTCGACGGGATCCGTGTCGTCGGCGCCGGGGACGCCCTGATCGCCCCCAGCGTCACCCGCCGGCTCATCGAGGAGTTCGCCGGCCGCCCCGAACCCGCCGCCCCGCGCCCCGTCCCGGTCGACGGCGTCACCAACCGGGAGCGCGAGGTGCTGACGCTCGTGGGCCGCGGGCTGTCGAACACCGAGATCGCCGAGGAGCTCGTCATCAGCGTCTCCACCGCGAAGGCCCACGTGGCCAGGCTCTTCACCAAACTCGACGCCCGCGACCGCGTCCACCTGGTCATCACGGCGTACGAACTCGGCCTGGTCGCGCCCGGCCGCTGACGCGTTCCGTCCGGTCAGAGGCCGCGCTGCATCCACGGCACGAGATCGCGCTCCTCGTGCAGGAGGTACTGGTCGACCTCGCCGAGCACGAGCTGCGTGGTGAGCGTCAGGCCCTCGACGGCGACCTTGCCGGCGATGACGTCGTCCAGGCGGCGCAGCAGCTGCGCGCCGTCCTCACGGTCGCGCACCACGGCGACGGACGCCTTGTCGTGCCGCGCCAGGAGCGGGTGGACGGTGGCCTGTTTCGCCGTGCAGTGCTCCTGGAACGCCTGCCGGAAGGCGGGCAGGCCCTCCGGGGTGCCCGTGGGGACCCGGTGCAGCTCCTGCAGCGTGGCCCGCAGTGCGCGGCTGCGCGCGATGAGGGCGTCCGTCGCGGCGGTGTGGACCTCCCGCGCCCGCGCCTCGTCGTGCCGGCGCTTCGCGGCCTCGGCGTCGAACTCCGCCCCGTGCTGGAGGATCTCGTGCGGTCCGTGGGGGCGGTCCTGCGACGGTCGTTTCTGCGGCGTGTTGTCCTGATGCGATGGGGTCATGGCGGGCGGCACCTCCTGGAGGCATCAACTCACGAAGTCCCGGGGCCCGCAATGCGCGGACGGTCGCCCCCGGGCCTGCGCCGGTCCTGGGGCGACCGTCGGTATTCACCCGCTCCGGATACGGTTCCGGCTCAGGCTTCCCGGCTCTTCCTCATCATCATTCCCGCCGCCGCGAGGCCGAGCAGGCAGATGACGGCGCCGGTGATGATGTTGTTCCACATCGCGCCGGTGTCGGGGTGGCGGGTGACCACCCAGGGGGAGACGATCAGCCAGGCGCCGATCACCGCGCAGGCCATGCTCAGGCCCTGCATGCGCTGCGGGGCCAGGTTCAGGAACAGCGCCACCGCGGCGACCGCGATGCCCATGATCAGGTTGTTCTGTGCCAGCTGTGCGGAGGTGGGCGCGAAGTGCACCGTCCAGGGCGAGATGGCGGCCCACAGTCCGGCCAGGAGCAGAAGTCCGTCGACTCCCACCGCCCCCCGGCCGCCGAGCACGCGGGCGTAGCGATCGCGCATTTCCGAGACGTCCGGGTGCGCTCCGATGTCCCCCTGGTGGTGTGACAGATCGGCCATTCGACTCGCCTCCTTCGGCTTGTGCAAGTCCGACCGCGTCTGCGGGGACTACCGCGAGTCCATTGTGCTCCTCGGTGGCCTGTATGTGTAGCTCAGGCTTCTTGTCTCAATATGATGTAAATGGGAAATGATTTCGGTAGTGGTTGCCGACTCCGAAAACGGCTCTGGCCGCCGGTGGAAACCGGCGGCCAGAGCTTTCGAGCGGGGTGGGATCAGTTGTTGCCGGCGCCGTTGCCGGAGAGGAC